>DATGXO010000164.1:0-32089 GCA_035298965.1 Opitutaceae bacterium | reverse complement strand
GGCGTGCGGCAGGCCGAAGCGGCCGCGGTGACATTTCTCCATGTGCTCGTGTGGCAGGCCGAACACGCCGAGGTAGGCGCGGCCGGCGATCACGGCGCGGATGTCGGAGAACACGGCGCCGGTTTTCGAAAGAAACCAGCCGGCGATCCAAGTGGGAGTGCCGTCGAAGACCCACGAGGTGGGCTGCTCGACGTCGAAGATGTAGGCGTGGTTCTCGTTCATGCCATCCGGCGCAAAGGCCGACTATCAAGACGCTCGGCCGGAGCGGGGCAAGCGCGGTGGAGCGCCGATCATCGCGCGGTGCCGGAGGCCGGCGGGGGGAGGCGCTCCAGTTCGTCGAGCGCGCGCCGGGCGAGCTTGAACCAGTTCTTCTCGGCGCGGCGCCAGATCGCGCCGCCTTTGCGGTATTTCCTCGTGATGTCGGTGAAAAGTTCGCGGGCCTCGGCGTGCCGGCCCATGGCCGCGAGGCAGCGGCCGAGGTGGTAACGCGGTTCCTCGCCGAGCACGATCGGCACCAGCGAAACGAGCAGAGCGTGCGCGCCGGCGAGATCGTTCTTCCCGAGGAGCACGCGAGCGCGGAGGAGATCGAGGCGGGCCTTCGCGACGCGATTGTGTTTCGCATCGGCTTGGTCGAGCAGCGTCTCGGACTCGGCGAGTTTGCCGACGGCGAGCTCATACCAGGCGACTTCGGCGATGACTTCGGGGTCCCGTTTGAAGACGCCGGAAGGGCACTCCACCGCGACGGCTTCGGCTTCGGCGGCGCGGTCGAGATCGGAGAGCAGGGCGGCGAGCGCGAGTTTGTTCTCCACCGTGGGGCTCTCCTCGACCACCTCGCGCGCGCGGCGGAGGCGGATGCTGCGCGGCACCAGCCACGAGGTGCGGACGAGCCGCGGGCTGTTGCGCTTCACGTCGGGCAGGAGTTCGACAAGCGCGTAGACGACGCATCCGAGCAGGGAGCCCATGAAGATGATCCAGATCCACCAGTAGGGGCGACCGGTCTTGTAGACGTGGACACAGAGCGCGATCTGCAGGATCAGCGAGAACGGGGCGGCGAGGAGGAAGAGGCGTTGCAGCGTTTCGGGCATGGTGCGGGGATGCGTTCGAGCCAGCAGCCTATCGGGACCGGCGAACACGCGGCAACGGCCGAAGCGGAGCCGATCCCGGGCGCGGCGGCGTGCCCTGGATCTGGAGCCGCGGTGGCGCTCGCAGCCGCTCAACCGCGCTGGAGGCAGAGCACGTCCTGACGCGAGTCCCACCCCTTCTCCTGATAGTCGACCAGCCGCAGTCCGGCGGCGGACAGCAAGTGCCCGGTGAGATAATCGCGCCGCACGAGGCTGAAGCCGTAGTCGGATTGGCCGGCGTAGTCCACGTAGGCGAAACCGCGCTTGTTGCAGTCGGCGAGGAGTTGCGCGATGCGTGGTTGATCGAGATCGGCTCGGCTGCGGCCGTTGGCGAGCTCGGCCGCGGTGGCGCGGCCGTGCATGGTGAGGACGAGAATTCCATCGGCCGCGAGCAGGCCGCGGAAGAAGCGCAGAAACTCGAGGCACCGCTGCTCGCAGAGGTGGGTGAGCAGCGAGCCGCACCAGATCAGGTCGAAGGTGCCGCGCAGCGGGATCTCGCCGATGACCTTGGCCGAAACCACCGGCTCGGCGCCAAATGTGCGGGCGCAGAACGCGACGCCATCGGCCTGCAGGTCGCAGGCGGTAAGGCGCGCGCCGGGAAACGCCTTGCGGAGGAAACGCGTCACACGGCCGTAGCCGCAGGGCAGATCGAGGATCGTCCGGATCGACGCCGGATCGCGACCGGCCGTTGTCACCGCGGTCCCGATGCAGCCCAGAGCCGACGCGCCGACATCGAAATAGTGGTCGGCGTTACCGAGGAACATGTCATCTCCCGGCGCGATCTCGCGATTCACGCCGATCAGCGGGTCCGCCTGCCTCACCCATGCGCGGCCCTCACGATGACCGTGCAGCACGAAGTGTTGCCAAGCGGAGCCCACGACGCCGGCTTCGAGAGCGGCCGCGACATCGGGGTGCAGCCGCAGGTAACCCGGTTCGGAAAACTCGCCACGGGGTGGGAGTGCTGGCTCGGCGGATGGGTTCATCGGGAACGGGCGGCGACCGAATGCGTGAGCGCGAGGTGTTGCGGGAGGTTCGTACGGGCGTCGAATCGGGCGACGACCGAGGACTTGGCGCGGGTGGTGCGGGTGCGGTCGTTCGCGCAGACCGACTCGATGGCGCCGCGCATGGCGGCGGCGAGACGGGCGGGATCGCCGGGCGGGCAGAGCCAGGCATCGTCGGCACCGAGCATCTCGGGCACGCCGTTCACGTCGGTTGAGGCGATGGGCAGTTCGAACACCGCGGCTTCGAGCAGCACGCGCGGGAACGCCTCCTCGAAGCTGGAGCACACGAACACATCGGCCGCGCCGTAGTAGGCGAATGGATCATCGACCTCTGGCACGATCTCGATGTTTTCGAGCCGACGCAGCGCGATATCGTGGCGGAGCGAGTCGAGGTAGATGCCCTCGCGGCCGCCGACCATGAGGTAACGACGCGGCGGCAGCGCAGTGGCGGCGCGGGCGAATTCGCGCTCGAGCAGCTCGATCGCGCGCACGTAGATGTGCTGGCCCTTGCGTTCGCAGACGGAGCCGATGTTGGCGATCACGAGGGCGTCCGCGGGCAGGCCGAGTCGGGCGCGCAACGCGGCGCGCGAGTGGGCGGAGCGGTAGCTCTCCAAACGTGTGACATCGATCCAACTCGGGGTGTACGCGAAGTTGCCGCGGCGCTCGTGGCGCGCATGCACCGGCAGGGAGGCGGCGGCGATGAAGGCCACGCGAGCGGCGAGGCCGAACGCCGCTTCGACTTCGGGGATCAACGCTGCCGGCAGCAGCGGCGCGAAGAAGCGCCGGACGGGCGCGCTCTCGTGGATGTAGAGCAAGGCGGGCACGCCGAGCTGGCGCGCGAGTTGCACGCCCCAGAACGCGACCATGGTGTTGGCGACGACAAGATCGTACTTCTCAGCGGCGAAACGCGGTGCGAGTTGCGCGAGTGCGCTGTGGAACCTGGCTTTGTTGTCGGCTGTGAGCGCGGATTGAAGATCAACGATCGTGATCGCGATGCCGGCGGCGGCGAAACGTTCGCGCAGCGGGCCGTCGGCGGGCGAAACGAGGTGAACGACGAAACCCGGCTGTGCAGCCAGATAACGAGCGTACTCGAAGAGGAAAAGCGGCGCGCCCTCCAAATTGAGATTGTGCGTCGCGAGGAGGACGCGGAGCGGGCGGGATACGGACGAAAGACGAAAGACGAGAGGCGAGAGGCGAGAGGCTGAGGCGGCGACGCGCGGGGCATCGTCGCGATAGGCGCGCCAGGCGGTGCGGACGGCGGCGAGGAAACCGGAGGCGGGCAGCTGTTGTGCTTTTGCGGCGCGCCGCAGCGCGAGCGCGCAACGAAAGAAGTGGGTCGGCGAGAACGCGGGCGGCGGCGGCTCGGCGCCGGCGACCACGGTTGGGCGAAAGCGTCGCGTGAAGACGAGCTCAGTGTGTCCGTTGTCGAGCGTGGCAAAGATCCGCAGCGCCGCGGGCAAAGGCAGACCGGCGGGTAGATCGACGTTGCCAAGAAACTGCGAGTTCTCCGTGCCGCGGAGATCGGCGAAGAGCCCGGACACGTCGCGCCGCGGTTGGCCGTGCAGGAGCGGAGTCGGCGCTTGCGGGTCGAGGACGGCGGTGAGCGCGGTGATGGCGCGTTCCTTGTGTGCGAGCCAGCCGGTGACGGTGAGTCGACCGTACTTCAGGCGGCCGGTGGCGGCGGGTTCTTCGAGTTTTCCCCAGAAGGGCGGATTCGGCTCGGTGTCGAGAGGCTGTGCCCGATGTTCGGCGACGATATCGGCGGCCAGCACGTCCAGCGGTGCGGTGGGGCGGCGACGATGGGATTGAAGGAGTGCGCGAAGCAGCGCGGCGTAATCGGGCGCGGGCTCGGAGGGCGGGGCGGGTGCATCGTCGGCGACGGCGATTTCGAGCGTGGCGAACTCCTCCCACTCGCCCGAGAGATCGCAGACCTCGAGGCGAAGCCGACGCGCGCCGCGGTGTGGCTCGAGGAGAAACGAGAAACCGGCAGCGGGGGCATCGGCGCGGCCGGCGATGGTCTGCTGCACCTCGGGTCGCGGTAGTGCGCAGAGGCCGAGGAAGGGGCGTTTGTCGATCCAGGCGCGCACATCAGCGGGCGCGCGACCCGAGCGCGAGACGAGCCAGCCGGCGATCCACGATTTGCCGGCGGGGAAGCGCCAGCCGGCGGGGTGGATTTCGAGGGCGTGTTGCCAGTCCGCACGCATGGCTCAGATCTGCGCGGCGGCGGTTTCGCAGGCGAGGGCGTAATGGAGCGGCTGGACGCGCTCGGTGGTGAAAGTCTGCTCGAGGCGGCGGCGGGCGCGTTGGCCGAGCTGGGCGGCCCAGGCCGGCTGCGTGAGGATTTGCTCGAGCGCTTCGGCGAGCGCCCAGGTGTCGCCGGGCGAGACGAGCACCGCCTCCTCGTCATGTCGCACGATCTCGGGCACGCCGTGCACGGCGGAGCTGACGATCGGCAGCGAAAACGCCATCGCTTCGAGGATGACGCGCGGGAACGACTCCTCGAAGCTAGAGCAGACAAACACGTCAGCCGCGCCATAGAACGCGGCGGCGTCTTCGCTCTCGGGGACGACGGCAAGATTGGGGCGGTCTAGCGTGGCGAGCTGCGCGAGGAGGTCGCGGTCGTAGTCCGTGTCGCGTCCGCCGACCATGAGGAAGCGGACTTTCTCGGCGGCGGGATAACGGCGGCAAAGCAGGTCGACCGCGCGCGCGAAGAGGATCTGGCCTTTGCGGTCGCAGACGGTGCCGACGTTGATCACGAGGCGCTCATGCTCCGCGATGCCGAGGCGGCGACGGAGTTCGGTGCGCGGGCGCGCAGTGCGGACGGCGTCGAGCGAGCGCAGGTCGATCCAGCCGGGGGTGATGCGGTAGTTCGCGCCGTCGGAAAACGCCGTGTAATAGCGGCGCGTGGCACCGGTGAGGAACGACACGCGGGTCGCCACCGAGAACGCCTGCTCGATGCCGGGCAACGCCGCGGGCGAGCGGTCGTGGAAGAAGGCGGCCGGCGTGGTGCTTTCGTGGATGTAAAAGAGCGACGGCCGGTGGGCGGCGCGCGCGGCGTGGATCGCCCAGTAGCTCGTGAGCGTGTTGGCCACGACGAGGTCGCAGGCTGCGAAATCGATCTCGCGGACGATTCGGCGGAGCGCGTTGCGCTGGGCGGCGGGGGTCGTGGAGTGCGCGAGCGGCGCGAGGTCGACGACTTTCACCGCGGCGCCGAGCTGCTCGTAACGTTTGCGCAGCGGGCCCTCGTTCCCGGAGACGACGGTGATCTCCGCCCGGCCGGCGTGGCGGCAATGGGCGGCGAACTCGGCGAGGAAGAGCGGCGCGCCCTCGAGGTTGAGGTTGTGGGTGACCAGCAGCAGGCGGCGCGGTTCGGACTTGGCAGGATCGGTCGCGTAGAGCTCGCCGGAGAGGCCGCCCATCGACGGCCCTCGACGTGGCGCGAGGGTGCGAAAGGCGTTCCACACTGGACGCAGCTCGGGCAGGAGCGCGCGCAGGCGCTCGGTCGGCGTGCCGCGGCGGCGTAGCGCGACATGGAGCGCCCAGACGGCGGCGAGGAACGCCGTGCGGGAGAAACGGGGATAACCGCGCTTCTCCGTTTCGACGTCCCAGAGCAGCGTGCGCTGGACGTTGCAGAGATGCCAGGAACCGTCCGCCAGCTCGGCGTAAAGGCGGAGCGTGCGCGGCTGCGGGAGCTGGGCGGGCGAATCGACGAAGCCCCTCCAGCGGCAGTTGGTCGCGTTGGCGAACTGCGGGAAACGGGCGGGCACACCTGCGTAATCGCCGGCTGGTTGCAACTCCTGGACGGTCTGCAGGTCGAACGTGGCGAAGACGCGGCGGACCGGCTCGATCTCGTGGAAGAGCCAACCGATGAGGTTCACGCGGCCATAGGCGCCGCGGGCGAGTGCAGCGGGTTCGTCGAAGTGGCCGTGAAACGGCGCGTGGGCGAAACGCGTGGTGGACGGGTGCGGCAGCGCGGCGGCGATCTCCGTGGCAAGCGTCGACCAGTCGGGTTGTTGTTCGCCTGCCGCGCGGCGGAGCAGTAGGTGCAGTGCGCGGGCGAACTCCACCGCGCGCAGCGATGCGTCCTTCGCCGGGGCGCCGGGCGCGGTTGCGGGCGCGGGGCCCGCGGTGAGCTCGAGCGTGTGGACGGCGAGCCACTCGCCGGCGAGTGTGCAGGCTTCGAAGCTGATCGCGTTTGGCCCGGCGGCGAGAACGACGGGCTGCTCGAAGGCGGCGAGCAGACGCGGCTCGCGGGCTTTGAAGAACTCCGCAAGGTCCGGCCGCGGCAGGCCGTAGATACCGGGGAAGACGCGCTGGCCGACGCGCGCGCGGAGATCGACGAAGTGTTGGCCCGGTTTGGCGACGAGCCAACCGCGCAGGGTGGTGCGGCCGGCGGGCGGTGTTTCGCCCGCGGCGGGCGCGTCGAGATGGAAAAAGGCGTGGGAAATCTCGATCATCGAGCGGAGAAACGTTTAGCCGAGCGCCGCTTCGCGGCAGAGGGCGAGGTGCTGCGGGAGGAGCTTTGTGGTGTCGAAGTGCCGGTGCACGCGCGCGCGGGCCATCGAGACCATCCAGTCGTCGCCGGCGAAGTGCTCGCCGAGCGCCTTCGCGAGCGCGACGGAAAGTTTCGCCGGGTCGCCGGCGGGGATGAGGTGCGCCTCGTCGTTGGCGACGAGCATCTCGGGGATGCCGAAGACATCTGTGCTCACGATGCGGACACCGAAGGCCATCGCTTCGAGCAGCACGCGCGGGAACGACTCCTCGAAGCTTGTGCAGACGAGCAGGTCGGCCATGCGGAAGAAGTCGTCGATGTCGCCGCGCTCGGCGAGCACACGGACTTCGTCGAGGCCGAGCAGGGCGATGTCCTGCTGGACGCTCTCGAGGTAGAGTCCTTCGCGGGCGCCGATGATGAGGAAGAGCGGGAACGGTTTGCCGGGAAACGCGGCCGGCCACTCCTTGCGGAGGCGGTCGATGCCGCGGAGGTAGATGTGCTGGCCTTTGCGCTCGCAGACGGAGCCTACGTTGATGACGAGCGGCACGTCGGCGGGGATGCCGTGCTTGCGGCGGAGCGCGGCGCGGTCGGAGGTGGCGACGAACTGCTCGATGCGTGACACGTCGACCGCGCTCGGCACGTGGCGGAAGTTGTCGTGGTGGTTCTGCTCCTGGAAGACCGCCTCGGTGGCGTGGGCGGCGAAACAGACGCGGGTGGCGTCGCGCAGCGCGGCCTCGGCGGGTTCGCGCAGGCGCGCGGGCAGGCCGGCGCGGGCGAAGAGTTTGTCGAGCGTGCAGCTTTCGTAGACGTAGAGCAGCGAGGGCTTGTTCAGCCGCGCGGCGAACGCGACAGTCCAGAAAGTGAGCACGGTGTTGCCGACGACCAGGTCGATCTCGGGCAACGTGTGCGCGGCGGCGAGCGCGGCGATGGCGGCGTCGCACTGGCCGGTGTCGGCCGCGGTGAGGATCGCGGAGGTGTCCCAGACCTCGACCGGGATGCCGAGCGCCTCGTAGCGGGCGCGCAGCGGGCCGTCCTCGGGCGAGACGACGCGCACGCTCACGCCCGGCACGGAGGCGTGATGACGCGCCTGCTCGAAGAGCAGGATCGGCGCGCCCTCGAACTTCAGGTTGTGGGTGACGAAGAGGAGGTGGAGGCGTCGAGCGATCGGAATGGCGGGCGTAAAGCCCGCCCCACCGGGCGGAAGGTCGGATGTCGGGCATAAAGCCCGACCCACCATCGGAAGGTCGGGCGTGAAGCCTGAATCGCCGGCGTAGCGGTAGTGGTAGGGGTTAAGGCGCGGGGCGGCGGGAGGGAAGTCGTAGGTGTCACTGAGGAACGGATCACGGTACGCGCCATGGCGGGCGACGAAAGCGAGGTGCTCCTTCTCGGTGTACTCGCGGCCGCGGGAGGCGCTGCCGACGTGCTGCAACACGGCTTGCGGCGTGACTACGACGCGTTGGCCGCGCTCCCAGGCGCGCAGGCAGAAGTCGACGTCGTTGTAAGCGACGCGGAAGTCGGTCTCGTCGAAGCCGCCGAGCTCGCGGTAGAGGGCGGTGCGCGTGAGCAGGCAGGCGCCGGTGACGGCCGCGACGTTGCGCGCGGCGTGGGGGAGGAAGAGCAGGCCGAGGTCCTCGGAGGGTTCGCGCTCGAAGAGCGTGTGCGGGAGGCGGTCGTGGCGGCTCAGGCCGATGCCGGCGTGGTTGATCGTGCTGTCGGGATAAAGCAACTTCGCGCCGACGACGCCGACTCCGGGGACGGTGAGCCAGCCGGCGAGCTCCTCGAGCCAGCCGGGGCGGAGCGCCTCGACGTCGTTGTTGAGGTGGAGGAGCAGCGGCGTGGTGGCGTGCGCGGAGCCGGCGTTGACGAGGCGCGAGTAGTTGAAGCCCGCAGGATCGGCCGGGAGATCGAGCACGGCGCAGCGCAGGTCGGCGCGCGCGGGGAGCGAGCGGAGAAGGGCGAGCGTGGCAGGCTCGTCGGAACCGTCGTTGACCACGATCACCTGCACGCTTTCGCGCGGCGTGGTGCGGGCGATCGAGTCGAGGCAGCGGGCGAGGAGGTCGCCGCGGTTCTTCGTCGGGATGACGATGGTAACGGGATTCTCGCGGAGGATCGTCGGATCCCAGCGGAGTTGATGCAGGCAGCAGGCGTAGCGCGTGGCCCACTCGGGCAGCATCGGCTCGGCGCGCAGGCCGCGGCGCTGACAGGCCTCGGCAATGGCGCGGCGGGCGGCATCGAAGAGGTAGCCTTTCTGGTCGCCGCGCGAGGCGGTGCTCTCGGCGTGGGCGCGCCAGTGGTAGCAGACGAAGGGGACGTGGACGACGTCCGCGTGGGCGATCTTCTCGAAGCAGCGGAGGAAGAGGTCGATGTCCTGCGCGCCGTTGAACTCGGGGCGCAGGCCGCCGACGTCGTTGACGACGCTGCGGCGGATGACGGTGAGATGGTGCGTGTAGTTGTGCGTGATCGCCATCTCGGGCGACCAGTCGCCCTTGAACTGCGGGTCGAAGCGGCGGCCGGTGTCGTCGATCTTGTCCTCGTCGGTGTAGAGGTAACCGGCGGTCGGATGCGCTAGGATCGACTGGGCGACGTGGAGGAGGGCGTCGGGCGGGAGCAGGTCGTCGTGGTCGAGCAGGGCGACGAACTCGCCGGTGGCGATCTGGAGCGCGGAGTTGGTGGCGCGGGAGATGTGGCCGTTTTCCTTGCGGAAAACGGGGCGGATGCGCGGGTCGGCCTTGGCGGCTTCCTCGAGGATCGCGCGGACGTGCGGCTTGGGCGAGGCGTCGTCGGCGATGCAGAGTTCCCAGCGCGGGTAGAGCTGCGCGCGCAGGCAGTCGAGGAGCTGGCGCAGGTAGTTCTCCGGCGTGTTGTACGCCGGCACGAGCAGGCTGATCAGCGGACCGCCCGCGGCGACGGCGGTTTGGGCGTCGGCGCCGAGCGCGGCGAGTAGGCGCGGGGTGGGGCGGTTGTGCCAGACCCAGCGCGAGTAGGGATCCTGTTGGCTGCGGCGGACGACGACAGCCGGCGGCGGTGGGGCGCCGACGGTGCGGCCGAGCGAACGATCCAGATCGGCGCGCAGGCGGCGCATCTCGGAAAATGGATACTCCCAGTCCTGGAGCTTGAAGCGGCCGAGCACGGCTCCGCGCAGCAGGGCGAGTTGGCAGAGCCGGAATTTCCACGGGCGGAAGATCGGGACCGGGCCGCTGTGCTCGTCGCGTTTGTCGAGGAACATGCGGCGCGAGAAGACGAGCAGGCGGCGGCCGTCGGGCTGGTCGGCGTAGACGCGCAGGTGCGCGGGGCCGGGGAGATCGGCGCGCACATCGACGAGGCCGTAGAAGCCGGCGCGCAGGGCGTTGGCGTGCTCGGGGTGCCCCTCGGCGACGTCCTGACGTTCCTTCGGGTAGATGAGGCGGTTGCCGGCGCCGACGCCGGTGGTGGCGTGGAGGCGCGCGATGTCGAAGCCGATGCCGAAGGTCCAACCGGTGACGCGAAATTTGTCATACTGCGCCTGCAGCCAGTAGCCGGGATTTTCGATGAAGCCATGGAAGCCATCGCCGCGCGGCACTTCGGTGGTGAAGACGAGCACTTCGCGCAACATGCGGTCCGCTTCGCGGCACATCGCGAAGAACGACGCGCTGTGGCAGGCGCGATAGAGGTGGTCGAGCGTCTCGTAGACGTACGCCGTCTTCAGGATCTTCGGCTGCCGTGCGGTGGTCGGCAGCGCGGTGAGGTCGAGCGCGGCGCGGAAGAACTCATGCCACGCGCCGGCGGTGTCCTGCCAGTCGAGCGCGACGGTGCGAGCGCCGGTCCAGACATGCGCGGCGATGCGGAAACCGCTGCGGCGGGCGGCGAGGTTTCCCGGGAAACGCGTGGCGAGGTCGTCGCGGTCGAGCCCGTGGAGGCCGAGGAAAACGCGTTTGTCGACGCGGGCGCGGATATCGAGGCAGGCAGCTTCGTTGTCCGGGTACAACCAGCCGGCGATTTCCAGCGCGGGCGCGGTGAGGCGCCAGTCGGCGGGTTGGTCGATGCTGAACGTGACGGTCGGAGCCGGTGCGGACATGTCGGAGCGGCAAGGTCTTACCGGCGCGGCGCGACGGCAGTAAAGATTCTTAGGCGGACACCGGAAACGCACGCGCGACTTCCCTGTTGGCACCCTGGCGCGCGACCGCACTGTCGTGCGACAAACCGCGAAACCAATACTCGATGACGACGCTCGAAACCTCCGCCGAACCGCAGCCGACACGAGCGACGCGCGGCTGGTGGCTGGCGGGCTGGTTTCTGCTGATCCTCGGATTGCACCTGTGGGCGATCACGCGCGGCTGGACGAACCAAAACCTGCCCGGCCACGAGTTCCGCCAGGCGCAGACGGCGGTGTCCGCGTATTTCATTCAGAAGGAGCACAACTTCGCGCTCGAGTATCCCACGCCGGTGCTCGGCAAACCGTGGTCGGTGCCGTTCGAGTTTCCGCTCTACCAATGGACGGTCGTCGCGGTCGCCGACGCGACGGGACTGCCGCTCGTCACCGCGGCGCGTTGGGTGAGCGCGGCGTGCTTTTACCTGGGGCTACCCGCGATCTGGTTTCTGCTCGGGCAACTTGGCGTCGAGCGGACGCGGCGGTGGGTGGTGCTCGGATTCGTGCTGTTGTGTCCGATCCACGTTTTCTACGCGCGCGCGTTTCTGATCGAGACGATGGCGTTGCTGTTCTCGCTGTGGTTTCTGGCGGCCTTCGGCCGGGCACTGCAGAAACGCAGCGTGGGGTGGGGCGTGGTGGCCAACGTTGCCGGGATCGGCGCGGGGTTGGTGAAGGTGACGACGTTTGCCGTGGTCTTGATGCCGGCCGCAGCGTGGGCGCTGGCACTCGTGATCCGGGAGCACCGGCACCAGTCGGAGGCACGGGCGCGCTGGCGCGGTGTGATCGGAATCTGCGGACGTGCGCTGGCCCTCGTCGTCGTGCCGGTGGCGGCGAGCGTGGCGTGGGTGCGGTTTGCGGATGCGGTGAAGGTGCGGAACCCGGCCGCGCAGTTTGCGGTGTCGGCGAACCTGCGGGATTTCAACCTGGGCACCTGGGCGGAGCGGATCGACCCGGCGCTGTGGCTCGGGCAGGGGGCGAACATCCTGCACGGCGTCGCCGGGCCGGTGGTGCTGGTGACGGGCGTGGTCGCGCTGCTGCTGGCGCGCGGTCGACGGGCGTTGCCACTCGGCGCCGCGGCGGTGTTTGCGGCGCCGCTGCTGGTCTTCCCGGTGCTCTACAAGGTCCACGACTATTATTTCACGGCCAATGCGAGCTTCCTCGCGGCCGCGCTGGCGCTGGCGATCGGGGCGTTGCTCGGGCGGCCACGGTGGCGTTGGGCCGGGGGAGCGTTGTTGGTCGCGATCCCGCTGCTGCAGGCGCGGAGCTATTGGACGGGTTACGCGGAAACTCAGGCGCAAGCGATCCCGCCTGGCAGTCATCTCACGCAGATCCTGCGCACGATCACCGACGAGAACGACATGCTGATCGTGTCTGGCTACGACTGGAGCGCGATGGTCCCGTACCACGCGCAGCGGCGCGCGCTGATGTTCCATGGCGGCAGCATGGACAACCGGCCGCTCGTGGACCGGAGCTATGCGGCGCTCGACGGCGAGCGGATCGGCGCGCTGATCGTGAATGGCGCGCAACGCGCGAACCGCGCCTTCATCGAGGTCACCACCGCGCGTTTCGCCCTCGAGCCGCGGCCGCTTTTCGGAATTGGCGACGACGACGTGTACGTGCCGGCCGGTGTGTGGCCCACGGCACTCGAGCTCGTGCGCACCATGCCGATCGCGTCGTTGCGACTGCCGGCCGCACCCGCTGCGGAGGAAAGATCGCTGAAGGGCCGCGTGGTGGAGGTGGCGGAACTCCCGCCGATGCTGCGGCGGAATTTCCGTGGGTTCACGCCGGAGCCGCGGCGGAGCGAGGCGACCTTCGACTACTCGTGCGCGGAGGAGAGCGGGGAAGTTTTCTTCAGCATGCATCCGCTGACGCGGTTGTGGTTCACGGCGCCCGCGGGTCGCTGCCATCTGGAGACCAGCTACCTGATCTACCCAGGCGCCTACGAGGGCAGGGCGCCCGGCACGGGTACCGACGGCGTGCGGTTCGCCGTCATCGAGCAACGGCGAGATGGCGGCCGACGGGTCCTCTTCGAGCGGTTGCTCGACCCGGCGCGCAACGCGGCGGACCGCGGCCGGCAGTCCCTCGTGCTGGATCTCGAGCTGACGGAGGGCGCGGAACTGCTCCTCGAAACGACGGACGGGCCGAGCGGCAACTGGGCGTTCGACTGGGCCGCGCTCGGTCCGCTCACGTTGCGCGCGGTGAAGCCCTGAGCCGAACGATTCCGGTCGAGAGTTCAGCGTCGAGGGACGAGCGCCAGCCGATCGGTGCGCTGGGATAGCGCGGCTCGCGTGACCAGCGACGCGGCCATTTTCCTGCGCGCGTCCCGCGACCGCTCGTCGCCCGACTGCTTGCTCAGGGCTGAGCGGAGCGCAAAACCGGATTGGCAAGGTGCGGCGCTGTTCTCTTTTGTGGGCCTCCCCACATGGAGATGGCAGGCCAACCCAACCCCGGTCGGGGCGAACGCGTTTTCGTCGTCGCCCTGTTGTGCGTATTGATCGCGTTTTCCATCTGGGGCGTGGCGAGTGGTTGGCGCAGCCGCGCCCTGCCCGGCAATGGCTTTCGCCAGACGCAGACCGCGATCACTGCGATGTTCGTGCAGCGCGAACACAACTTCTCGTTCGCGTACCCCACGCCGGTGCTGGGAAAGCCGTGGTCGATTCCGTTCGAGTTTCCCCTCTACCAATGGACGGTCGTGGTCGTGAGCGACATCACCGGACTCTCGCTGATCAAATGCGGGCGACTGGTGAGCGCGGTGTGTTTCTTCCTCGGGCTGCCGGCCGTGTGGTTGTTGTTGAAACGACTCGGCACCGCATGGCCGGCGCGTGCGGCGGTGCTCGGGATGGTGCTCACGTGCCCGCTGCTGATCTTCTACGCCCGGGCGTTCCTGATCGAGACGATGGCGCTGATGTTCGCGCTGTGGTTTCTGCAGGCGTTTGTCGCCGCGGTGGAGCGGCGAAGTCGGGCTTGGTTGATCGTCGCAAATGTGGCCGGCATGGGCGCGGGCCTGGTGAAGGTGACGACGTTCATGGTCTACCTCGTGCCGGCCGCGGCTTGGGCGCTGTGGTGGCTGCGGTGGGAGTGGCGCGCGGACAGAGGAGCGGCGCGGTGGCGCGGGCTCGCGAAGCGGAGCGGCTGGATTGCGGCGGCCACGGCGGCGCCGTTTGCGGCGACGTACGCGTGGCTGCTGTTCAGCGATCACACGAAGGCGCTGAATCCCGGCGCGCGAAGTCTCGTTTCGTCGTCGATGCACGGCTACAACTTCGGGAACTGGAGCTACCGCACGGATCCGGCGATCTGGGCGGCGCACTGGCGCACGATTTCGACGGAGATCCTGCCGGTCGGCACGCTGGCGTTGGTGCTGGCGATCGCAGTGCTTGCCTGTCGCGGCCGGCGACTGGCGTGGGCGGCGGCCAGCGCGGGGTTGTTCCTGCTCGCGCCAGCGGTGTTTCCCGTGCTCTACGCTTGGCATGAGTACTACTTCACCGCGGTGGCGGTGCTGCCGATGGTGGCGGCCGGTCTGGTCTTCTCGGGCCTGATGGAGAGCGCGTTGCCGCGTTGGCGGGCCTGGGCGGTGGTGGGGCTCGCGCTCGCGTTGCAGATGCAGACCTATCTGCGCGTGCACCGGCCGCAGCAGCTCGAGGATCCGCGCGGCTCGAGCGATCTCTGCGAGGCGTTGCGCTACACGACGGACCGCGACGATGTGCTGGTGATCGCGGGCGAGGACTGGTCGTCAGTCACGCCGTTCTATGCCCAGCGACGCGCCTTGATGCTGCGGCGGGGCATGGAGCGGGACTGGCCGTACATTCACGAGGCGTTCGGCAACCTTGCTGGTGAACGCGTCGCGGCGCTGGTGCTGCGGGGCGCGCAACGCGACAACACCCAGCTCATCGAGACCGCGGCGCTCGTCTTCGGACTCGATCGCAATCCGGTGTGGCGCGTGCGGGATGTGCAGGTGCACGTGCCCACGGACCGCGTTTCCGCGGTGCTCGCGCGGCTGGCGCAGCTGGGCCTCGACGACGTGGAGTTGTGCCGCGCCGATGTGGGCAGCGATGCAGGCGAGATCGTGTGGGAGGAGCCTTATCTCTCCGAGAAGCAGCGGCGCACACTCGCGCCGCTCACAATTCCGCCAATGCGTTTCACGGCGAAATTTGGCCTCGGGCAGGCGAGCTTCGATGGCCGGCCCGGCGTCGGCGCGCATGCACCGACCCGCGTCTGGTGTCAGGCGGGGGCGGGAAAACACGAGCTGGCGTTCGAGTTTGCGATCGCTCCGGGCGCGTACGAGGGACTGCGACGTGCCGATGCCACCGATGGCGTGGAATTCATAGTCGCGGCGGCGCGTGGCCAGACCAGCCGGCGGGTGCTCTTCAGTCGGTTGCTGCGGCCGTTCGATGAGCCGACCGACCGCGGCTGGCAGCAGGAGCGAATCACGCTCACGCTCGAGGACGGTGAGGAGTTGCTATTCGAGACCTTGCCCGGACCGGCCGACAGCGTGAATCGCGATTGGGCGATCCTCGGCCGATGCGAACTGCGTTGAGACGCCTCAGCGGCGGTCGGCCGCGAGGAGTGCGTCATAGAACTCCGCGAGCGTGTCGGCACTGCGGGCCCAGCTGAAACGGGTGCGGGCAAACTCCGCGGCAGCGGACCCGAGCTGCGCGGCCAGAGCGGGATCATTGCGCAGACGACGCACGGCATCGGCGATCCCGGCGGCGTCGGCATGCTCGAGCACGACGGCGTCGACGCCGTCGCGGAGGTGCTCACCGAGATTCGTGCGTGGAAGGATCACTGGCCGGCCCGACGCGAAGAACTCGGGCAGCTTGGAGGGGAAACGGTAGTTGTTGAACGTATCCGCTGATCCGGGCTGCACGAAACAATCGGCGAGCGAGAGCAGGGGAGCGAGGTGCTCCTGCCGATCTACTCGCCCGAGCGCGAGGACGTGCGGCGCCGCGCGATTGGCGAGGCCGTCCGGTAGCGCACAAAAATCACGGCCGGCGCGGAGCAGGGTGGTGGGCGTACCGGAGTCGTTTAACGCGACGACGGCTCCGTAGAGTTCCGCCATCTCTCCGCGATTCGTCGGGTGCAGGTTGCCGTGGTAGAACAGCACCGTGTGGTCGCGACTCCAGCCGAGCGCTTCGCGCAGCGGCCACGGAATCGGACGGGCGCAGAATTCCGGCGCGGCGGCGGGCCAGAGCACGCGGGACGGTTTGCCGGGCGGCAGCAGCTCGGCGAGGCGATCGAGGATGACGGTGCAGCCATCGGCGCGCTGGAGAAACTCGGTGCGGCGCAACGGGTGCGAGTGGTCGTCGCCCACGAGTCGGTCGAGCGCAGCGGCGGGCAGCGCGGCGAGTTCCTCTTCGCTGCGACCTTCGCTGGCGGCGAAGATGCTTCCCTCGTGGTCCTCGAGATGGATCACGAGCCGGGCGCCGGTTGCGTCACATGTCGCGGTGGCGAAACGGCGCACGCGCTCGCTGGTCGTCCACGCGTGCACGAAATCCGGTGACGCGGCGCCGGCGAAAAGCGCAGCACGCTCCCCGCAACCGGCGAAATCGACACAGCGAAACTTCGCCCCGTGGTGGTAGCGGACCGTGTCCGCGTTCTTTGGCACGGCGACGATGCACTCGTGACCCCGCGCGATCAGTTCGTTGGCGAGCGCGGCGACATGCAGGGCGCTGTTGGAGGTCATGTCGCCGTAGAGCGCGAAAAGGACCCGATGCGGGCGCGCGGCCCGGTTCGGCGGCAAGGTCTCGGCGGAGGCGCGCCGCGGCGTGATGCGGAACGCATCGGCCGCGAGATCGAGCGGCGACGGATTCTCCTCGTCGGTGCGGACGTCGACCACGCGATCGGTGGCGAGGAAATGTCGGCGCCCGTGTTCGTCGCGCGCGCAGAGTCGCAGCGCGCCGTGGCCGACGGGAATGTTTTTCGTGGTGATGAAGCCCGCACGGGAAACATCGGGCGAGGTCGGAGCGAGTGCGCCGATATCGGTGCGCGGCAGACCGATTTCGCAGGGGATCCGTCGGTTCCCGTAATGCACGTGGAGCTCGCGGATGCGGGTCTGCGGGTGCGCGCACCAGCCCTGAATGCGGACGCTCTCGCCCACAGTGGGCGTCGTCGGATACTCGATCGAGCCCCGCAGCGGAGCGGTCGTGGCGACGAGGCTGAACCGGCGCACGCAATGCCATGCTGCGCCGTCGAGCGAGGCTTCCAACTTGGCGAGATAAACGCCGGGTGCGAGCTCTCCGACGAACTCGAAACCGCAGGCGCGCGCCGTCGTGGAGAGGCCGAGTGCTGCGGCTACATCGACACGCTCGGGGCGGACACGGGGAGCAACCGCGGCGGTACCGCAGATGAGCCGCACGGCGGGCGCTTGATCGAACCCGGGCGCGCAGCACCAGCCCTTCAGAAAGAGCCGGCCGGCCGGCGCCTGCAGCGGCCCCGGTGTCTCAAGTTCGTGGCGAAACATGTCGGCGGCGTTCACGCCGACGTGCCTCTGTGGCGACGGAGCGCTCGCTCGAGCGCGCGCAGCGGAGCCGTCCAGCGCCAGCTGCGCGAGGCCAGCATGCCTCTGCGCTCGGCATCGAGTTGCGCGACGCGAGAGGTGGCGGCGCTGGCCGAGGCGGCGAGTTCGGCGCCCTCACGTTCGCGGATGGCGAGTTGTTGTTCGAGTGCGTCGGCGCGCGCGGACTGGGCGGCTGTCGCGGTGAACGCGTCGGCGAGTTGCGCGTTCAATCCGGCGGCGGTGGCGGCGAGGCGTTCGTGCTCGTCGCGCAGCGCGGCGTGGCGGCTAGCACCGAACTCCTGCTCGCGCAGTGCGTTGTCGGCGAGTTGTTGCGCCTCGGCGAGCTGCGCCTGGGCGGCGGCGAGCTGCGTCAAGAGGTCGTCGCGGGTGTCCTCGAGTTCCATCAGCTGCACTTGGGCGAGGATGAGCTCGCGGCGCAGCGGATCGAGCGGAGCGGAGGCGGAGTCCGGCGGAGTCATTGTCACAGCGGTACGGCGACTCACGATTCCTCGCTGCGGGCGACGTGGATCCGTCCGTCGACGCCGAGGGCGAAGGTCTCGCGGCGCGGTGCGCGGGGCGCGAGCGGGAGCAGCAGGGCGGAGGCGAAGACGAGGCCGCCGGCGCCGAGCAGCCAGGCCCAGTTTTTCGCGAGCTTGCCGGCGTACCACGACCAGGTGCCCATCTCAACCGGATGGGTGAACGCTCCCCAGGTGCCCAGAGCCGCAGGACCGGCGACGATCACAACCGGATCGGCGGGCCGCATCAGGTTGACCGTGCGCCAGCGTTCGCCGGTGCGGGCGTTGAGTTCGAGCGGGACGAGTTCGCCGGTCTCGAGCGACCGCAAGGCGAAGGGGAAACGCGGCGTGCCGAGATCGCCGGCGACGCGGAAGCGCAGCACGCCGGTCGAGGCGAGCGGCAGCGGCAGGCTGATGAACATCGTGCCGCCATCAGCCGCCACCGCCGGGCCGCCGGCCCAGGCCGGCTCGTCGTCGGTGGGTAGCGAGAACTGATCGTTCCGCAGCGGAGCGAAGTCATCGGTGCTCGCGGGGCCGCGGTCGACGCGAACCGGATCTCCGAGCACGAACGGCAGGATGGCGCGCAACTCCGGCGATTGGAGTGCCGGTGCGGCGGCGGCGAGCAGGGGCGAATCTCCGATCGCGGCGGTGGGCGAGCGGAGGAGGCGGGAGAACCCGGCGAGTTCGGCCTCGTGCCGCGCGGCGACTTGGGGAAGTTCGTGACCGACGATCCGGTCGAGGCGGATTTGCAAACCGGCCACGAGAAGCGCGACCCACGCGAGGGTGAGCGCGGCGCGAAGCGGCAGCGTTTGCCAGCGCAGGCGCCAGAGTTGCGTGACGGTGCCGAAGCCGAGCGCGATCAGGAGCAGGAGAATCTCCTGGGCCGCGGCGGTCGAACCATGGATGCGCGCGGGCGACTCGGCGATGATCCAGGCGACAGCTCCGAGCCCGGCGACGCTCAGCGCCGCGAATGGCGCCAGCGAGTGTTTACGGTCTCCGTCACGTGCACCGATCACCAGGCGGGCCGCGAGCGGCAGGAGCAGCGTGAACGCCAGGGACGGACGGGACAGCGCAAACGCCGAGCTCAGATCGTGCGAACCCGGCAGGCTGAGCGCCGACCAGCAACCCGGATACAGCCAGCGGTGAAGCCCAAGACCGACGAGCGCCAGGATGATGACGGCGATGTCGCGCTCGCGTCGCACCCGGGTCGTGCAGAGCCGTACGGCGGCGACTGCGGCGACGGCGAGGGTCACGATCGCGACCCACATTGCGGCGGTTTGGGCGAGCAGAAGCGCCGCGGCGGCGACCCACCACCAGGGCGAGGCGAGCTTGCGGTCGAGCAGTGTCCAGACGGCGGGAAACGCGAGCAGGAGCGCGAGGCGGTCGGGCAGCGCGGAGCCTGCGAGCGTCTCTTCCCAGGCGAGCGGAAAGGCGAGGAGGATGGCGGCGCACAACGCGGCGGCCCACGTGGCGATCCAGTCGAGGCGCCGTGCGGCGCCCCCAAGGAGAAGCGCGAATGTCGCAGCGAGCAGCAGCGAGCCGAGCACGGTGGTGACGCGATCGTCCCATTGGTGGTTCGCACGGACGAGCGAGCCGAGCACGATCCGACCGAGCAGCGGAAACGCGGTGGGGTCGTTCACCTTGCCCAGCGCGAGGTTCCCCGAGGCCCATTCTGGCGCGAGCGCCGGGATGCCCGTACGCCACTGGGCGACATCCGGAATGGGCGTGCCGTAGTGGAACAACAACCAGAGTCGGCCTCCCATGCCGATCAGCAGCAGCCCGAGCAGACAGCAGGGCAGGAACAACCGGAAGAGATTGAGTCGGCGCAGCACAGGAGAGTGCGCCATGAATAGGGACCGTGGGGGTACTGGCAAAGGAACTTTCGTCGTACAGGCCCCGCCGGTGATTCGGGAATTTGCCTCGTGGCGGCATCGGAGCACCGGCATCGCCTGTCGTGCGATCAGCCGCGGAGGCGGGGGAAACGGCCGGATCGGGCCCAGATCCTCTTGGTGTGCCGGCTGAGGCGTAACGATCCGGTCGAGAGTCGAGGGCCGAGTGTCGGGGGCCTGACTTACAGCGTAACTGAAGCTGGGGTTATTTCCGCGGTCGCGCGGGGGCTCGGACTCCCGGCGCTCGATTGAAGGATGCCTGTGGCACCCTGAAGGTTAGGCGGTTGGTGGGTATTCTTCCGCAGAGAGAACCCGCGCGCTGCGGCGCGTGGGGGGCGACGCACCCTCACCTCGAGCACGGCTAGTCCACCGTGAGGATTGGGATCGCGAGGTCGTTGTGGGCATCCCGTTGACACCACCCTTTTGTTACTTCCGGATGGTCGATTCTGCCACCATGCCTCCCCACCGGCGCATTCTCTTCTGCCTGCTGTTGCTGGCATCCTCGATCGCGCTGCGCGCGCCATTTCTCCAGCGTGCCATCTGGAACGTGGACGAGGGCATCACCGTCACCGCGGCCGAGCGGATTCTCGACGGCGGTGTGCTCTACCGGGATATTGCCGACCAGCGCAGCCCGCTCGTGCCGTACCTGAAGGCGGGGATCCTCGCCGCGTGCGGCCACTGGAACACGACTGCGATCCACGCGGTGCTGGCGGTGATGCTCGGAGTGGCGGCACTGGGGCTCTGGCAGATCGGCCGCCTGCTCGGCAACGAACGAGCCGGCGCGTTTGCGGCGGCGGTTTTCACGGTGCTCTGCTTTCTGCTGCCCACGGCTGACGACGCGCTGGCGGCGCACACGGAGTGGTTTCTGGTTTTCTTCTCGGTGGCGGGATTCGCGGTGCTGGCGAAAGCGAGCCACCGGCCGAGCCTGTGGGCCGGCGCGGCGAGCGGGGCGTTGTTTGGGCTCGCGACGTTGGCCAAGCAGCCCGGGCTGTTCGACTGGGCGGTGGCGTTGGTGATCAGCGGACTATTCGCCGTGGTGGAACCGGAGCAACGGCGGGCATGGCGAAACGCGGCGTTCGGGCTGGTGCTAGGGTTCGCGACGGCGATCGCCTTCGCGATCGGCTATCTGGTCTGGCGCGGCGCGGGGGCCGACGCGCTCTATTACGGTTGGACCTACAACAACCAAGTTTACGTGCCGGCGGTGCCGTTGGTGCGACGTCTCGCGACGATGCTCGAGCCGTTTCATCTCGCGGCCCGGCATGCGCCCGTGGTCTTCGCGCTCGGGCTGACCGCGGCGGTCGTGCTTCCCGTAGTCGCGGTGCGGGGCTGGCGCCGAGCGGAGAAGGGCGGGCTGCAGGTGCTGCCATGGCTCGCGCTCGGTTGGACGGCGGCGGGCATCCTCGCTTCGTCGCTCAGCGGACGAGCGTTTTCGCACTACAGCATCCAGGCGATCCCCGGGCTGAGTCTGGCCTGTGGCCTGGTCTTGGCCCTTGTTTCGGAACGTGTCAGCGCGCGTGGTCCGGCGGTACGGACCTGCGCGGCGGCGGTGCTCGGCGTTGCGTTGGTCATGTGCGGTCGCGAGTTAGCGGAACGTATCGCGTCCACGGAATGCGCGGACCCCGCGCCGGTTTCCTGGGTGGCTCCCGTGCGCGAACTCACTGCGGAGACCGACCGCGTCTTCTTCTGGGGATTCACTCCGGATTGCTACGTGCAGGCGCGGCGACTGCCGGCGACGCGGTTTGTGTACACGACGTTCCTGACGGGCATGGTGCCGTGGGCGAACGTCGATCCGTTGATCGACACATCGGACCTGGTGACGCCCGGGAGTTGGGACAGCTTGCGCGAAGATTTTGCGCGCACGCCCCCGCGGATGATCGTCGACACGGGTGTCCAGCGGCACCAAGGCAAATACCCGCTCCACGCCCAAACGGCGCTATGGTCGCTCATCACCCGCGACTATGCCGAGGTGCGCGTCGGCACGTCCGTGCCGGGCGGTTTCCGGTACTACCGCCGCCTGGACGCGGCCGCTTCGGCGCCGATGCCGGCGGCACTTCCGCACGACGAGTCGGTGAAACTGGTGTTCGAGAGCCACACGAAGGTGGGAGCTGTGCCACGGTTTCTGATCACGGCTCCTGCGGGGGCGGCTCGGGTCAGCTTGCTGGAGGGCGGCAAAGCGGTACGAACGCTCGACACACCGGACGGGCAGGTGGATGTCGCGTTCTCCTTCCCTGCCGGGGACCTTTCGGAATCGCTTCGCCAATACACCGCGGCCGTGCAGTACCGGGAGGCGATTCGGACCAGCGCGCCGTTGGAAGTTGCCCGGCGGGATGCTCGGCCTCGCCTCGGGGTGCCCGGTCCCGCGATCCTGCTGGAGGGGTGCGCGATTTCGCCGACGGCCAGCGAGACGCTCGACGGGCAACCGGACCCGTTTCCGGATGATCCGACGTTCTGGCGGACGCATGCCACGGCCGAACTCGTCTATGACCGTCCGGCGGGTTTGCGCGCGTTCACCTTCCGGTTCGGCCTCGCCCAAGGCTGCTATTACGACACGCCCGAGCATCGGGCGAGCGATGGTGTGGATTTCGTGGTGGAGTACCTCGACCCGGCCTCCGGTCGTTCGCGCCTCTTCGAACGTAGGATGTACCCGAAGACGCGGCAGCAGGACTGCGGCGAGCAATCCGCCGAGATCACGCTGCCGGGCAACGCCTCGGGGCAAATCGTGGTGCGGGTGTTGCCCGGTCCGGCCAACAACGTCGATTTCGACTGGGCGTATCTCGGGGCCATGCGGGGAGTCGGCTATGGTCCGCCGCTTGCGTGGGCGGGAGGCGCGATTCCTGCCGAGAATGTCAGCGCCCACGACGAACCGGTGATGACGTGCGACGCGGAGCGGCGATGGACGGCGCATTCGCCGTCGTCTGTGAGCTACGGGCTGCCCGCCGGTGTGTCGGCGCTTTCGTTCGACTACGGGCTCGAGCCGGCCAGCTACGATGGCAGTCAAGGGGGCCGCACCGACGGGATCGGCGTCGTCGTGACCGGCGAACTGGCGGGCGGGGAGCACTGCATCCTCTTTGAACGCACGCTCGCCCCGGCCGAGATCGCCGCGGATCGTGGACGGCAGACCGCGCATGTCGACCTCCGGAATCGCAACGTGCGGCGGGTCACGATCGCGGTCAGCCCCGGCCCCAACGGCAATTTCTCCTACGACTGGAGCTACCTGGCCGATCTGCACGCCGAGGCCGAACCGCTCGCCCTGGCGCCCTGATCCGTGACACGTCCCGCCTCACTGCACGCCCCGTTCGGCGCGTGCGGTGGTGGCCGGGGTGAGCTCGGCTTTCTCGCCGAGCGCGCGGGCTACGGTGCGGTGGACGATGCGGCCGGAGCGGGTGTTGATCCCGGCGGCGAGGCCGCGTACCTGCTCAAGCGCGGCGGTCACGCCGTGCTGCGCGAGCGCGACCACGAAGGGTTCGGTGGCGTTCGTCAGTGCGAGAGTGGAGGTGCGGCCGACCATCGCGGGCATGTTCGGCACGGCGTAATGAACGACGCCGTGTTGCACGAAGGTCGGTTGTTCGTGCGAGGTGGCACGCGTCGTCTCGATGCAGCCGCCCTGATCGACGGCGATGTCGACGATCACGCTGCCGGGTCGCATCGCGCGCACCATGCCGGTCGAAACGACCACGGGTGCCCGCGCTCCGGGTACGAGCACCGCGCCGATGAGCAGATCGGCATCGGCACAGGCGGCGGCGATGTTGCCCGGGCTCGCCTGCAGGAGTGCGACGCGGCCGTGGTATTCGGAATCGAGGATGTCGAGTTTGTGCGAGTCGAGATCGAGCACGGTCACGCGTGCGCCCATGCCGACCGCGAGCCGCGCGGCGTGAGCACCGGAGTTGCCCGCGCCGATCACGACCACGTGCGCCGGGGCGACGCCCGGCACACCGCCGAGGAGCACGCCCGCGCCGCCGTGCTGGCTCTCGAGAAATTGCGCGCCGACCTGCGTGGCGAGGCGGCCGGCGATCTGCGACATCGGCTTGAGCAACGGCAGCGTGGCGTCGGGCGACTCGACGGTCTCGTAACCGATCCCGAGCACGTTCTTCCGCACCAGCTCGCGGGCGAGCGCGGGCGCGGCGGCCAGATGCAGGTAGGTGAAGAGTGTCTGGCCGTCCTGGATGCGTGTGAACTCCTCGGGCAGCGGCTCCTTCACCTTCAGGATCAGATCGGCGGTGCGCCAGAGGCGTTCGGCCGATGCGACGAGCGTGGCGCCGGCGGCGCGGTACGCGGAATCGGTGAAGCCGGCGCGCAGGCCGGCGCCTTTCTCAACCAGCACGCGCGCGCCGCTGCGGGTCACGCGTGCGCAGAGCGAGGGCGTCATCGCCACCCGCGTTTCCCCGGTCTTGATCTCTTTCGGAACTCCGATGGTCATGCGGGAGTTTTGTCAGGACCGTCGGCGGCGCAACTTGGCGACGGTCCCAGCGGCGGTCCCGGATCGCGGGCGCGCTACTGGCCGAGGTATTGCGCGAGCTCGCTGAACGTGAGGAAAACGCAGCCCTGCTTCTTGAGCTCGGCGATGACCGCTTTCATCTGCGCGGCGGTCTCGGGGCGCCATTCGTGGAAGAGGATGACGGTGCCGTCCTCGATGCCGGTCGTGGCGCGCCGCAGGATTTCAGCGGCGTCGACCTCGTTCATGTAGTCGCCCGAGGCGACGAGCTTCTTCGGATAATAGATACGGAGTCCGGCCTTCGCGACGCTGGCGCGCACATGGTCGTCGATCGCGATGTACGGCGGCCAATACCAGACCGGCGCGACACCGGCGGCCGCGATGATCTTCGCTTGGCCGTCGCGCACTTCGGCGTTGACCTGCTCGGCCGTGAGATCCTTCGGCTGCTGGTGCGAGTAGGAGTGGTTGGCGACTTCGTGGCCGGCGGCGACGACCCGCTTCAGCAGCGCGGGATTCGCTTCGGCGGCTTTGCCGACCGTGCCGAAGGTGACGTGGATCTTCTCCTCGGCGAAGAGCGCGAGGAGCTTCGGCGTCTGCTCGGTATGAGGACCGTCGTCGAAGATCATCGCGACGTGCACCGGTTTCGGTGCGGCGATGGTGGCGACGGAGCCGATGAGGAAGGCGGAGACGGCGAGGAGGGTGCGGGGAAACATCGCCGCCGGAGCATGGCTGGCGACCCGGCGAACGCGACGTGGAAACGGCCGCGGCGTCGGCCGCGGCCGACGTCAGAATCGACGACAACGCCTCATTCGACCGCGACCAACTCGGCGGCAGGCTGTTTGCGCGCCTTCGGCTGCGCGCTCGCGCGGGCTTTCCGCGCGCACGGTCTCTCCGCGAGCGGGGTTTTCCCGGCGCTCGTTTGGCCGGAACCATGGAGGAGCGACTCCAGATCGTGCACGGCGGAGCGGAGGGCGTTTCCCTGTACGCAGAGATCGTGCGCCGCGGCTGAGCTTTCCTCGGAGGAGGCGGCGCAGCTCTGAGTCGTCTTCTCCACCTGACTGATGGCTGTGCTGACCTGTTGGATGCCGTCGGCCTCCTCGTTGGAAGCGGAGGTGATGTTGGCGAGAAGATCGTCGAGGTTGCGGACCTTGGCCGCGATCTCGCCGAGGCTGACGCCGATCTCGGTGGAAATCCGGGCGCCGAGATCGCTGCGCTGGACGGAGGCCTCGATCTTGTCGGCACTCTCGTGGGCGGCCGTGGCGCTGCGTTGGGCGAGGGCGCGCACCTCGTCGGCGACGACCGCGAAACCAGCCCCGGCTTCGCCCGCGCGGGCGGCCTCGACGGCGGCGTTGAGCGCGAGGAGGTTCGTTTGAAACGCGATCTCGTCGATGGTCTTGATGATCTTCGCGATCTCGGTGCTGGATTGTTTCACCTGCTCCATAGCCTCGTTCATCCTCTCCATCTGCCGGGTGCTTTGCTCCGCGACGGCGCGCGTCTGACTGGCGAGAGCTTTGGCATCGGAGGAGTGCGCGGCGTTCTGTTTCGCCATCGATGCCATCTCGGTGAGCGCGGCGCTGGACTCCTCCACTGCGGCGGCCTGTTCGGTGGCGGCTTGCGCGACCGTCTGGCTGCCGGCGGCGATCTGGTCGGAGTTGGCGGCCACGCGCTCGGAACCGGCGGTGAGATTGGTCGCGACCGTGGTCAGGCGACGAGTGATGTCGCGCACGACTACGATCCCGTAGGTGAGGAGCAGGAGGCCAGCGACGACCGGGATCGCGATCGCGGAGCGGGCGTTGACGCGGATGAGCGTGTCGGTGGCGGACTGATCGACCTCGGCCTGATGGCTGACGAGCTGGACGAGGCGGTCGATCGCGGCGCGGTGGGTGCGGTACTTCTCGCCGAGTTGGCCGGCGAGGAGAGCCTTCGCCTCGGCGAAGCGGCCGCCGCGCACGAGCGGGAGAAACTGGTTGTCGCGGATCGTGAGGAATTCCTGTGCGGGACCTTCGGCGGCGGCGAACGCTTCGCGCACCGGCCCGGGCTCGAGATGCTCGTGCCAATACTGCGCGCGTTTCTCGTACTCGTCGCGGAGTCGCTGACCGGAGGACTCGAGCGCCGGGAGTTGCCCGCGGTTGGCCTCGTCGGCCATCTGCAGGCAGAGCAGATACGACTCGATGAGGTAGTTGGGTGGTGGAAGGATGTCGGCGATGAGATCCTTGTCGGCGACGAGGCCGCCGGTGGTGAGACGGCCGATGCTGTAGCGGGAAAACGCGGCCCAGAGCGTCAGGACGACGATCGGAACCGCGACGAGGAGTAGGAGCCTGCTGCGGAACGCCATGGTGAGAGTAGGGAAGGCTCCCCAATCGGTTTTCTGGATTCCGACTTGAATGTCGGAATCCCTCATTCGACGAGGGCGGACTGCGGCTGAACGACGCAGCGAAGACATCGCTCCGGCGTCCTCGGGAAACGAAACAGCCCGGCGCGTGGATCGCGGCCGGGCTGCGCGGATGTCGTTCGATGGGGAGGCGGAACCGACGCCTCACGCCCACACGAGTTTCCACGCGTGGTATTCGGAGGGGCGGAGGTGGAAACGCAGGATGCTGCCCTCGTGCAGCGCGCACAGCTCGGCCTCGACCGCCGCCGCGAGACGCGGGCGCTCCTCGGCCGCGACGCGTGCGGCGGCCTGCGCGGCGATCCATTTCACGGCAGCGGCCTTGTCGAGACGTTGCCGCACGACCCCGGCGACGAGTTCGCCGATCGCCGCGCGATGCTGCACGCGGAACGGATCGGGCGCGCCGAGCCGGGCGCTCACCGCGGCGTAGCGCGCGCACGAACGCTCGTACGACCACACGAAGACCTCGCGCAGGTACTCGATGCGGTTGAGCTCGTACACGGCGAGCGTCGCCTTGAGGTAGTCGTCCTGCGGCATGTCGACGAAGGACAGCGGGCAGAGGTTGTGGCGCAGCAACGGCAGGTTGGCCGCGAGCCGCGACACGCGTTTGTTCGCATCGGCGAAGGGCTGGAGGTACGGCAGGTGCACCATCGCGAAGAACGCCTGCTCGAACGGATCGGCGATCGCCTCGGCCTTCGCCAACAGCACGCGGAACTGCTCCTCGATGAGCGGCGGCCCGTCGAGCGGCTGGAACACGCTGCCGGCGATGCCCACGGCCTCGTCGCGCAGGCGACCGATGAGGTCGTCGCGGATGATGTTCTGGCCGAGCAGCGCGTGCAGGTTGCAGAGCGTGTAGCGGTTGAAACCGAGCTCCTCGGGTTGGTCGGCGAGCAGCTCGATCGCGGCCTTGTGGTTGAGGATCATGAGCGTCTCCTCCGTGGCGCGGCCGTCCGCCTCGATGCTGAGGCGGAGCAGGCGCTCGGTCTCGAGAAACGAGTACGTATTGCCTTCCAGGCGACTGGAGTTCCAGGAGAGGTCGATGAGGAGGCGGTCGAGGATTTTGCGGAAATAGGTGCCCGCCGGCTGCGGCCCACCCGGGCTGCGACCGAGCGCGGCGAGCCGCTCCCGCTGCGCGGGCAGCAGGTAGGCGGACTCGTTGGGCCGGTAGGCCTCGAGAAACGCGACGTTGTAGCCGACCGGGCGGCGCTCCGCGTACGGGCGCGCCACCGCCAGCCGCAGCTCCTCGGCCACGGCGGAGCACACGAACCCCGTGCCGTAGATGGCCGGCGGCTCGTTCACGGAGAACGGATGGCTCGAGAGATCCGGCACGTAGCCCGTGGGCACGTAGCCGACGGTCGCCCGCGGAGCCGCTGCCGCGGCCACCGCAGCGGGAGCCGTGACACTCGGGACAACTGCCGCAGGGGCGGCGACCTCGGGCAGGCGATAACGGCGCCCGCCACTGTTGCTCTGGGCGATCAGCTTGCCCTGAGCGACGAGGTGCTTGAGCCGGCGCTGGATCGAACGCCGCGACAGCCCCTCGCCGAGCTGGCTGCAAATAGCCTCCAGCGCGATCGGTTGCGGCAACGTGGCGCAAACCGCGAGGATCTTGTCATAATCGGCATGGTTAAGCGGGCTCGGCATGGCGCATGCGTAGCACAATCCGCCACAATGCGCCACAAAAACCGCGAAAATGGCGCAAAAAGCACGCCGGTCCTTCCTCTTTGCGACGCACCTCTTGTTGTTTGCGACAAAGAGCGAGCTCCGAACAAGCGCGTCGTACTACTTTGCGACAAATCCGAAGATCCGAACAACGCCGTCCTTGTTCGAAGCGACAAACGCCTACTAGAATGCGGCAAATCTGAACCTTTTCGCGTCAGATCCGAGCAACTGAGCAAGGACGCGCTGCCTTTTTACGACAGACGGCTACTGTTTTGCGACAATCGCCGAGCTCGGAGCTTCAAAGGCCGAGCAGTTTGCTTCGGACTCTCACCCTCACCACTGCCTCTCACGAATGACGGCTTGGTCTGCGTTCCTGCAGACGAGTCTTCCCTCGTCGGCCGTCAGTACGGCCATCCGCGGGAATCCTGCTTCGATGAAGTCGTCGATGATCCGCAATGATCCGTCGGTCTGTTTCTCCAAGACGAAATAGCGGTATTTTTCTCCTGGGGGGCGCGAAGGAATCTCAACCGAGCTGACGATGACCTCCCGCCCCGCCGACGCTACCTTGGGTCCACCTCCTGCACCGTAGCCCGGAAACTTGATCTCGGATTCTGCATGTACGAATGCGGACCAGTCTTTGAAGACTGGGCCGATCTTCGCCTCTCGGATTAGGCGCTCAACGCGCGAGAGTTCTTCCTTAGCGATGTTCGCGGTGTCGTTCTTGTACTGATCATAGTCCGTGTACTTGCGGCTGAGGCGGATCGTTTCTCCTCGATACACGATTTCGCCTACTCCAAAGACTTGAGCATAGGCCCATCTCGCTGCGAACCAGACCACAATTACGGCCAAGAGGATAAGTGCTGTCTTCACGTTCTTCGAATCAACGGTTCATGTCAGGGGGAGACCTTCCGGCCGCGGAGAAGAGGTGGGGGCCGTTGGTGATTTGGCGTCTAGCGGCTTGTTGAGCGCTCTGGTCTTCGCGACCTCCTCGCTGCGTTTCGCGGCCCATGCGCGCACGCCGATCGAACGAATCTTCTGGGTGTAGATCCAGCCGCCCCAGGCGAGCACGGCACCGCCAAGCACAAATGGAGCGCGGAACTCGCCGAAAACGTATCGCTTCGGGTTGTGCATGATCGCCGTGATCGCGGAGGCGCTCGCGAAGACGAGCGAGGCGACGGCGCCGGTGAAGATCCAGTGCCGCCTCTTCCATCGCTGGAAAACCGGATCGTTCCGAGTCGCTTCTTCGGCGAGCGTTTTCCACCGCTCGTCTTGGGCGGCCTCTTGTTTACGGCGCTCCTCGTAGTCACTGGATGGCATCTCGTAACGGACGGACATGGGGTGCCTAGGGGTTGATTGTCCTACCGTGTGTCGTGGCCAAATGACCGGACGTTGCGTGAGACATGATGCTGCGGAGCGAGGTGGACGAGACGAGGCCATTCACGGCCTCGCTGGGCGGGAAGTCGAGCGGGTTGATACGGGCGAAGATCATGCGGTTGCTCGACGCCGCTCGTGCCGCGGGCTTCGGAGTGGTGGGGCGGACTTACGCCCGCCAGTGGGGTTTACGACGAGACGGCGGGCGTGAAGCCCGCCCCACCATCGGAGCGTTCGCACGGCGCGGCCTGGCGGGTTTCGGTTTCGACAGCGCCGGTGGCCGCCTTTGTGCTCGGCGGCGCCCCACACCCATGACCGACGTCTCCCCCGCCAACACCGCCGCTCCGCGCACGCCCTGGAGTTGGCGCCTCGCCATCGTTGCCGCGATCCTCGCACTCGGTGCGCTCGCGTATCTTTTTCGCGAGGCCATCGGGCCGCGCGGGCAGGCGGTGGCGGGCGTGTTTTGTTTCTTCGGCGTGGTCGCGGCGGCGTCGAGCAACCTGCGCGCGGTGAACTGGCGGACGATCGGCTGGGGCTTCGCGTTGCAGCTCGCGCTCGCGTTGCTGGTGCTGAAGGTGCCGCTGGTGAATGAGGCGTTCAACGCGGCGAAGGTCGTGGTGCTGCGCTTCATCAATTTCTCCGATGCCGGCGCGGAGTTCGTCTTCGGAAACTTGGCGCGGCCCGGCGATCTCGCGCTCAATCCGGGGCGGGAGTTTCTCTTCATCTTCGCGTTCAAGGCGCTGCCGCCGATCCTGTTCATCTCGGCGTTCTTCACCGTGCTCTACCACTACGGCGTGCTGCAACGGCTCGTGCAATTGATGGCGCGGGTGATGGTGTACCTCATGCGCACCAGCGGCGCGGAGACGCTCTCGGTGTCGGCCAACGTGTTCATGGGCATGACGGAGGCGCCGCTGATTGTGAAACCCTACGTGCCGCGGCTTACGCAGTCGGAGTTGTTCGCGCTGATGGCCAGCGGCATGGCGCACATCTCGGGCGGCATGATGGTTGTTTATATCAACTACGGCGCGGACCCGGTGGCGGTGCTCACGACGTGCATCATGGCGTGCCCGTGCAGCCTGTACCTCGCGAAGCTCTTCCTGCCGGAGAGCGGCGTGCCGGAGACGGCCGGGGCGGTGCGCACGGCGCGGGAGAAGTCGCCCTACGTGAACGGCATCGACGCGATGACCGGCGGAGCGGGCGACGGCATGCGGCTTGCGCTCAACGTGGTGGCGATGCTGATCGTGTTTATCGCGTTCGTGGCGATGGCGGATGCGGTGATCGGCTTCGTGGCGCCCGGGATGTCGTTGCAGAAACTCTTCGGCTGGGCGTTCTCGCCCGCGGCGTTCCTGATGGGCGTGGAGATGCCCGATGTGACGAAGGTCGGCAGCCTGCTCGGCGCGAAGCTGGCGATCAACGAGCACTACGCCTACCTCGTGATGAAGGGCTGGAAAGCCACGGCGGACTTCATGACACCGCGCTCGTACACGCTCGCGGCGTTTGCGCTCACCGGTTTCGCCAACTTCGCCTCGGTCGGCATCCAGCTCGGCGGCATCGGCGCGATAGCGCCCGAACGCCGGCACGATCTCGCGCGGCTGGGGCTGCGCGCGCTGTTCGTGGGCTTCATGGCCACGCTGCTCAATGCGGCGGTGGCCGGCGTGCTGCTGGGATCCTGAGAGGGACCCGAGGGCGTCGGCGAGCGACGCCTCTTCGGATCGACGAGGTGGGCGGCGTTGGCCTCCGGACCGTCGTGTGCGCGGGGCCTCAGCGTCACGTTGGGCAGGCCGGCGCAGGCGAGACGACGCGCCGCAGACGCCAGCGCTGGTCGGCGGCGACGATCACGCCCGGGCAGTCGGGCGCGCCGCAACGGCAGGGGTTGTCCGCGCGGTCGCGGAACGGGAAGCCGTAGTCGAACGTGAGCTCCTGTCCCGGGAGGATATCCTCGGTGGCGACGATCCAGATACGGCCGCGGCGCAGCTCGGCCCAGCAGTTGGGGCGGCAGGAGTGGTTGATGAAACGGCTGAGGTTGCCGCCGTGGCGGCCGTCGAGGTCGTGGCGTCGGTTGAGGTGGAAGATGTAGGTGCAGGTGTCGTGGCCGCGTCGGGCGCGGGCGGCACGGACTTCCTCGCGGCGCACGCTCTCGGCCTTCGTGATGCGCTCGCCGCGGTACTCGATGATCACGTGGAAGGCCGGGATGGCGACGCGCGCGTAGACGCCGTGTCCGTGGATGGCCGAGCGCCGTCGCTCGATCAGCAGCGACGGCGGAACGGGCGGCTCGGAATGATGGGACCGGCGGTGGGTGGTGGAAGCAGTGGGGGGCTTCATGGCGGACGGGCACTCAACGGGTGCGCGGCGCCCAGGCGCAAAGATATTTCCCACGCGGGCGAGCGAGATCCGGAAGCTGCGGGCGCGTTTCCTGGAAAACAAAAACCCCGGCGCGCGCGGGGCGGGCCGGGGTTTTGTTGTGGGAGAAAGCGAGTGGGCCGAACGAGCGCGGGAGTTACTTCAGCGCGAGGTCGACGGTGGTGAGGCTCGTGGCGAGGAGGTCGATCAGCTTGCTCGGGGCGACGCCGAGGGCGGTGATCCCGACGAGCAGCGCGACGC
>DATGXO010000163.1:0-37660 GCA_035298965.1 Opitutaceae bacterium | reverse complement strand
CGCCGCATGCTGCTCGTCGGCCAGCTCGGCAAGGCGCTCGACAGTCTCGAGAAGTTTAACGCCGGCTACGCGCTCATGGCCGGCCAGATCACGCCGCGCAGGCTCTTTAAGGGCCTGCACCCCGACTGGAAGGCCGCTCGTATCCTATTCTCCCTCAAACGCCGCAACGCCGAGTCCATCTTTGGCGCGCTCGCCAAGGAGATCGCCGCCCTCGGCGTCACCCTGCTCGACGCTCGCGCGTTCCTCGACGACGAGCTCGCCTCCGAGGGCCCGATGACCGGGAAGTTTTCCGTCCCCGCCGAGTTTCTCGATCACGGCATCCACATCGCCAAGGAGGTCGCGCGCCTCGACATCGGCCAGGGCGTGGTCGTGCGCAAGGGCACCGTCGTCGCCGTCGAGGCCTTCGAGGGCACCGACGCGATGCTGCGCCGCGCCGGCGAGTTCAAGACCGACCACCTGCTCTTCGTGAAGACGGTGAAGCCACGGCAGGATTACCGCTTCGATGTGCCCGTTTTCGGGCTACGCACGCTCGAGAGCATGCGCGACGCCGGCATCGAGCACGCCGCCCTCGAGGCGGACAGCACGATCGTCTTGGACAAACAGCGCGTGCTCGACCAGGCGCGTGCCTGGAAGATCCAGCTCTTCGGCTACCGCTGAACCGCGCCGATCCGCACCGCCGCGGTCGCGCCTCACTCCGGGCGGACCAGCTTCAGATCGGCCCACTCGCCGAGCGTGCGACTTTCGAGTGACCAGCCCGGCGCCACGGTCGCGAAATCGCGCCGCACCGCCTCGATCTCCGTCGCGAGGATGCCGCTGAGCACCAGCCAGCCGCCGGGCGCCACCACCGCCACGAGTTCGCGCGCGTAGGTGCGCAGCACGTTGGCGAGGATGTTCGCCATCACCAGATCGGCCTGACGGTCCTTCAGCCCGGTGATCAGGTCGCCGACGAAGAACTCCACCTGGCCGGTCACTTTGTTCAGCTCGGCGTTTTCATGGCTCACGGCGACGGCCTCCGGATCGTTGTCGAAACCCACGACCGGAGCGAAACCGAGTTTCACCGCCGAGATCGCGAGAATGCCCGAGCCGCAACCCGCGTCGATCACGCGGCGGCCGGAGAGTCTTCCACCGCGCGCGCGCGTCTGATCCGCGTAAGCGACCATCCGTTCGCAGCAGAGGCGGGTCGTCTCGTGATTTCCGGTACCGAACGCCATGCCGGGGTCGAGCAACACCGCCACGCCATCAGCCGGCAACGCGTACGTGTCGCGCTCCCAAACGGGGACCCAGTGCATGCGGCCGAAATGCCACGGCTTGAAATGCAGCTTGTAGCTCTCGCGCCAATCGGTGTCGGCCACGGGGGTGATCGTCGGCTCGGCGAGATCGGCCACGGCGCGCAAATCGCGGCGCGCACGGGCGACGGCAGCGCGCACCGCTGCCTCGTCCGGAAAATAGCTGCCGAGCCACGCACTCGCCGTGGGCCGGTCCTCGAAGACGCCCCACTCGGAGTTCTCCGCTTCGGAGAGCGCGTTTTCCACCGCCTCCGCGGCGGCGACGGGAATGGAGATGCGGGCTTCGACGAGGCTCATGGGCAAAGCGGGTCAGGCGCGCGCGCGCTCGCTCAGGCGGGCGACGACGGCCGGCAACAGCCGGTGCTCGGCGGCGTGGATCTTCGCGGCGAGCGTTTCCAGTGTGTCCGTTTCCTCGATCCGTACCGCCTCCTGGTCGAGGATTCGCCCACCGTCGACGGTGGCGTTCACCTCGTGGACGGTGCAGCCGGTGAGCTTCACGCCGTGGCGAAACGCCTGACCGATCGCGTCGAGTCCCGGGAAACTTGGTAGCAGGCTCGGGTGGAGGTTGATGATCCTGCCCGCGAATGCCTCGAGGAACCCCGGCTTGATCACGCGCATGAACCCCGCGAGCACGACGAGATCGGCCTGCGCCGCGCGGATCGCCGCGATGTAGCGTTCCTCGGCCGCGCCCTCGAGCTTCGTCTTGAACGGCGCCGGATCCAAGTACTGCGCCGGCACGCCGAACCGCGGTCCGAGCCCGAGCATGGGCGCATCGGGTTTGTCGCAGAAGATGCTGACCACCCGCGCGCGACCGAGCCGGCCCTCGATTTGGGCTTTGAGGATGGCCTCGGCATTGGAGCCGCGACCAGAACCGAGCAGGACGACGCGCATGGATGAGGAAATGGGAGAACTCAGGCCGCGGGGAAAGGAGTTATGTGGAAATCAGGAAATCAGGAACGAACCACGTAATCCGCCTTGGTCCGTTTTCCTGAGTTCCTGATTTCCACATTCCCCTCTCACCGCATCAGCGTTTCCTCACTGGAAGAACTTCTTGGCCTTCTCGAGGAAGCTCTTCGAAACGGGTTCGTCGGCATCGCCGCAGGCGACCGCGAAGTCTTCGAGCTTCTTGCGCTGGTCGGCGTTGAGCGAGGTCGGCACCTCGACGTGGACGCGGATGAGTTCGTCGCCCGGATGCCCGCCGCGCAGGCTCGGCAGGCCGCGCCCTTTCAGGCGGAAAGTCGTGCCCGACTGCGTGCCGGTAGGGATTTTCAATGACGCCTTGCCGGAAAGCGTGGGCACCTCGATCGTGCCGCCGAGCGTGGCGAGCGTGAACTTGATCGGGATCTCGCAGAAGAGGTCGTCGTTCTGGCGTTCGAAGACCTCGTGCGCGGCTACATGCAGGACGATGTAGAGATCGCCCGGGCCGCCATCGAGCGTGCCGGCCTCGCCGTTGCCCGAGGAACGCAGCCGCGTGCCGGTGTCGACGCCGGCCGGGATGCGCACCTTCACCTTCGCGTCCTCCTGCACGCGGCCTTCGCCGCGGCATTTCGCGCAGGGTTTCTCCACGCGCGTGCCGGCGCCTCCGCAGGTCGGGCAGGTCTGGCGGAACGTGAAGAAGCCGCGCGAGGTCGTCACCTGGCCGTGGCCCTGGCAGGTCGCGCAACGCACGCGCTTCGAGCCCGGCTCCGCGCCACTGCCGCCGCAATGCCCGCACTCGGCGAGCTTGCGGAACGAGATCTCCTTTTCGACGCCGCTGGCCGCCTCCTCGAGCGTGATCTCAAGATCGTAGCGCAGATCGGCGCCGCGTTGCGCTCCGCCGCCACCACCGCCGCCACCGAAAAATTCCTCGAAGATCCCGCCGCCGCCGCCGCCGAAGACCTCGCGGAAGACATCGAAGGGATCGTGGAAACCACCGCCCGCCGGACCGCGCGGACCGGCCGCGCCGCCCTGGGAAAACGCCGCGTGGCCGAAACGGTCGTAGGCTGCACGCTTGTCCGGATCGCGGAGCACGTCGTACGCCTCCGAGATCTGTTTGAAACGCTCCTCGGCGGCCTTGTCGCCCGGGTTCTTGTCCGGGTGGTATTTCACCGCGAGCTTGCGGTAGGCCTTCTTCAGGTCGTCTGCGGACACGTCGCGGGCGACGCCGAGCAGTTCGTAGTAATCTTCCTTTTGGCTGGCCATGTGGTGTCGGTAAACGGTCGCCGGACCGGTGGACGCGCCGCGGTGGAAGCGGCGGCCCAAACGCGGGCCGGACTTTCTAGTTAGGAGCGCCGGGAAACGTTGATCAAGCTCCGCGGCGCCGGGTCGCGGCGGTGGTCAGGAGAAGTTCTCCGTGACCAGCAAGAGCGAATCTTCGTCGGCTTCGAACGTGAACCCACCCGCGAACGGCAGGAGTGCGTTGTCGCCGGCGATGAACGGCGCGCGGTCGAGCCCGCGCGCGCGGAGCCGGCCGCGGACGACCGAGAGCAGCCGGCACTGTTCGCCGGCGGCGAACGTGAGCTGCGCACCCTTTTTGAGCGGCACGCGGCGGATGCGGAATTCGGCGCAATCGGCGATCACGGTCGCCGTGTCGGCGGCGCGCACGATCGGCGGCGGCGGCTCGTCGAAGAGGATCGATTTCATCGACTCCCCGATGTGCATCTTGCGCGGTTTGCCGTCGAGGCCCATGCGACCCCAGTCGTAGACGCGATAGGTCGTGTCGGAGTTCTGCTGGATCTCGAGGATCAGGCAGCCGGCGTCGATCGCGTGCACGGTGCCGCTGTGGACAAGCACGGAGTCGCCCACCTGCACGTTGTAACGATTCACGCACTGCTCGAGGGTGTTCGCGTGGATCGCCGCCTCGAACTGCTGCGGCGTCACGCCGGGTTTCAGACCAAGGATCAGTCCAGCCTGGCCCTCCACGCCCGCGAGGAACCAGTTCTCCGTCTTCGGTTCGCCGCGTAGCGACGGCGCGATCTCGGCCGGCGGATGCACCTGGAGGCTGAGCCGCTCGCGGCAATCGAGCCACTTCACCAGAATCGGGAAGGGACGCGTCACCGGCCAATCGGGACCGATCCAGTCCGCGCTGCGCAGGTGGAGCGCGTCGCGCAGCGTCATCCCGGCGAGCGGGCCGTCGCGGACAACCGATTGCGCCTCGGGCCGGTCGACGATCTCCCAGCTTTCGCCGATGGGATCGGTGCCCGGTAGTGAGCGCGGAAACACTTGGCCGAGGGCGCGGCCGCCCCAGACGCGAGCTTGGTAGAGCGGTTGAAATCGAACTGGCAAATGCATCGCCGCGACTGTTAAGAATTCCATCAAAAATGGGAGGCTGAATTTACATCGGCGCGCGAATCTCCTAGCCTCGCCGCCCTAATCCCTAGCCCACTTTCCGATGGCCAAACCTGATTCCTCCAAACGCAACGGCCCGTCCTACAATGCCCCGAGTTACCGGCCGCGCTGGGTCGCCGCGTGTTTGTGCCTGATGGTGGGCGTGCTGCTCTCCGTCGCGCTCGCGTACTACGCCCCCGATCAGGTGCCCACCATGAGCGCCTCCGGCGAGACGCTGCCCGACGGCACCATCAAGATCATCCCGCCCACCGGCGTGAATCCCGTCGGCAAGATCGGCGCGATGACGGCGTTCTACCTCTTTCGCATCTTGGGCGGCGCCGCGTGGTTGATCGGCGCGTTCTTCTTCTGGCTGGCGTTCATCTACACCCGCGGTATGCGCCGTCTGGCGACCGCCCGCGCGGCCGCCATGATGTTCTGCCTGCTCTGCGCTTGCGGCCTTGCCGACATGCAGAAGCTCGCCTGGGGCCTCTTTTCGACACCACCGAACGTGTACGTCAACGGCCCCGGCGGCATGGTCGGTCAGCTGCTCTACGCGCGGTTGATGGAGGACACGATGGGCATCTTCGGCTCGGGCGTGGTGCTCTCGGTCTTTTTCGTGCTCAGCCTGATGTTCGTGCTCACAAAGGATCTCGGCGCGCAGTTCGACCGCTTCTTCGCGTGGATCCAGAGCATCCGCGAAAACTGGAAGCTCCGCCGCCTCGAGCGCGAGGAGATCAAGAAACTCCGCGCCGAAGCTCGCGCCAAGCTCAAGGAACAGGCGCTCGCCGAACTCAAGAAACAGGCCGCCGCCACCGTGCCGCCGCCCACCGACATCAAGCGCCTCACCTTGCCCAAGGGCGGCGAATCCGCGCCCGCTGCCGCCGCGCCCGCCGGCGCGCCGCCGCCCAGCCGCTCACCGGAAAAAACGCTCTCGTTGCGCAACAACGCTCCCGCCGCCGAGGCGCCCACTCCCCCGCCCCCGCCGGCGCCGCCCGCCCAACAGGCGCCCGCCACGCCGGCGCCGGAACGCGGCGCGAAGCCGCCGCCCTTCGGTGGCGACAAGCCGGCTGTCGCCGTGGCCACCGTGGCCGAGGCCGCGCCCACCGCGAACGCGAACAAGCTCAACCTCAAGATCGTCGCCCCGGAGACGACCCGCAAGGCCGCAGCGCCGCAGCCGACGCGCAGCGAAGACTACATCTTCCCCACGCTCGAGCTGCTGAAGGAGCCGGTGAAGGTCTCCACCGCGACCAACGAAGCCGAGCATTTCCAGAACGCCGAGACGTTGCTGCGCACGCTCGGGGAGTTCGGCGTCGAAGTCAGCCTCGGGGAGATCCACACCGGTCCGGTCATCACCCGCTACGAAGTCATGCCGGCCCCCGGCGTGCGTGTGGAAAAGATCGCCAGCCTCGACAAGAACATCGCGCTCGGGATGAAGGCCCAGTCGGTGCGTATCCTCGCTCCCGTGCCAGGCAAGGGCGTGGTCGGCGTCGAGGTGCCCAACCAGAAGCCGACGCCTGTCGGCATGCGCGAAATCCTCGAATCCGCCGACTGGGGCGATTCGAAGGCCGAGCTGCCGATCGCGCTCGGCAAGGACGTCTCCGGCGCCCCGATCGTGGCCGACCTCGCCCGCATGCCGCACTTGCTCATCGCTGGCGCGACCGGCTCCGGCAAATCGGTCTGCGTGAACAGCATCGTCGCGTCGCTGGTCTACCATGCCGGCCCGAAGAAGGTCCGCCTGCTCATGGTCGACCCGAAGATCGTCGAGCTGCAGGTCTACAACTCCCTCCCGCACATGCTCATTCCGGTCGTCACCGAACCCAAGAAGGTGCCCGGTGCGCTCAAGTGGCTGCTCGCGGAGATGGAGAAGCGTTACCAGATCTTCGCCAAGTGCGGCGTGCGCAACATCGCCTCCTTCAACACCCGCAAGGCCAACGGCACCGCTCCGGCCGAGAAGGATAAGGAAGCCGCCCCGGCCGACGAGACCTCGCCGCTGAACATCGATGTGCCGCGCGATGTCGAGATCGAGATCCCAGAAAAGCTCCCGTACATCGTCTGCATCATCGACGAGTTGGCCGACCTCATGATGGTCGCCCCCGCCGAGATCGAGACGTCGATCGCGCGCCTCGCCCAGCTCGCCCGCGCCGCCGGCATCCATCTCATCGTGGCGACGCAGCGCCCGTCGGTGAACATCATCACCGGCTCCATCAAGGCCAACCTCCCCTCGCGCATCGCGTTCCAGGTCACCTCGAAAGTCGACAGCCGCGTCATCCTCGACGAAGCCGGCGCCGATCAGCTCATCGGCCGCGGCGATCTCCTCTTCATGCCCCCCGGCACCAGCCGCCTCGTGCGCGCGCAGGGTGCGTTCATCTCGGACGAGGAAATCGCCCGAGTCGTCGAGCATCTCAAGAAGAACGGTCCGCCCGCTTATCGCCAAGAGGTGCAGGAGCAGGTTGACCGGGTCGGCGACGAAGAAGGCGAAAACGGTCTCGAGGATCTGGAAGAAGGCAGCGACGACGATCTGCTCCCGCAGGCGATCGACGTGCTCAAGAGCACCCGTCGCGCATCCACTTCGATGCTCCAGCGCCGCCTCCGCATCGGCTACAACCGCGCCGCGCGTCTCATGGAGTTGATGGAGCAGAAGGGAATCGTCGGTCCCGAAAACGGTGCCCAGCCCCGCGAAATCCTCGCGGATCTCGACCGGCTCTGAGCCCCGCCCGAGCCCCGCCATCCGGTCAGCACGTCGGTGGCGGGTGGTCGGCGCAAAAGGGCTTCCCCTCCCAGCGGCTTTTCCCCACATTCCACCCCATGCAGACTATCGGCGAGCGACTCGAGGAAGCGCGCAAACGCAAGGGCATCTCCATCCGCGAAGCCTCGGAAGCGACCAAGATCCGCAGCGATTACCTCCAGAAATTCGAAAGCAACACTTTCGAAATCGGCCTGCCCGACATCTACGTCCGCGGCTTTCTGCGCACCTACGCGCAGTATCTGAAGCTCAACGCCGAGAAACTGCTCACCGATTACGCCTCGCTCGGTTTCGGTGAAGTCCGCGAATCGCGCCGTCATCAGGAACAGCGCGAAATCATCGGCCGCATTGACCTGCCCGAGGCTGGCCGGCCCGCCCCGACGCCCGCCGCCCCGCCGCCGTCTGCGCCCGCGGAGCCCGCGCTCCCCCGCTCCGCGCCGACGCCCCGCTCGGTGCCCACTGCGGTCGTCACGGGAGCGCCCAGCGCCGACCGTCGCCAAAAGCTCAAGATGCCTTTCATCGTGGGCGGCGCCGGCCTCGCGTTGATCGTTCTCGTCCTCGTAATCCGTGCATTTCTCAGCGATTCGAGCTCCAGCAGTAGCGTCACGACCGGCGGGACGAGCACATCCACCCCGGCCTCCCCCGCGAATGATCGGAACGTGATCCGCCTGATCGCGCTCGGGAATGTGCGAGCGAAGGTCGTTCAGGTTTCCGACAATCGCGTCCTGTTCGACGGTGATCTGGTTCCCACCGATACACGCAACATATTGCGCTCCGGTCCGGTCAAGGTCTCGTACGACGCGGGGAAGAACCTGCAGATCGAAGTCCAAGGACAACGCTTCCGCATGAGTGTCGATGGCGAGGGCCGGAATTTGATTCCGGCCCCCGGATCCTGATTCCCGATGCTGGCCGAGCGCGCGGCCCTGTTTCTCCATGAATCCCGCCATACCCGCGCTGATCTTTCCCGCGATCTCGCTGCTGTTTCTGGCCTACACCAATCGCTTCCTGGGCCTGACGACGGTCGCACGGAAGATGCTGGTGGAGCACCTCAACCACCCGCAACCGCACTGGGAAGTACAGCTCATCAATATCCGCCGTCGCTTGCACCTCATCCGCCGGATGCAGCTCATGGGCTTGGCGTCGTTCATCCTCGCGGCACTGTCGATGGGCGCGATGGTCCACGACTATCCGCGTGTCGGCGTCGCCCTCTTCGCGTTGTCGCTGGCGGCGTTCATCGGCTCGCTGGGTTTCTGCGTGCACGAGATCAAGCTCTCGATCGATGCGATCGAGGTGGAGTTCAAACGCGCCAAGATTCCGGGCATCTAGCGCGCGAGAGTCGCGCGGCGCCGAGCACCCGCCACGTCAACGATACAGCGCGGTGACCGGCTGGGCGGTGAGCACGTTGTACTGACGCACGCCGAGCTGCCACCACTCGGCGAGTTCCGTCTGGGGACGCCGCCAGAGTTCGCGGTGCAGCCAGGTCATGCTCTCCGGATCGAGCAGCAACGCCCGCTTTTCGCGCGCCGAGAGCCGTTTGGGCCCGTCCTTCAACAACCGCTCGCGCAGCCCGAGGAAATAGGCGCGCGTCGCCGCGGCCGGCCGCCTTTGGCGCTGCAACGAGACGTGCAGCGCGTTGATGTAGGGATCGAGCACCGCCTGAAGCAGCCCATAGTCGTCGCGCAGTTCCTCGATCGGACGCATGTGGCGGTAGCACTCGTCCAAGTTTTTCTCAAGACGCCGAAGCTCATAGGGCGGCGCCGACTCCTCCGGGAACAGGAAGAGTCCCCAGCGGCGCGTCAGGCCACCGATCTTCGAGCTTCCGAGAAAAATCGAGAGCGGGATCGAGAGCACCAAACCCGCGAGCACCGGGCTGAGCCACCAGAAGAACGACGGCAGACGGATGTACGTCGAGATCCCCCAGATGAGGCCGAACGCCGTCTGTCCCCAGTGAGTGAGGATCGCCTCGCGCCAGTCGTTTCCCTCGGCATCGCGCCGCTGGGTCACCCAACCCACACCTTGGCCGAGAAGCGTGAACACGACGAACTTCGCGTGGAACATCATGTTGATCGGCGCCAGGAGCGACGAGAGCAGCGTCTCGATCACCGCGCTCAGGACCATCCGGAGCCGACCGCCGTAGACCGGCCGCCGGCCCTCCTCGCGCCACTGTACCAGAACACCAAGCACCTTCGGCACGAAGAGCATCACGAGCGTGAGCCCGAAAAGCGCCAGCGTCTGCGGCAGCTCGAAATAGAACCCCCAGCGTTCGAAGATGATTTCGCCCACCGAATGCTCAGTCCCGGAGAGGTCCTGATCGAGCACGTGAATCGTGCTCAACAACAGGAAGAACAGCCACAGGGGCGACGCCACGTAACCCATGATCCCCATCAGCAGGTGCACCCGGCTGGCCCCGCGCAGACCTCGGGCGAAGAGCAGCCACGAATGTTGCAGGTTGCCCTGGCACCAGCGTCGGTCGCGTTTCGCGCTGTCGATCACCGAAGGCGGTCCCTCCTCGAAACTACCGTCGAGATCGTAGGCCAGCCACACGCTGTACCCCGCGCGCACCATGAGCGCCGCCTCGACGAAATCGTGGCTGAGGATCCGCCCGCCAAACGGCTCCGTGCCGGGCAGATCAGGCAAGCTGCAATGCTCCATGAACTGCGCCGTGCGGATCACGGCGTTGTGTCCCCAGAAGTTGCCCTCGCCTTGCTGCCAGTAATTCAGGCCGGCGAGGAACACGGAGCTGTATAGCCGATTGGCAAACTGCTGCAGGCGTGCGAACAACGTCTCGCCGCGGATCAACCGCGGCACGCTTTGCAGGATGCCCACGGTCGGGTTGCGCTCCATCAGCTGCACCATGCGCACCAGCGAGCGCCCCGTCATGATGCTGTCGGCGTCCAGCACCGCGAAGTACCGGTAGCGGCTGCCCCAGCGTCGCAGAAAATCGGCCACGTTGCCGCTCTTCTTGTTAATCCCCTGCCGGCGCTTGCGGTAGAAGATCCGTCCGAAGCCGCCCACCTGTTTGCAGAGCTCCACCCAGGCGAGCTCCTCCTGGATCCATTTGTTCGGGTCGGAGGTGTCGCTGAGGATGAAGAAGTCGAAGTTGCCGAGCTTGCCGGTCTCCTCGAGCGAGCGATAGATCACGCGCAGCCCTTCGAACACGCGGCTGGAATCCTCGTTGCAGACCGGCATCACGACCGCGGTCGGTGCCAACGGCGCGTGCGGATCCTCGGGCGGCAACGCCCGCTGGATCCGGCAGAAATCTCCGCCGCGATTCAGGACGTAAAAGCCGAACAACGCGTGAACGAAGCCCGTCGCCACATGCGCGAACAGCACGACGAAAAGCACCAGCACCACCCACTCGATCGGGCTCATCCGCCCGGGGTGCGTGCCGCTGTTCCACAACAGGTCGGCCATAAACCAGCCGGCCAGCGACGTGAGCAGGAAGATCGTCGTGAAGAAGACGAAGCGGCGTTTGATCACCCGGCGGCGTTCCAGCCGCTCGGTGACAAAGAGCTTGGGCGTGGGGTTGGGCATGGGCTCGTCAGCGAGTCTTGAAGAACAACGCGGCCATGACCGCGGCAAAAACCGCCCACAACAGCAGGAGCCGGATGATCGGCCAGCGCTCCAGACGCTCTAGCGTGTCACCGGCCGCTTCGGGCAACGTGCCGAGATCGATCTCACGCGGGACCATGTTCGACACCGCCAGATCGGGACCGGCCTGCAATGCGCTCTTCTCCATCGCGACGCGGGCCTCGCTCGGTGTGTTCTCCTGATCGAGAAATGTGTAGGGCCAACGCGTCGGCAGGTCGCTGAGCAGCATCGCGACACGGGCTTGGGCCGCCCGCCGTTCCGCCGACAAGGCCCCCTCGCCCAGTTGCGACGCGAACCACGTCTGCATCAGCCGGTCCATCTCCTCCGCCGCGAGCATCACCGGGTCCAGACCGGGATTCGCTTCATGCCGGTGCGCCGCGCATTCGAGCACACGCTCGATCACGCGGCTCTGGTGCAGGCGGTTGTGGATGCGATGCGCGCGAAGGTAATCCTCGACGCGCATGTACGCCGCGTTCCACTGATCGAGCGTGCCCGTGCGGGGCTGGAAACCGCTCAAGCGAGGGATCGCCGTGGGCAGAAAACCTCCAGAAGGCGTGGCGGATTCGTCGCTCAAGGCTGCCAGCGATAGCTCCAGGTCTCGGAGAGGACATCTTCGCCCTTCCGCAGGAAGGCCCGCAATTCGACCGGCTTGCCGCCGCCATCGGGCTTCACTTCGAAGGCCAGACGCCAACTCCCGTCGTACGGGTTCCGCTGCGCGTTTACGCCTTCGAGCGTAGCGCCCGCCCCGACCGACACCACGCCTTCCACGCCATCGGTCAACCGGCCGAGTACGGAACCGGCGAAATCGACGACGAAGCGTTTGAGGTCCGGGCGGTTCATGACGGTGCTCGGCCGGGTGGCGACCACAGAGCCCGCCGGCGGTCGTTTGCCCATCTCGGTGAGCCAATGCAGATTGTATTCAAACGTGTAGGGCTCGCCGATCGCCGGGCTTTTCTCGGGCGTCCAGAACGCCACGATGTTGTCCTGCGTCTCGTCCGGCGTCGGCAACTCGACGAGCACGACCGAGCCGCGGCCCCAGTTGCCGACGGGTTCGACCCAGACGCTTGGCCGCTGATGATAGTGCGCCTCGAGATCCTGATAGTGGTCGAAGTTGCGGTCCCGCTGCAGGAGGCCGAAGCCCCGGACGTTCTCCGCGGCCAGAAATGCCGTGTTGAGCTGCTTCGGGTTTTGCAGAGGGCGCCATAGCCATTCGCCGCCGGCATGCGCCACCAGAAGGCCGTCGGAATCGTGCACCTCGGGCCGGTAGTCGCCGTTGGACGTGCCCGAATTCTCACCATGCCAGAACATGCTGGAGAACGGCGCCAGCCCGAGCAGTCCGATCGTCTCGCGCAGGTAGAGCGTCGCCTTCACGCGCATCACCGTGTCGTCGCCCGGCCTGATCGTGAAACGATAGGCGCCCGTCACGCGTTTGCTGTCCATCAGCGCAAAAACAACAACTTCCTTCGCGTCCGCCGCGGGGCGCTGCAGCCAGAATTCGCGAAAGACCGGGAACTCCTCGACCGGCGCGCCGGAGTCGACCGCCAGACCACGAGCAGAGAGCCCGTAGTGCTGCCCTCGGCCCAGCGCGCGGAAGTAGCTCGCGCCGAGAAACACCGCCAGTTCGTCGAGATACTCCGGACGGTTCAACGCGTAGTGGAGGCGGAAACCCGCATAGCCCATGTCGCGCGGGATCGATTCGGTGAAGTTGTTCTTCCCGTAGTCGAAGAAGCGGCGACTGAACGGGAACGCGATCTCCCGTTTCCCGTCGAGTTCGTGGATCTGCACCGTCTCGTGGAACAGCCAGCCGGGATGGAAAAACTGGATCTGGAACGGCAGCTCGTCCTCCCGCCAGAGCGAGCGGTCGGTCCGGAAGCGGATGTCGCGGTGCTGATCGTAGTTGATCTTCGGCGGCAGCAGCCAGTCCGGCACGCGGCGCGGCTGCGGCTCGAACGGCCGGGCGGCGAGATTCTTCGCGCGGTATTGCAGCTCCTGAAAATCGAAGCCGAATTCATCGGCGGCGCTCGCGACAGCGGCCAGGCAGCAGGCGACCAGGGCGCACGCGGCGCGGCGCCGGAGAGTTGCGCCGCGAGTTTCGGAGGACGGCGGAAGTAGGTTCATCGTTCGAGGAAGAAACTGCGTTGCTTGTCGCTGATCGGCAGCTGCGCGCGCTCCATCACTTTCAATAGGTCCTCCCAGACGGTGCGCTTGGCACGGTTGGAGTTGTTCCGGAGCAGGTAGGACGGGTGATAGGTAACCATGACCGGGCGACCGGCAAACGTCTGCCATTGCCCCCGGATCTCGCCGAGCGTCTTGAAACTGCCCGCGCCGAGCAGGCCCGACGCCGCCGTCGCACCAAGCGCAACGATGATTTCCGGCTGCACGATCTCGAGCTGCGCGCGCCAGAATGGCAGGCAAAACGCCATCTCTTCGGCCGTCGGCGGACGATTTCCAATCTGCTCCAAGCCAGGCGGAGTCGCCATCTCCGGCCGCCAATTCAGGATGTTGCCGATGTAGACTTGGCTGCGCTCGAGCCCCATCGCCTTGATCATCTTCGTGAGGAGCTGGCCGGCCGGGCCGACAAACGGCTCGCCCTGGACCTCCTCCTCGGCACCCGGCGCTTCACCGCAGAAAAAGATCTTCGCATCCAGCGAGCCGACACCGAGCACGACCTTCTTCCCCGGGCGCACACGAGCGCGGCAGATCGGGTGGTTCTCGACGAAATCCTTCAACCACGCCCAACGCGTCGCCTTGTCCCCCGCGGGTAGATCGAACTTGGGCGCGGGCGGGAGCGCGGCATCGGCCGGTGCGGTGGAAACCTTGAGCGCGGACTTGGCCGGGGCGGCTTCGGCCGACAATCCGGTGCCGCGCGAAGCGGTCGCGGCCGGTGGCGCCTTCGGTTCCGTGGGCGCGTTCGCAGCAGCATCCGCGATTTCGTGACGCGCCATTTCCGGCTTTGGAACAGACGCTTCGGTCAAGGCACTCGGCGCGCGCGGCGGTTCCGCCGGAATCGCCGGAGCAGAGCCGGCGGTCTTCCGCGCCACGAGATCGCGCAGCGACGCGAGCGTCTCGTCGCCGATCGAGACGGTTTTGTCACCGTCGGCCTTGCGGCGCCGCAGCTCCTCCGCCACCGCAAGCAACTGTTCGCGCAACGCCATGGCTCAGCTCTGCCAAATCGGTTTCACCGGCGCTCCGCCCGGCTGACCGCCCGAGGCGGTCTCGCCACGCAGCGTCAGCAGCCGGTCGACGTATTTCGCCAGCATGTCGAATTCGAGATTAACGCGCTCGCCCGCCCTGCGCCGACCGAGATTCGTCGCCTCCATCGTGTGCGGGATCAGCCAGATCGAAAACCATTCGTCGGTGACTTCCACGACCGTCAATGACACGCCATCGACGGCGATGCTGCCCTTCGGCACGAGCAGCCCACGATGCTGCGCCGGGTAGCGCACCCGCAGGTAACGATCCGCACCGCGCGGCTCAAGCGTCTCGACTTCTCCGGTGCAATCGATGTGCCCGGTCACGAAGTGCCCGCCCATCTTGCCATCGGGCCGCAAGCTGCGTTCGAGGTTCACCACTCCGCCCGGGCCGACTTGGGCAATGTTGGTCAACCGCACCGTTTCCTCGAGGAGATCGAAGCTCAACCGGTGGGTTTCGCAGTCCACCACGGTCAAGCAGCAGCCGTTCACCGCGATGCTGTCGCCCACGTTCGTGCCGACGACCACGGCGGCCGCTTCGATGACGAGCCGCCAGGCGGCGGCCCGGCGCTCGAAGGAAATGACACGTCCGACTTCTTCGACGATCCCCGTGAACATGGCCCGCAAGCATCGGACTCCCGCTCCGCCCTGCAAATGCTTTCTGGATGCCTCGCCGGCCAGTTCCGGCCACCACCCGGGTCGATTCACCGTTCATCATCCGCAGCGGCCCTCCGTCGGTTTCCGGCTTCACTGCCACCGCCCCGCGCCGCTTTCATGCGGCATGCGCCAGTTCCGTCTGCTCGCCATCTCGCTCTGCCTGTCTGCCGCGGCATTGCGCGCCGAGACCACTGCCGCCGGCTCATTGGTGCCGGAGCGCGCCGCCGCGCACGAGGCCTTCGCGGCGCGTCGCGACAGCGAAGCGCAAGCTGGGTTTGAGAAACTCCTCGCCGCGAACCCGGCCGACGATGAAGCGCTCTATCACCTTGGCAGATTGGCGAAACGTCGCGGCGACTGGACGGCGGTCGCGACGCACTACGAACGGTGCACGCAGCTCGCGCCGCAGGTCGCGCTCTACTGGGCCGACCTCGGCGAGGCGTACGGCAAACTCGCCGGCAAAGCCGGGATCTTCCAACAACTCGGCCTTGCGCGAAAATGCCGTGCCGCACTCGAAAAAGCGGTGGAGCTAGAGCCCGAAAACCGCGAATACCGAGAGGGCCTGATCGAGTTCTGTGAGAAGGCGCCCGGAATCGCCGGCGGCGGCCGCGACAAGGCGCTTGTGCAAGCGGCAGAGATCGGGAAACGCGACCCGTTCGCTGGTGCGATGATCACCGGCGGAATCCAATCGCGCGCGAAAGACACCGAAGCCGCCGAGCGCGCCTTTCGCGATGCCGCCCGGCTCGATCCGCAGAGCGACGATCCGCTCGCGGCGCTCGGCCTGCTCTACGCAGACGCCGGCCGCTTTCTGGAAGCGTTCGCCCAGTTCGACCAACTCCTGACCCGCAATCCGGGTAACTTCGCGGCGCTCTACCAGATTGGTCGCGTCGCCGCGTTGTCGGGCGAGCGTCTCGGAGATGGTGAGTCGGCGCTCCGGCGTTACCTGGAGCGAGACGCACATCCGGCCGGCCAACCGACCAACGCCCACGCGCACCTCCGTCTCGGCGAAATCCTCGCACGCCGCGGCGACAAGAACGCCGCCCGCGCCGAGTTCCGCGCCGCGCTCCAACTCGACGCCGGCCTCAAGCCCGCCGCCGAAGCGCTCCGCAAACTCGGCGACTGACAGCGCGGGCCTCCCTTTTCCCGCCGCACAACGAAGCCGTTCGCCACTCCGATCCGCGGTCCTCTCAGGAGGAATCCGGTGCCAGAGTGCCGGAGTCGAAAAACAAAAACGCCGCGCTCCAGCGCGGAGCGCGGCGGGGGAAAAACGGAGCCGGTTACTTCTTCTCGGCCTTCGGCGCGGGCTCTTCGCCGGCCGCGGGCACGATCGGGTTCTCGGAGACGACGTCGAACGAGAGCGTCACCGTCACGTCGGCGTGCAGCTTGATGCTGGCCTCGTGCTTGCCGAGGGTCTTCACGGGCGAGCCGAGGTGAATGCGCTTCTTTTCGATGTCGAGACCGGCGGCCACGAGCTTATCGTGTAGGTCGTTGGTGGTGACAGAGCCGAAGAGCTTGCCGCCCTCACCGGTCTTCACGGCGATCGCGATGTTCACCTTCTCGATCTTGCCGGCGAGTTCCTTGGCGCCGTCGAGCTCCTGCGCTTCACGCGCGGCACGGCGCTGCTTGAGGGCGTCGACCTGCTTGCGATTGGCAGCGGTGATCGCGACGCCGATCTTCTGCGGCAGCAGGTAATTGCGGGCATAGCCGTTGCGAACCTTCACTTGGTCGCCCTCGGCGCCCAGGCCTTCGACGGGCTTGGTCAGGAGAATCTCGGTATGGGACATGGCGTTCGGATTGAGTTGAAAGGGTTTCCGGAAGATCTGGGCGGCGAAGTCGGGGCGGCGAGAGAATCGGCGCGCAAGCCACTTAGCATCAAAACCTAGAAACGGATCGGATAGATGAGGCGTTAACCTGTGGAAGAGAACGTTTGGTGGTGAGCTGGACGGTATCCCAGAATCCCGCCACCCGTGTCAACACAGCAGTTCTCAGTCGCGCAGCCACCTCTCGCACAGGGAAGCCTTCTCAAGTAGATCGGCTCCTCGGATGGAAGTGATCGGAGTCGTTCCGCGGAAGTCTTTCCGTTCGTCCCCCGCACAGCGTACTCGGCGCACCCAAGTCGGCCCAATCAACTGCCGAAGGCCCGCAAAATCACTTCAATAACCAAAGTTTACTCAACATTGGTTTTTCCGCTTGTTATTATCCTACTAAACTGATCTAGTTTGCTCATCAGCCAATGAAAGTCTCCAAACGCTGCGAGTACGCGCTCCGCGCTCTGATCAACCTCGGCATCGCCGCCGAGGTCGGTCGCTCGCTCGTGCAGATTTCCGAACTGGCTGACCATGAGCAGATGCCGGTGAAGTTCCTCGAACAGATTATGAAGGATCTGAAGGCCGCCGGTTACGTGGCCAGCGAGCGTGGCAAATTCGGCGGGTACCGCCTCAAGCGCCCCGCTGCGAAGATCCCGATCGGCGAAGTGGCCCGCCTGCTCGACGGCCCGCTCGCGCCGATCGGCTGCGTAAGCCAGACCGCCTACGAAAAATGCTCCTGCCCGGATGAGGCCCACTGCGGCCTGCGCATGATCATGCTCGATGTGCGCAACGCCATCGCCGGCATCATGGACCGTTACTCGGTCGCTGATCTCGTCGCCGTCACACTCCGGAAAATGCGGGCGAGCGGCATCGTCCACCCGTTCTCGGAATCCGCCACGCCTCTCCCCGGCTCCGGTCGCCGCCATCGTCCACGTCCCCCGACTTCCGTGCCCGTCACCGCCGAGGGCATCCTCTCCACGCTCATTCCCGAGTACAGCATCTGACCCGCGTTCGCCATGTCCGCTTCCGAAACAGCCAAACACCAGCCCCAGCCCGCGCCCGAGTGGCTCGCGGTCGTCCGCGATAAAGTCGAGGGCCTTCGCTTCGGCGTGGTCCAGATCGTCGTGCACGACTCGAAGGTTACCCAGATCGAGCGCACCGAGAAAACCCGTCTCGAGGCTCCTCGCGCGCATTGACCGAATCCTTTCCGCCCACCGGCCGCCCGCCGACGGCGATTCTCCGACTCCATCAACCCGACCCAACTGACCCGACCACGGGAAGTTCCCATGAAGACCGTAACCGACTCCACCTCCCATGAGGAACTCCACTTCCGCTCTCACCATCGCCGCCACCGCGGCCTCGTTGCTGCTCCTTGCTCCGCCCGCGAGCGCCGCGACTGAATCCAAAGAACTCGAGGCCCTGCGCGAGCAGATCCGCCTCCTCGACCAGAAAATCCGCGTGCTCGAACGAAAACAGGAACTCGCCTCGGACGCCTCCGCCGAGGCCGCCAAGAAGCAGCCGGTCGTCTCCGCCGGCGCGGGCGGCTTCAGCCTCGCCTCGTCCGACAAGGCCTACGAGCTGAAGCTGCGCGCGCTCGCCCAGGCCGACGCCCGCTTCTACCTCGGCGACGACGGCATCGCGGGCAACAACCAGTTCCTCCTGCGCCGCGCCCGCGCGATTCTCACCGGCACGCTCGGCAAACACTTCGAGTTCGCCCTTGTGCCCGAGTTCGCCGGCATCGACGCCACGAGCAAGGCCAGCACCTTCAGCGTCGTCGACGCGTGGATCGCCGCCAAGGTCCGCCCCGCCTTCAATCTCAAGTTCGGCAAATTCGCCTCGCCCGTCGCACTCGAGCCCGGCTCCGACCGCCTCTTCGTCGAATCGTCGTTCGTCAACACGCTCGTCCCGAACCGCGATCTCGGCGTCGAACTCTACGGCACGCTCGCCGGCGGCCTCGTCGAATACCGCGCCGGCGTCTACAACGGCGTCCGTAACAACACCTCCTCCGTTGGCGGCGATCTGAATGACAACAAGACCTTCGCCGGCCGCGTCACCGTCACGCCGTTCGCCAAGACCGAGGGCTTCGCCAAGGGCCTCGGCCTCGCGCTCGGCGCGAGCTCGGGCTCCGAGAGCGGCGCGCTCCAGAACATCGTCACCAACGGTCAGCAGACGCTCGCCTCCTTCGGCTCGCTCGCCGGCGCCGGCGAGCACACGCGTTTCTCGCCCGCCACGTTTCTCTACTCCGGCCCCTACTCCTTCGTCGCGGAGTACGCGCACGAACGCCATCGCCTCGTCCGCACCACCGCGCCGCTCAACCGCTTCGCCGCTACCAACGACGCCTGGCGCGTCTCTGGCGGCTACGTGCTCACCGGCGAGGATTCCACCGCGCGCGGCGTGACACCGAAAGCCAACTTCGATCCCGCCGCCGGCGCCTGGGGCGCGTTCGAAGTGGTCGGGCGCGTCAGCGGCCTGCACCTCGATCACGACCTCTTCGCGCCCGCGGCATCCGGCGGCGGCGGCCTGAGCGCCACGACCAATGCCACCGGCGCCACCGCCTACGGCCTCGGCCTCAACTGGTACCTGAATCGCAACCTGCGCTTCCTCCTCAACTACGAGTACACCGATTTCACCGGCGGCGGCACGGCCAACTCCCCCGTGGCCGACAACGAGCAGGCGCTCTTCAGCCGCCTCCAGGTTTCCTTCTGACGCGCCGCCACCGGCCGCCAACCCATTTTCCACCCATCAGCTTCCCTTTCTGTCATGAACCTTTCCCGACTCTTCTCCACTGCCGCGTTTCTCGCCGCCGCGTTCACCGCCGGCGCGAAGGATGTGCAACTCCTCAACGTCTCCTACGACCCGACCCGCGAGCTCTACGTCGACTTCAACCAGGCCTTCGCCGCCCACTGGAAAGCGCAGACCGGCGACACCGTCACGATCAAGCAATCGCACGGCGGCTCCGGCAAACAGGCCCGCTCCGTGATCGACGGCCTGCCGGCCGATGTCGTCACACTCGCGCTCGCCGGCGACATCGATCCGCTCGCCTCCGTCGCCAAGCTTCTCCCCGCCGACTGGCAGAAACGCCTGCCCAACAATTCCGCGCCGTACACCAGTACGATCGTCTTCCTCGTCCGCAAAGGTAACCCGCAGAAGATCCACGACTGGGAAGACCTCGTGAAACCCGGCGTCTCCGTCATCACGCCGAACCCGAAGACCTCCGGCGGCGCACGTTGGAACTACCTCGCCGCCTGGGCCTACGCCCGCCGCCACCACGGCGGCGACGAAGGCGCGAAGCAGTTCGTCGCGGCGCTCTTCAAGAACGTACCCGTGCTCGACTCCGGTGCCCGCGGTTCCACGACAACGTTCGTCCAGCGCGGCATCGGCGACGTGCTCCTCGCCTGGGAAAACGAAGCCTTCCTCGCATTGAAAGAGTTCGGCGCCGACTCCTTCGAGATCGTCGTCCCCTCGCTGAGCATCCTCGCCGAACCGCCGGTCGCCATCGTCGACAAGGTCGTCGATCGCAAGGGCACGCGCGCCGTCGCCCAAGCGTACCTCGAGTACCTCTACTCCGAGGAGGGCCAGGAGATCGCCGGCAGGAACTTCTACCGCCCGTCCGCTCCCGCCGCCGCCGCGAAGTACGCGAACCAGTTCCCGCAACTCGAGCTCGTCACCATCGAGGGCGAGTTCGGCGGCTGGACCTCCGCGCAGAAGGCCCACTTCGCCGACGGCGCCGTGTTCGACCAGATCTACGCCAAGTAACCATCGCCACCGCGCCCGCCGGCACCCACCCGGCGGGCCACTCCCCTTCTCTCCTCCCGTGTCCGCCGCTCACGCCCTCCGCCCGCGTCCGTTCTCCGACGCCGTGCTCGACCGCCTCGCCCGGCTCTCGCCGCGCGCCGAGCGCTCGCGCTCGCTGTTCGCCGCGCCGCTCGGGCCCGACGAGCACGGGCTCTACCTGCCGCGCTTCGTCGCGTTCGGGCCGAACAGCACCGACTCCGATGCGCGCGTCTCGCTCCTCGCCGGCTTCGCCGAACAGGACGACCGCGCGAGCCTCGCCGCATTCGATCTCCTCGAACGTGCCGTCGAGTCGCCCACCTCGATCGGAGGCGTGGTGCTCGACGTCGTCCCCGTCGTGAATCGCGGCGCCGGCGACCTCTGGTCCGCGCCCTGGGTCGGCTCCCGCCGCCCCGAGCTCGCGTTGCTGGAACGCGAATACCGCCGCCTTGCCCCTCACGCCATCGTGCAACTCCGCAGCGGCGCGCCGCGCGTGGCGCAGGGCGCCATTCGCGGCGACTCGCTCGGCCACTGGCTCCACAACACCGCACCGTCGCTCTTCGCCGCCATCTGGCGCGAGGAACCGCGCGAAAACTTCGTCGCCGAGGGCATCGACGAGCTCGTGCCCGACCTGCCCTTCCGCCCACTCGAGATTCATCTCACACTCGGGCCCGACCCCGACGGCAACGCCGCCGCTCTGCGCGCGATCGTCCAGCGCATCCGCGAACTGCTCGCGCACGCGCAGCACCTCTGACCCGCGCCATGCCCACGCTCGCCGCCAACTCCCCCTCCGCCGTCCCCGTGCACCGCGCCGCGCCACTCGCCTCCCTGCTCGACGCCTTCCGCGCGCTCTCCGCGCGCCGGCCCGAGTTGCTCGGCCACTCGCTCGGCGAGATCGGCGACCGTGAGATCGGCGGCCCGCTCCTGCGCTACACCTGGCGCGGGCCACGCGGCGGCGGCGACCGGCTCAAGCTCGCGCTCTTCGCCGGTATCCACGGCGATGAGCCCGCGGGCGGCTGGGCGTTGCTCGACTTCGCAGCGTCGTTGCTCGCGGAGCCCTCGCTCGGCGAAGGCTTCGAGTTCGTCCTCTATCCCTGCCTCAATCCCACCGGGCTCAATCTCGGCACGCGGTTCAACTCCGCCGGGCTCGACCTCAACCGCGAATTCTGGCGCGGCTCGAAACAACCCGAGGTCGTGCTGCTCGAACGCGAACTCGCCGCCGAGTCGTTCGACGGCCTGATCGCGCTCCACGCCGACGACACCAGCGACGGCCTCTACGGCTACGCGCGCGGTCGCCTGCTCGCGGAGGAACTCCTCCGACCCGCGCTGCACGCCGCCTCGGAAGTTCTGCCGCCCAATCACGCCGAGACGATCGACGGTTTCCGCGCCGAGCTCGGCCTGATTCGCGACTGCTTCGGCGGTGTGCTCGCGGCACCGCCCGAGCAACGCCCACAGCCCTTCGAAATCATCTTCGAGACGCCCGCCCTCGCCCCGCTCGACGCGCAGCGCGCCGCCACCGTGCGCGCGTTGCACAGCGTCGTCGCGCACTACCGCAGCTTCATCGCCTATGCCGCCGGTCTCTGACACGCCCGACACCGATCCCCGCGTCGATCTCGAGATCCGCGACAAACCCGTGCCGCGCGGCTCGGGCCGCTCGGTGCTGCCGGGCTTCGGCCTCTCGCTCGGCTACACGATCTTCTACCTGAGCCTGATCGTGCTCATCCCGCTCTCCGCGGCGTTCCTGAAAACGTTCGGGATGACGTGGGCCGAATTCTCCGCCGCAGTGTTCTCGGAACGCGTGCTTGCTGCCTACCGCATCAGTTTCGGTGCGTCCCTCGTCGCGGCGGCGCTCAACGCCGTGTTCGGCCTCCTGCTCGCGTGGGTTCTGGTACGGTACCCGTTCCCTGGTCGCCGCTTGATCGATTCACTCGTCGACCTGCCCTTCGCGCTGCCGACCGCCGTCGCCGGCATTGCGCTCACCGCACTCTATGCGAAGAACGGTTGGATCGGCTCCTGGCTCGAGCCGCTCTGGGTGAAGACCATCGGCGCGCTTCCCGGTCTCTCGTGGCTCGGCACGAAGATCGCGTACGACCGCCCCGGCGTCGTGCTAGCTCTCACGTTCATCGGCTTGCCGTTTGTCGTCCGCACGCTCCAGCCGGTGCTCGAGGAACTCGAACCGGAACTCGAGGAGGCTGCCGCGACACTCGGCGCGTCCCGCTGGCAGACGATCACCCGCGTGCTCCTGCCCGAGCTCGCGCCGGCGTTGCTCACCGGCTTCGCGCTCTCGTTCGCGCGCGCACTTGGTGAATACGGCTCGGTCGTCTTCATCTCGGGCAACATGCCGAACCGCACCGAGATCGTGCCGCTGCTGATCATCACGAAGCTCGAGCAGTACGACTACCGCGGCGCAACCGCGCTCGCCGTCGTGATGCTCGTCGGCTCCTTCGCCGTGCTGTTCGGGATCAACCTGCTCCAGAAATGGAGCCGTCGTCACCACCGCATCTGAGCGCCGGTCCCGTCCCACTTCTGCATTCTTCATTCTGCGTTCTGCCTTGGTTCCATGTCTCCCGCCCCCGCCCGCTCCCTCGCCAAACGCTCCGCCGCCGCGCCGCGCGCGACGCATGACCCGCTTTGGGCGCGGATCGCGCTGTCGCTCGTCGCGCTGCTCTTCGTCGCGTTCTTCCTCGTGCTGCCGCTGGCCGCCGTTTTCACCGAGGGACTGCGACGAGGCGTGGGCGCGTATCTCGCGGCGTTTGCCGAAGCCGATGCGTTGTCTGCGCTTCGCCTCACCCTGATCGCGGCCGCGATCTCGGTGCCGGCGAATCTCGTGTTCGGCATCGCCGCCGCGTGGGCGATCGCGAAATTCGATTTTCCCGGCAAGAGCGTGCTGCTCACGTTGATCGACCTGCCGTTCGCCGTTTCGCCGGTCATCTCCGGACTCATCTACGTGCTGCTGTTCGGGCTCCAAGGCTGGTTCGGCCCATACCTCGCCGCCGGCGAGCACCCGTGGCTCGGCGCGTGGCTCAACGCCCGCGACATCCAGATCATCTTCGCCGTGCCGGGCATCGTGCTCGCGACGATCTTCGTCACGTTCCCCTTCGTGGCGCGCGAGCTGATTCCGCTCATGCAGGCGCAGGGCACCGACGAGGAATACGCCGCGATCACCCTCGGCGCGAGCGGTTGGCAGACGTTCCGCCACGTGACGCTGCCGAACATCAAATGGGGCCTCTTCTACGGCGTGATCCTCTGCAACGCCCGCGCGATGGGCGAATTCGGCGCCGTATCCGTTGTCAGCGGCCACATCCGCGGCGAGACCAACACCCTGCCGCTCCACGTGGAGATCCTCTACAACGAGTACAATTTCGTCGCCGCGTTCGCCGTCGCCTCGCTGCTCGCGCTGCTCGCCCTCGCCACGCTCGTCCTCAAGAGCCTCGTCGAATGGCGCTACTCCCGCGCGCTCGCCGACGCCGGCGACCCCTGATCGAGTCCAACCTTTCCGCCTTCCGCTCTCCACTTTCCGGTTTCCGCCCCATGTCCGTCCTCGCCACCAACATCACGAAACACTTCGGCTCCTTCCGCGCGCTCGATAACGTCAGCCTCGAGGTCGGCGCCGGTAAACTCGTCGCGTTGCTCGGCCCGTCCGGCTCCGGCAAGACGACGTTGTTGCGCATCATCGCCGGGCTTGAGAATGCCGACGCCGGCGCGGTCGCGTTGCACGGCGAAGATGTCACGCGCACGCCCGCCGGGAAGCGCCGCGTGGGATTCGTCTTCCAGCACTACGCGCTCTTCCGGCACATGACCGTGAGCGAGAACGTCGCGTTCGGCCTCACCGTCCGCCGCCGCGCCGAGCGCCCGTCGAAATCCGAAATCGCCGACCGCGTGCACTCGCTGCTGAAACTCGTGCAGCTCGAGGAGTTCGGCGGTCGTTTCCCCAGCCAGCTTTCCGGCGGCCAGCGCCAACGCATCGCGCTCGCCCGCGCGCTCGCCGTGGAGCCGAAGGTGCTCCTGCTCGACGAGCCGTTCGGCGCGCTCGACGCCCGCGTGCGCAAGGACCTCCGCCGCTGGCTGCGGCGTTTCCACGACGAAATCGGACTGACGACCGTCTTCGTCACCCACGACCAGGAGGAGGCGCTCGAGATCGCCGACGAGGTCGTGGTCATGAACAACGCCCGCGTCGAGCAGGTCGGCACGCCGCAGACTGTCTACGACCGGCCGGCGACGCCGTTTGTGTACCAGTTTCTTGGAAACGTGAACCGTCTCAATCTCCCGTGGCACGGCTATGTGCCCGAGACCGCGCTCGCCGCGCCCGACGGCGAGTACGCGGTCTTCGTGCGCCCGCACGACCTCGAGATCGTGCGCCACAAATCAGGCCTCGGCGGCGAACCGGGCACGGTCGTCTCCGTCCACGCCGCTGGTGCGAGCGCGAATCTCACCTGCGAACGCGCTTCGGACGGCGAACACATCGAGGTCGAGTTGTCTCGCGCCGAGTTCGACTTACTTCAGGTCCGGCCGGGCGACGCGATCACGTTGCGCATCCGCCACAGCCGCGCGCTGCGCGAGGAATATGTCATCTAGGCCCGGCTCTTTCCCTTTACCCATCACCAATAACCCGTAACCAACACACACCATGGCTCGCATCTACGACGACATCACTCAGACCATCGGCAACACTCCCCTGGTCCGTCTCAACCGCACCGCCGCCCAGCACGGCGCCAAGGCCCAGATCCTCCTCAAGCTCGAGTTCTTCAACCCGCTCTCCAGCGTGAAGGACCGCATCGGCGCCGCGATGATCGAGGACGCCCTCGCCTCCGGGAAGATCAACCAGAGCACCGTTCTCATCGAGCCCACCAGCGGCAACACCGGCATCGCCCTCGCGTTCGTCGCCGCCGCCAAGGGCCTCAAGCTGATCCTCACCATGCCCGAGACGATGAGTCTCGAGCGCCGCAAGCTCCTCAAGATCCTCGGTGCGCGCCTCGTGCTCACCGAAGGCGCCAAGGGCATGAAGGGCGCCATTGCCAAGGCCGAGGAACTCCAGAAACAGATCCCGAACAGCGTCATCCTCCAGCAGTTCGCGAACCCCTCGAATCCCGCCATCCACCGCCGCACCACCGCCGAGGAGATCTGGCGCGATACCGACGGCAAGGTCGACATCGTCGTCTCCGGTATCGGAACGGGCGGCACAATCACCGGCGTCGGCGAGGTGCTCAAGGAGCGCAAGCCCGGCGTGAAGATCGTCGCCGTCGAGCCCGACGCCTCGCCCATCCTCTCCGGCGGCACGCCCGGCCCGCACAAGCTGCAGGGCATCGGTGCGGGCTTCGTGCCCGGCGTGCTTAACACCAAGATCTACGACGAGGTCGTGCGCGTGAAGGAAACCGACGCCGGCCCGGTCTCGAAGCAGGTCACCACGCTCGACGGCATCCCGGTGGGCATCTCCTCCGGCGCCGCAATCTGGGCGGCGTTGCAGCTCGCACAACGTACCGAGAACGCCGGCAAACAGATCGTCGTGATCGTGCCCTCCAGCACCGAGCGCTACCTGTCCACGTGGCTCTTCGCCGACGTGAACACCGACACCGACAGCATCGACGATCTCGTCGCCGCGCCCGCGGCCGCGAAGTAATCGGTCTGCATCCCGGCGGAAACCCGCCGCTTTCGATTTCGCCCGCCCGGCGCCCACATGCCCGGCGGGCGTTTTCGTCTCCACAGGTGTGAACGCGCGGAAACGCATTCACCGGTTCTGCGGCACCGTGAATTCGTAGCGGCCGCTGCCGACTGTCAGCACCAGCGCGCCATCCTCGCGGATCGCGCGCTGCACCCCTGCGACGGCCGCTGCCGGTCTACCGCCCTCCAGCACCGACTCCGCGCGCTCCGCCGGAATCACAACCTCGGCGGTCGTGCCGGGCGGCACGGTCGCGACGAGTGTCAGCCCGCCTTTCGCCAGCACCCATTCGCAACCGAGGAACCCGTAGGGAGTGCGAAGACTGCATTGGGCTCCGCTCAAACCGCCGAGCCCGACACCGGGAGCGATTCGCGCCCGTTTGTACCCGGCCTCGAGGATCTGCAGACCCCCGAGGTGCTGGAACATCCAGTCGCCCACGGCGCCGTAGGCGTAGTGATTGAACGAGTTCATGTCCACGGGACCAAACTGCCCGTCGGCACGAATGCTGTTCCATCGTTCCCACATCGTCGTCGCGCCCATCCGGATCTCGAAGCCCCACGATGGGTAGTCCTCGTTGAGCAGGAGCCGCATCGCCAGATCGGCCCGCCCGATCCGGCTGAGCGCCGGCAACAACCAAGGAGTGCCGAGGAATCCGGTCTTCAGGTGGAAATCATCGCCCGCGAGTTTTTCGACGAACCGCTGCGCGGTCTGCGCACGCTCCGTCGGGTCCGCGATCAGGTCCATTCCCAACGCCATCGCATAGACGGTCTGCGTGCCCATCTCGATCGTGCCGTCGGAATGGCGGTACGCGGCGGTGAACGCCGCGCGGATCCGTGGCACCAGCTCCGCCCACTCATTCGCCAGCGCGGACTCGCCGATCGCCGCCGCCATCTCAGCCATCATCCGCGTGTTTTCCGCAAAATAGGCCGAGGCGATGACCCGGTGCTCGGCGAGCCGATCCACGCCCTCGAGGTTCAGCCAGTCGCCGGAGAACCAAGAGTTGCGACCTTCCTCGAGTAGATTGCCATCCTGCGTCGCGCTGGTGTGCACGAAACGGTAGAAGCGCAGCATCGCCTCCCAGTTGCGCCGCACGATGCGCGTGTCGCCCGTCGCGCGCCAGACGGAGTAAGGGACTGCGACGAACGCGTCGGACCAGCCGACACCCGTCTCGCCGAAGTAGTCGCGCGGCTGCGGTACGATCGCGGGGATGTTTCCGTCAGCGCGCTGCGCATCGCGCATGTCGTCCATCCACTTTGAAAGGAAGGCGCGTGTGTCCTGAAAACGTGAAGCCGTCGGCGCGAACACCGCGATGTCGCCGGTCCAGCCGAGCCGCTCGTCGCGCGCCGGAGTGTCGGTCGGAATCGAGACGAAGTTTCCCCGCTGGCCCCAGCGGATATTACGCACGAGCTGGTCGAGCATCGGATGCGAGAGCCGCAGATCCCCGGTGTTCGGCAGATCCGAGCCGAGCACGACGGCCTGTACGTCGCTCGTCGACGGCGGCGTTTCGACACCGGTGATCTCGATGTAACGGAATCCATGTTGCGTGAAGGTCGGCTGGTACACGACCGTCTCGTCGCGGGCGAAGGTGTAGGTGTCGGTCACCTTGGCGGAGCGAAAATTTTCCGTGTAGAGGCGTCCGCGCTGGTCGCCCTGCCGGTTGAGCTCCTCGGCGTACCGGAGGCGCACGATCTGGCCAGCCTTGCCGGTGAGCTTGACCCGCGCGACGCCGACGAGGTTCTGCCCCAAATCGAAGATGTATGCGCCCGGCGCCGGCTCGGTGCGCGTCTGCGCTGTCAGCGTCTCGGTCGCGCGGACGGGTTCATCGGGCTGCGGCACGAGCACGTTCGTGTCGACGTCCGCCACCGACACTGCAGTCCACCGCGCGGCATCGAAATCCGGACGGTCCCAGCCGGGCTGTTCCCGCCGCGCATCGTAGCTCTCGCCATCCTGCAGGTCGGCCTGGGCAAACGGGCCCTCACTCGAGCGCCAACTCCCGTCGGTCGCAAAATCCACGGTTGAGTCGTCCTCGTAGGTCACGCGGAGTTTCGCGATCAACGCCAGTGTGTCGCCATAGATCTGATTCCAACCGATGCCGACTTTGCCGCGATACCAGCCGTCGCCCAACGCGGCGCCCAACACGTTGCCGCCGGCACGCAGCAGCGCAGTCACATCGTAGGTCTGCGTTTGGAGCTTTTGGCCATAGTCGGTCCAACCGGGCGCGAGATACTGGTCGCCGACTTTCCGGCCGTTGAGCAAGAGCTGGTAGATGCCGTGCGCCGAAGCGTAGAGCCGCGCACGCTTCACCGGCTTGGTGATCGAGAACCCTCCGCGAAACAGCGGCCGCGCAGTCGGCCCGACCGCTTTTTCGGCGCCATCGACCGTGGACGGTCGACGACTGATCCAACGCGCGCCGGCCCAGTCCGCGGCAGCGGGCCCGGTCTCGAACCACGCGGGCGTGCTCCATTCACTCGCGTTCCCGTTTCCATCCCAGATCCGCACCTGCCAGAAGAAACGTCTGGCGGAGGCGAGAGTGACATGGGCCGGCAGCAGCACGTCGACCTGACGGTCGCTCGCCACACGGCCGGAATCCCAGATGTCGGCAGCCGCCTCGCTCGACCCCACCCGCAGTTGATAAGAGCTCTGCACCGCGCCGCGCTCGGTCGATTCGATAGTCCAGCCGAACGAGATATCCACGCTTCCGATGCCGAGCGGATTCAGGCGCGCATTTGTCGTCATGCCCCCCACCGAGAGCGCATACCCGTCGGAGGCGGCGACAGCGGTGGCGACGAGCAATCCCACGGTGGCCGGCCAACTGGTGAACAAACGCCGGCAGATCGCCGGCGAGAGAATCGGGCGAAACCATGAATGCATGGAGCCATCCATGATGCCCAACGCCGCACACGCAACGCCACGATGACCCGAGCTGGGCCGGCTCTAGCCCCGCCGCTCCCGCGCAAAGGCGGCGGCGCCGTCGCTCGAAAAAACGAAAACGGGGACGTCGCAAAACGTCCCCGTTCTTGAATGCTTAGGGTCCGACGGGACGCGCGCTAGAACGGCACGTCGTCTTCGAGCCCGGGTGCGGCTTCCGGCGCGGGCGCCGGGCGACCGGTGCTGCGCGGAGGCGGCGCGCTGTGGCGCGGCTGCTCCTCGCCTTCGCCGCCCATGTCGCCACCCTGCGCGGCGGCTCCGCCACCGGGGCCGCGAGAGAGGAACTGGACGTTGTCGAGGACGACCTTGAGCTTGCTGCGTTTCTGGCCGGAGGTCTTGTCCTCCCATGAATCCAGACGCAGGCGCCCCTCGACCATGCAGGGGCTACCCTTGGTGAGATACTTCGAGACGAGCTCGCCCTGTTTGCCCCACGCCTCGATATCGACAAACGTCGTCTCATCGCGAGCAGTGCCGCTCTCGTCGCGGTACTGGCGGTTGACTGCCAGACCGAACGAACAGATTGCGGTGCCCTTCGGCGTCACGCGCAACTCGGGGTCGCGGGTGAGATTGCCGATGAGGAAGACTTTGTTGAGGTAGGCCATGGGGTGAGTGAGCGCGAATCAGATCTTCTCGAACATCGCCCGATACACAACCTGGTTCAGGCGGAGACGTTCGTGAAGGTGCTTCGGCCCGTCGACGGGAGCAAGAAACTCCATCTGCACGTACGGAGCGGCGACGAATTTCGGGTCGGTCGAGCGGGCGAGGTCGCGCTGGCCGAGGTTTTCGACGGACACCACTTCGCCCTGCACGGCGGCGATGTCCTGCTTCACTTTCTCGAGCAACTGGTCGAGCGACTCCTCGCGACCGCGGGTGTCGATGATGAACGTGGCCTTATACTTGCGCTTGGTCTGTGTCATTGGCGGAGGGAAAACGGCGGTTGAGCTGGTTCATGGCGGGCTCGAGTCCGCGCGTGGCGAGGAGTTCGAGTCCCTTGATGTAATGGGAAAGTTGGTGGTCGATGAGCTGCCGGTCAGCCGGGGGGAAGCGGCCGAGCACGAAGTCCTTCAAGTCGATCTGGGGCGGTGTTCGCGGGCCGATGCCGATCCGGAACCGGACGAAACCGGCGCCGAGGTGGTCGATGAGGCTCTGCACCCCGTTGTGGCCGCCCGCGCTGCCGTTGACGCTGATCTTCAGTCGGCCCACCGGCATCGTGAGGTCGTCGTAGACGACGGCGACCGATGTGGGCGGGTGACGGAAGTAGTCGCAGGCCCGGCGAAGCGACTGGCCGCTTTCGTTCACGTAGGTGAGCGGCTTGACCAGCAGCACCGCGGGGCGGGAGGGAAGCTCCCAGCGCGCGACCATCGCGTTGGCATTGCGGTCGCGCGTCCACGTCAGGCTGGAGCCGGAGGCGAGCGCATCGAGCACGAGCCAACCGATGTTGTGGCGTGTATCGGCGTATTCCTCGCCGGGGTTACCCAGACCGGCGAGAACGGCGATCGACATGACTCAAAGAACAAGCGCGGCCCCGCCGTGGACGCGGAGGGGCCGCGCAGTGGAAAACTTACTTCTTGGCGGGAGCCTTGGCGGCCGGAGCCTTGGCGCCAGCGGCAGGAGCAGCACCAGCGGCGGGCTTCGCACCGGCGGCCGGAGCGGCGGCGCCAGCAGCGGGAGCAGCACCGGCGGCCGGAGCGGCACCAGCGGCAGGAGCGGCAGCGGCACCTTCGGCGGGCGCGGCACCGGCGGCAGGAGTCGCGACTTCTTCCGCAGCGGGGGCGACGCACGCCACGACCGGCTGCTTCGGATTGTCGAGGAACTCGACACCGTCGATCTTCGCCATGGCGGCGACGTGGATCGAGCCGCCGACCTTCAGCGCGGTCACGTCGACCTCGATGAATTCGGGCAGATCCTTCGGGAAGCAGCGAACGCGCAGCGAGTGAGCGGAAACGTCGAGAATGCCGCCTTCGTTCTTCACGCCATCGGCCTCGCCGACGATACGGACGCCGACATCGATCTCCATCTTCTCATTGGCCGCGACTTCGTGGAGGTCGAGGTGGAGATACTCGTCGGTGAGGGGATCCTTCTGCACCTCGCGGATGAATGAGAGGGCGTCCTTGCCGTCCGGGCGCTTGAATTCGATGAGCGACGCGGAACCGCCGATGGCCTTCAGGAGGCGGCGGAATTCCGGCTCGTCGACGGCGAGCTGCACCGGCTCGGTGTGCTTTCCGTAGAGGATGGCGGGAATTTTCCCGCTCGAACGCAGACGGCGCGAGGCACTGCGACCTTTGCCCTCGCGGGCGGTGACGTTGAGCTTAAGCTGCTTCATGGAAATACGGATTTGAGGCGGCTGTATCCCTCGGAAGAGGGGCAGGCCGAAGTTGAAAAGGGGTGCACCGTAGTAGGCGGGTTTCCGAAATCAACCAAAACTTTCGCGGGCTGGAGACTTCGCACTTACGAGGGCGCGGAGGATCGGGAAAACGTCTCCGCCGGGCGGTGGCGGGACGGCGGGGTCATCGGTCTGCCGGCAGGCTCTGGTGGGGAACCGGCCCACCCTCGCCGGCCGGAAATGGCGAGACCCGGCGCGCGGCCGGGCCTCGGAAAACGCGGCGGTGCGCCTCGGCTCAGCGGCCTTTGGCGGCGAACTTCGGCTCGAGGTAGTTCGCGCAGCTGTCGAGGGTCGCGAGCTGCATGTAGTCGGCCTCGGGCACTTCGATGCCGTGGCGTTTGCGCAGCTCCATGACGATGTCGAGGAAGTCCATCGAATCGAGCTGGAGCTGCTCACGGAGCCGCACATCGGGCTTGAGACCGCTGAGGTCCTCGTCGGGCGCGATGTCGGCGATGATTTCGATGATCAGCTTCTTGATGTCGTCTTTCGTCATGTGAGGTCAGTCGATGTAGCGCTTCACGATGAGCGCGGAGTTGATGCCGAGCATACCGAAGGAGTTGTTCAAAATGGCGTCAACCCGTTTCACCTTTTGCGGCTGGTTGAGCACCAATGTGGACAACGCGCACTGCGGGTCGAGGTCGTCGACGTTGATCGTGGGGTGCACGACGAGGTCGTCGAACGACGGCAGGTTGCCCGCGAGCTCGAGGCTGCCGGCCGCTCCCATGGCGTGGCCGATGAACGACTTCGTGTTGTTCACATGCGGCAGCGGGAAACCGTTGAACGCCGACGTGATCGCCTGGCATTCCTGCACGTCGCCGAGCGGCGTGGAGGTCGCGTGCGCGTTGAGGATGTCGATCTGGTCGGGCGTCATCCCGGCGTGCTTGATCGCCTGGCGGATGCACTCGGCTTGGCGCACGGGATTCGGGAGCACGTAGTCGCTGGCGTCGGAGTTGACCGCGTAGCCGGCGATCTCGCCGTAGATCTTCGCGCCGCGCGCCTTCGCGTCCTCGAGACGTTCCATCGCGTAGATCGCGCCCCCCTCGGAGACGACGATGCCGTTGCGCGACTTGTCGAACGGCCGGCTGGCTTTCGTCGGATCGACGTGGTGCGCGAGCGCGCCCTGGCTCTTGAACGCCGCAAAGATGCCGAACGACCGGATGCTCTCGCTCACGCCGCCGGCGAGCGCGAAGTCGATCTCGCCCAGCCGCAACATCTGCGCCGCGTGGATCAGGCCCATGTTGCCCGCCGCGCAGGCCGCGCCGATCGTGTACGCGGGCCCGGTCACGCCGAGGTTGAGCGACGCCTCGCCGGCCGGGTTGTTGGCGACCGTGCGGGGGTTGTGGTAGTGCGACCAGAACTTGGTGTCGTTGCCGAAGGTCGCGAGGCTCGCGATCTCGTTCTCGGTCTCGACGTTGCCGTGCTCGGTGATGCCGAGATAGATGCCCACGCGGCCCTTGTCCACGCGGTCCCAGGCGATCTTCGAGTCGTTCACCGCCTCGTGCGAGCAATAGATGCTCACGCTGCCCGCGCGCGTGCCGACCCGGAGCTCCTTGCGGCTCTGATAACGCGTCGTCTCGAACTTGCACACGCCGGCAAGCACCTTGCCCATGTGGCGGGTCTCGAAGAACTCGACGCCGGATTTGGCCGTGAGCAACGCCTGCCGGAACTCGGGCAGGTTGTTGCCGTTCGGGGCCGTGAGGCCCACGCCGGTGATGACTATGCGGCTGAGGTTCATGGTGAAAAGGAGGCAACGGCGTGGGTCCGCGCCGGGAAAAGCCGAAAGATTGCCTAGCCTCCGGCCCGCGAGGCAATAAAAGTTTCCCGCGCATGAACGTCCTCGTCGTCGGTGGTGCCGGTTACATCGGCAGTCATTGTGTGCGCCAACTCGCGGCCGCCGGGCATCGCCCCGTCGTGCTCGACAGTCTCGTGTACGGCCATCGCGCCGCCGTCGCGCCGAGCACTCCATTCTACACGTGCGATCTCGGCGACGAGCCCGCGCTCGCCCGCATCTTCGCCGAGGAAAAAATCGAGATCGTGATGCACTTCGCCGCCTTCGCCTACGTCGGCGAATCCGTCAACGACCCGCTCAAATATTACTTCAACAACGTCGTCGCCACGCTCCAGCTCCTCCGCGCGATGCTGGAGGCCGGCGTGAAGAAATTCGTCTTCTCCTCGACCTGCGCCACCTACGGCGTGCCGCCCACGCTGCCGATGACCGAGGCCACGCCGCAGGCCCCCATCAACCCCTACGGCCAGACCAAGCTCGATATCGAGAACGCCCTCAAGAACCTCTCCCGCGCCCACGGTCTCTCCTTCGCCGCCTTCCGCTACTTCAACGCCGCCGGCGCCGCCGCCGATGGCACCATCGGCGAGGACCACAAACCCGAGACGCACCTCATCCCTGTCGCGATCGATGCCGCCACCGGCCGCGGCCCCGCCCTCCAGCTCTTCGGCACCGACTATCCCACGCCCGACGGCACCTGCCTGCGCGACTACGTCCACGTCGACGACCTCGCCCGCGCGCACATCGCCGTCTTCCCGAAACTCGCGGCGCCCGGCTCCTCCTTCTTCTTCAACCTCGGCACCGGCACACCCACCTCCGTGCGCGAAGTCATCCGCGCTGTCGAAAAAGTCACCGGCAAGAAAGTCCCCGTCGTCGAGTCGCCCCGCCGCGCCGGCGACCCTCCCGCACTCTACGCCGATGCCACGAAGGCCCGCGCCGAGCTCGGTTGGAAACCCGAGTTCACCTCGATCGAGCCCATCGTCGCGTCCGCGTGGAAATGGCACGAGTCGCGCCCGAAAGGTTACGCCGATCGCTGATCCGCTCCGCCGTAGCTGGACGGCACAGCCGTTCAGCCTTCCGTCGTAGCTGGATCGCGCAACGATTCAGCCCTTCTCTCTCCGGCCCGGGCTCACCGCCCGGGCCTTTTTCGTCTCCTTCAACCGCTCCATTCTCCGCTGCACGGAGAACCACGGCTTTCACAGATCTCCACAGGTCGTCCTCCGATCATCCGTGCCTATCCGCAAAATCCGTGGTCACGCTCCAGTCGCTTGGTCGCCTCTCCGTTTCCTGATTCCCTGATTTCCAGATTCGCCTCCTCCGCTTCCGCCGCCGTTCCTGATTCCCTGATTTCCACATTCCACTTCTCCTTCCCCATGTCGCCCGACCGCCTCGTCCAGCAACTCGCATTCCTCCTCGAGATCGACCAGCTGAAGGAAATCCGCCGCCAGAACTACACCATCCGCGGCCGCCGCCCCGAGACCGATGCCGAGCACGCCTGGCACGTCACCATGATGGCCATCCTGCTCGCCGAACACGCCAACGCCGCCATCGATCTGCTCCGCGTCGTGAAGATGCTCCTCATCCACGACCTCGTCGAAATCGACGCCGGCGACACCTTCGCCTACGACATCGCCGGCGCCGCCACCCAGCACGAACGCGAAGCCCGCGCCGCCGATCGCATCTTCCCGCTGTTGCCCGCCGATCAGGCCGCCGAGTACCGCGCGCTCTGGGACGAGTTCGAGGCCCGCGCCTCGGTCGAGGCGAAGTACGCGCACGCCATGGACCGCGTGCTCCCGATCTTCCTCAACAACGCCACCGCCGGCGCCGCCTGGCAGAAGCACGGCGTCACCGCCGACCGGGTACTCGCCCGCAATCGCCAAGCCGCGGAAGGCTGCGCCGCCCTCTGGGCCGAAGCCGAGCGCGAGATCGCCCGCGCCGTTGCCGCCGGCAATCTCGCGCCGGCCAAGCCATAGCCGCGTTTTCAGTCGGTTCTCCCCATCCGACCTATCGGTCCTATCCGATCTATTCCCTCCCCGTGCCGCACCCGCCGCCATCGCCTGCACCCGCCGGGCCCGCGCTCCACCCGCGCAACCGCCACCGCGGCCGGTACGATTTCGCCGCGCTCGTCCAACGCGCACCCGAGCTCGCGCGGTTCCTCCGCCCCGCGCCGCACGGCGACCGCACGATCGACTTCGCCGATCCCGCCGCCGTGCTCGCCCTCAACCGCGCGCTGCTCCTCGCCTACTACGGTCTCGACGACTGGTTCCTGCCCCCCGGTTACCTCTGCCCGCCGATCCCCGGCCGCGCCGATTACCTCCACCACGCCGCCGATCTCCTCGCCTCAACCAATAACGGTGTCACCCCCCGCGGCCCCGAAGTTTCGATACTCGACCTCGGCACCGGCGCCAACCTCATCTACCCCATCCTCGGCCGCGCCGAGTACGGCTGGCGCTTCGTCGCCTCCGAGACCGACCCCGCCGCGCTGCGCAACGCCGAGCGCCTCGTCGCCGCGAATCGACTCCTCACCGGCGCGGTCGAACTCCGCCACCAGCCCGATCGCGCCGCGCTCCTCCGCGGCATCATCCGCCCCGGCGAATGCTTCGCGCTCACGCTCTGCAATCCGCCGTTCCACGCCTCCGCCGCAGCAGCAGCAGCCGGCTCCGCGCGCAAGACCCGCAACCTCGGCACCGCCCGCTCCAGCGAGCGCCGCGCACCGCTCAACTTCGGCGGCCGTCCCGCCGAGCTCTGGTGCCCGGGCGGCGAAGTTGGTTTCCTCTCACGCCTGATCGCCGAAAGCGCCGACTTCCGCACGCAAGTCCGCTGGTTCACCGCCCTCGTTTCGAGCCGCGATTCACTCCAGCCGCTCCGTCGCGCACTCGCCGCCGTCCGCCCCGCTGAGATCCGCGTCGTCGACATGGCGCAGGGCCAGAAGCGCAGCCGTCTGCTCGCCTGGACATATTCCGCACGGGTCCCGTCGTAGCGAAACCCGCCAAGGGTTTCGACGCGCCGCCCTCCGTCGGTGGGGTGGGCTTTACGCCCGCCTTTCCGAGAAAGGCCCCTCCGCATTCGCATCAATTGGCGTCCATTCGCGGTCCCCCCTTCCGGTTCCGTCGTCCCGCACGCGCTCTTGCCGCCTCTTTCTCGTTTAACGCATCCACACCCCGGCCACGCCGAATTCCCCTCGCCGCCACCACCCGCCCTGCCTGCAATCCCCTCCACGGCGTTCCGCTTCGCGCCGCCCACATCCTTCGCCGCCCCATGCAAACTCCCGCGATCGTCTTCACCGCCCCCGGCCAAGTCGCGCTCGGCTCGACCGACCTCGATACCGCCCAGCTCCGCCCCGACCAGGTGCTGCTCGACACCGAGGCCTCCGTCGTGAGCCCCGGCACCGAGCTCGCCATCTTGCGCGGCACCGAGTCGTGGGCGCCGTTGCCCTACATTCCTGGTTACGGCTCCGTCGGCCGCGTGCGCGCCGTCGGCTCCGCTGTGGCGAACGTGAAGATCGGCGACCGCGTTTTCACCCACGGTCGCCATGTCGCGCAGGATTTTTCCTCGAACATGATCGTGCCCGTGCCGCCGGAGGTCTCGGCCGCCGAAGCCGCCTGCGCCCGCCTCGCCCAGGTCGCGTTCACCGCCGTGCGCATCGCACAGGCACAGCTCGGCGACTGGGTCGTCGTCCAGGGTCTCGGCGCCGTGGGCAACTTCGCCGCCCAGCTCTTCACCCTCGCCGGCTGCGAGGTCGTCGCGACCGATGTCAGCCCCGGTCGCTGCGCTCTGGCGCGCGCCTGTGGTATCCGTAATGTCCTGCCGGCCGGCCCCGACTTCCGGGAAAGACTCCGCGCCCTCACCGGCGGCGCGCTCGCCCGGACCGTGGTCGATGCCACCGGCGTGCCCGCCGTCGCCGCCGCCGCGATCGCCTTCGCCGGCCCGCTCGGCGAGCTCATCCTGCTCGGCTCCCCGCGCGGCACCTGCGAGACCGACATCACCCCGTTCCTCAACGGCTCCCATCTCTGGGGGAACGGCTGCGTCACTGTGAAGGGCGCGCACGAGTGGCGCCTGCCCGTCGGCCGAGACGACAGCGGCCGTCAGCCCTACTCGATGGAGGGCAACCTCGCGGTCATCCTCCGCCTCATGGCGCAGAAACGTCTCCAGCTCGCCCCATTGCTCGCGCACACCGTCGCCCCCGCCGACGCCCCCGCCATCTACGCCGCGCTCCAGCAGCGCAAGGACGACGTCCTCACCGCCGTCATCGACTGGACCCGAGCCTGAGCCCCGCCGCTTCCGCCTCCAGTTGGTGGGGCGGGCTTTACGCCCGCCTTTCCGCCTCTGCGGACACGGCACGCCGGCAAGCGGCGGCCCTACATCGATTTTACCACCTGCCACTTGTCACCTGCTACTTGTTACTTCCTTAGCTCCCCATGAAGAAACTTCGCCTCGGCCTCGTCGGCACCGGCTTCATCGCCCCGTTCCACCTCCGCGCCTTCGCGCAGAACCCGCACGCCGCCATCACCGGCATCTGCGCGCTCTCCGATTTCGTCCGCCGCGACCGCCTCGCCGCCG
>DATGXO010000162.1:0-18791 GCA_035298965.1 Opitutaceae bacterium | reverse complement strand
GTAAGCCGGGTGCGTCTCGTCGAAGAAGTGCCGCCCGCGCGTGCGAAACGCACCGAAGCGCCCGCCGAACATGCATTCGCGCAGGTAGCGGTCGTTGTCGCCCGCGCCGTCGAACGCCTGCTCGGTGCCGTAGTAGAGGAGAGGGATGCCGAGCGTCGTCGCCTCAAGCGCGACCGCCGCCGCGACCTGCCGCGCGTAGGCCGCATCCCCCGCGCAGAAGCGCGCCTTGTTGCCGCCCTTCCGCACCTGGTCGTGGTCGTCGAAGAGCGTGACAACCTTGTTGCGGAACCACGTGTGCGACTCCTTCCCCACGAGCAGCGAGTTGCGGAACAGGGCGAAATATTCCTCCGGGTTGCGCCACCCCTTCACGAGGTACTCGAGCTTGTCCGGGATGTCGTCCACGCCGAGCGCCGCATCCAGGCCGGTCGCCTCAAGCTTGTTGAAGGCGAATACGCGCCCGCCGGTGATCTCGCCGATCAGGTAGAAATTCTCTTTCCCCAGCCGCTGCGCGAACTCGTGGATCACCGATCCGAAATAGCGCACGGCGCCGGTGTCCATGTGCTTCACGGTGTCTATCCGGTAGCCGTCGATATCCGCATACGCGATCCAGTAGCGGTAAACCTCCGCGAGCGCCTGCAACGCCGCCGATGGCGCATACGTGTCCGTTTCCCCGATGCCGAGGTGCAGCTCCTTCAACGTGCAGAAATCGCCCTCGAGGTACTCCGGGTACCAGTCCCAGTTCGAGATCGTGCCGCGCTTCGCGAAGGTCGTGTGCGGCTGCAGCTCCCGCGGCCACACGGCGGCGTCGCGCGAGGTGTCGGCCGGCAGTCCCGTGTAGAAAGGCAGATTCGCGGCACCCGTCGCGTCGCGATAGCCGGCCACCTCGTGCTCGGAGCCGTTCCAACGCGGCGGCGGGTCGTCGTGCCGGTAGGCGAAGACGTTTCCCAAATGGTTCAGGATGATGTCGAGAATCACGTAGATGCCGTGCTCGTGCGCCGTGCGCACCATCGCGCGCAGATCCTCCGCCGTGCCGAAACGCGGATCGACCGCGAGGAAATCCTGGATGCCGTAACCGTGGTAGCTCTTCTCCCGCGTGAAACGCTCGCTCACCTGCTTGAACAACGGACTCACCCACAGCGCCGTGATGCCGAGCCGTTTCAGATAACCCATCTTCGCCGCCAGGCCGCTGAGCGTGCCGCCGCACCAATCGCCGCCGGCTTCGCGCCACGCGGCCGCCCCGGCTTCGGTGGCGATCGCGTTGCCGTTGTCCGCCGCGTTGAACACCGGCGTGTCCGGGACGGCGGCGTTGCGGCCATCGCGGTAGCCGGCCTCGCGCCCGTCGGAGAACCGGTCGAGCATGAGGAAATAGAGGACCTGGTCCTCCCATGCCGCCGGCGACGGCTGGTACTTGGTGGTGACGCGATGCTCCCGGTCGGGCAGTTGCCCCCGGAGCGCGGCGAAATCGATTTCGCGCAGCGAAGCAGGATTCATGTCGTTCCTTTCGGTTTGCCGGGGGGCGCGCGCAAAGTGCGCGCGCCGACGCGAAAGACAAACCGCGCCAAGTGCCAAAGCGCTGACAACCGGCCCGCCGCCGTGGTCATGCATCCTGCGTAGGGGCGAACTTGCTCGCACCACTCTGCGAGGCCGGTGCCCAACGTTCGAAGCAATGCGCCGAAGGCGCGCGAAGCTCTGCCCGCGTCAGGCGGGTCAGTCCCTATAATCGAAATCTGGGCCGCACGAGTTCCTCACCCGCGCACCGCGCGCCAGACGGCGAGACAGCGGTCGAGCAGGCCGGCGAGTTCGCCGAGCGGCACCATGTTCGGGCCATCGGAAATCGCCTCGGCGGGATTCGGATGGGTCTCGAGAAACAAGCCGTCGGCACCCGCGGCGAGCGCGGCCTTGGCCAGCGGCTCGACGAACTCGCGCTGCCCGCTGCTCTTGCCGCCACCCGCGCCGGGCAGCTGCACGCTGTGCGTGGCGTCGAGGATCGTCGGAAAGCCGTTGGCCTTCATGATCGGGAAGCTGCGCATGTCGACGACGAGGTTCTGGTAGCCGAAGGTCGTGCCGCGCTCCGTCTGCCACACCTCGGCGGCGCCGGCGAGTTTCGTGAGCGTGAACGGCATCTCCTGCGGCGAGAGGAACTGGCCCTTCTTGACGTTCACCACGCGCCCCGTCTGCGCCGCCGCCACCAGCAGATCCGTCTGCCGGCAGAGAAACGCCGGGATCTGCAACACGTCGCACACCGCCGCCACAGCCGGCACCTGCTCGCGCTCGTGGACGTCGGTCAGTACCGGGAAACCGAATTCGCGTTTCACCAGCGCGAGCAATTCCAGGCCGGCCTCGATCCCCGTGCCACGCGCGCCGCTGAGCGAGGTGCGGTTGGCTTTGTCGAACGAGCCCTTGAAGACGATGTTCAGCTCGGGATGCCACGCGCGGATGTCCGCGAGTTCGGTCGCGACCGCGCGGCAGACCGTTTCGTTCTCGAGCGAGCACGGACCGGCGATCAGAAGCAGGCGCTGGGGATCGAAGAGCATGGTGGATGCGACAGAGGACGGACGTCGGAAGACGGACGACAGAAGGGCGCAACCGAAGTGAAGACAAGGGCGGAGAGGCACCGCAGAATTTCGTCACACCGGGATCGCTTGCGGCCAGTCCCTCTCCGGGTGGTGGGGCGGGCTTTACGCCCGCCGGTTCGGCGCCCGCGCGGATGGCGGGCATTAAGCCCGCCCCACCGTCGGAAATCCGCGAACAGCTCGCCGGCCTCGCCTACTTCTTCGCCTTCGCGGCGGGCTTCTTTCCCGCGACCTTCGCCGTCGCCCCGGCCTGACGTTTGAGCGCAGCCTTCACAAAGGCGGCGAAGAGCGGCTGGGCCTGGTTGGGCTTCGACTTGAACTCGGGGTGGAACTGCACGCCCACGAACCACGGGTGGTCCTTCAGCTCGATGATCTCGACCAGATTGCGCTGCGGGTTCACGCCGGCGAAGACCATGCCGGCGTCGCCGAGCATCTCGACGTAATTGTTGTTCACCTCGTAGCGGTGGCGGTGGCGCTCGCTGATCAGCTCACGACCGTACGCCTTCGCGGCGTGTGTGCCGGGCCGCAGGCGGCAGTCGTAGGCGCCGAGGCGCATCGTCGCGCCCTTGTCCGTGATGCGGCGCTGGTCGTCCATGAAGTCGATCACCGGGTCCTCGGTATCGGGGTCGAACTCGGTGCTGTTGGCGCTCTTCAATCCGAGCACGTTGCGGGCGAACTCGATCACCGCAATTTGGAGACCGAGGCAGATGCCGTAGTACGGAACCTTATGCTCGCGGGCATAACGGGCGGCGGCAATCTTGCCCTCTGTGCCGCGATCGCCGAAACCGCCGGGGACGAGGATGGCGTCGAGACCGGCGAGCTGTTTGAGCCCCGCCTTCTGCTCGAGGTCCTGCGCATCGATGCGCACGATCTCGACCTTCGCGTTGTTCGCGATGCCGGCGTGGTAGAGCGATTCGTAGATGGATTTGTAGGCGTCCTGCAGTTCGATGTACTTGCCCACGACACCGACCTTCACGTGGTGCTTCGGGTGCTTGATGCGGCGCACGACCTGGTGCCAGACGTTGTTCTTCACCGGCGGCGCATCGAGGCGGAGGATATCGACGACGAGATCGTCGAGCTTCTCCTTCTGCAGCGCGAGCGGAAGCTCGTAGATGGAGGTCTCGACATCCTGCTCCTCGATCACGGCGTTCGTGGGAACGTTGCAGTAGAGCGAAAGTTTTTCGCGGTGATCCTTCGGCATCGGGTGGTCGCAACGGCACACGAGCACGTGCGGCTGGATACCAATCTCGCGCAGCTTCGCGACGCTCTGCTGCGTGGGCTTCGTCTTCAGTTCGCCCGCGGCGCCGAGGTACGGCACGAGGGTGACGTGGATGAAGCACACGTTGCCCGGCCCCACTTCGAGCGCGAACTGGCGCATCGCTTCGAGGAACGGCAATCCCTCGATGTCGCCCGTCGTGCCGCCGATCTCCGTGATCAAGATGTCGACGCCCTCGCCACCGGCGTAGATGCGGTTCTTGATCTCGTTCGTCACGTGCGGGATCACCTGCACGGTTTTCCCCAGGTAGTCGCCGCGGCGCTCCTTCGCGATCACGGCCTCATAGATCTGGCCGGAGGAAAGGCTGTTCATCCGGCTGAGCTTGCCGGACGTGAAACGTTCATAGTGCCCGAGGTCGAGGTCGGTCTCGGCGCCGTCGTCGAGCACGTACACTTCGCCGTGCTGGAACGGGCTCATCGTGCCCGGGTCGACGTTCAGGTACGGGTCGAACTTCTGGATCCGCACGATCAGTCCGCGCGCCTCAAGGAGAGCCCCGAGCGAGGCCGCCGTGAGGCCCTTGCCGAGAGAAGAAACGACGCCGCCCGTGACGAAAATGTATTTCACGGGAAGACGAGAAACCGCCCCCCCGCGCAAGGAGCAAGAACAGACTCGGTCGAAACCCGCCATCGGGCGCCGCCTCGGCCGCTGGACCGGCGCGCCACCCGCACGGCGACCCGCGCGGGGCGTTGTCGCGCGTTCACACCGCGAGCGGCGCCGCCACCGGGGCCGCCGCACAGCACAACCCCGGCTGCGGCTCCGCCACTCGCGGCACCCGGCGCAACACTTGCGCAGGGATGCCGACCGCCGTCGCGCCCGCGGGGATGTTCGCCAATACCACGGCGTTGGCCCCCACCCGCGCGCCCGCGCCGATTTCCACCGCGCCCAGGATCTTCGCACCGGCGCCGAGAAACACGCCGTCGCCGACCGTCGGATGGCGTTTTCCCCGCCCGCCGCCGCGACCGCCGAGCGTGACCTGGTGCAACATCACCACATCGCGCCCGATCTCCGCCGTCTCGCCGATCACCACGCCGTCGCCGTGGTCGATGAACAACCCCGCGCCAATCCGCGCGCCCGGGTGGATGTCGACGCCGGTCGCGAAACGCGCGGCGAAGTTCAGCATCCGCGGCACCACCGGCAGCCCGGCGGAGTCGAGCAGATGCGCCACGCGGTGCACCACGAGCGCCCAGAATCCCGGATACAACAACGCCTCGACGCGCCCGCCGCGCCGCCCGAGCAAGGCCGGGTCCTGCCGCAGGATCGCCGCGTAATCGCGCACCGGCGCACCGAGCTGGCGCCACGCAAACGCCAGCCGTTCGCGCCGGCGCCAGGCGCGGCACTGCGGAGCGAGTTCGGTGAGCGGATCGTAAAGACAGGCGTGGAGTTCTTTGGAGAGATTCATTGGAGCGGAACGAACGTGTCGGAGGGGTCTGCGGCCGGCTAGGCGGTGAGCCCGAGCAGGTCGAGCACGTGCCGCTCGACGCGCCGGTTCTCGCCCGTCTCGGGGTAATCGTGGATGTGCAACGCGGGGTTGAAGTTGAGCTCGATGATCGAATACGCGGCTTCCGCCCGCGCGTCGCTCGGATCCGGCACGATCATGTCCACGCCCGCGATCTGCGCGCCCAGCGCCGCAGCCGCCCGCTCGGCGAGCCGGTGGTAGACGGCCGGCATCGCGTCCGTCCAGTCGATGCTGTCGCCGCCGGTGGAGATGTTGGAATTCTTGCGCAGGAAGACCGTGCGCCCGGCCTCCGGCACCGTTTCCGGAACGAGCCCGGCGGCGGCGAGAAACACCAACTCGGTCCCGCCGAGCACGATCTTCTCGAGCGGCTTCACGTAACCCTCGCCGCGCAACGGATGCTCGTTCTTCGCCGCGACCAGCGCACGGATCGTGCGCCGGCCGTCGCCCACAACATTCGCCGGCACACGACGCAGCACGGCGCGCGTGCGCCCGCCGATCACGAGAAACCGGAACTCGCGCCCGGCGATGAAGTCCTCGACGAGCACCGCCGCATCGAGCGCAAATGCCGCGCGCACCGCCTGCTCGTACTCGGTTTGCGTCGCCTCCGCCGCGAGGATCGCGACGCCCTCGCCGAAGTTCGTGCTGCGGGGCTTCACCACGGTCGCCCGACCGCGTACCCGCGACCAATCGGCGAGCGCCGCCGCGAGCGAGTCGTGCAGCCGGCCATCGGGCGCGTTCACCCCCGCTTCGGCGAGCAGGACCTTCGTCACCTGCTTGTTCTCCATCGCGAGCGCCGCGATGTACGAGTCGGCGGCGGTGCGCGTCGCCTGTTTCACGAGGTACGCGCGACCGTCGCGCGCGATCCGGATGAAGTTGTCGGAACGGTCGAGCACTTCGACCGTCGCGCCGCGTCGCAACGCTTCGGCGACGACCAACCGGGTCGAGAGCTCCATGCCGTCGAAACGGGAATCGAGTTCAATCATGGGAAAACTCCTTCCGCTGCGCCCGCGCCAGCCGCAACCCTTGCTCGCGCAACGAGACGCCTGCGGCTTCCGCAGCGCGGAAAAACCTGTCGACGATCCGCGGCTCGCGCCCGGCGAACACCTCCGCCGCCCGCGCGACGGCCCGTTCGTGCGCCGGCCCGAGCAGCAGCGCCGCCTCGTGCAGTGCATCCCAGAGCGCGCCTGTGCGCGCTGCGAAAATCCCGCGGTGGTCCGTGCCCGCGGCGCAGGAGCAGAGCGTCGCCCAGGTGTTGAGCCGCGCCTCCTCGGCAAGTTCGTCTGGTGTCAGCTCGCGCGAGGGCAACAACAGCGCCGACGCGGTGAACGCCTCGAGGAAACGCAACGTCTCCAGCGCCACACCGGTCGCCGCGAACGGATCGAGGTCGAGCACCCGGATCTCGAGGTACTCCACGCCGCGCCGCGCCAACGCCGCGAGACTGCCGCCCTCGGCCGTCTTCGGCCGCACGGGCGCGTAGAACTCCCGCTCGCTCGCCAGCAGGCCGCGGTCTATCGCGCCGCGCAGTCCGGTGGTGTAGGCGTCCAGCCCGGACCACACGCCCGCGAGCGCACGCAGCGTTTCCTCGGGCAACTGGTACCCGAGCGGACTCGACCGCAGACTCGAGGAATAGGGCCCGCAGGTCTTGAGCAGCGCGCGCTCCTTCGCCGCGGAACTGGCCGCCAGCGACGCGCCCCACCGCCGGTCGACGAGCGGGCTGGCACCGAAGAGATACGTCAGCAAGAAGCGGTGACGGACGATGTTGCGCGCCGCGGCGAAGTAGAGCGCGCTGCGGTCGGCCTCGGCGCCGGTCGCCTCCGCCAGCGCGGACCAGAACGCCTCCGGCAACGAGATGTTGAAGTGCACGCCACTGATCGCCTGCCGGGCGGGGCCGTATTTCGCCGCGAGGTAGCGCCGGTACTCGCGCGCGGCCTCGTGCGCGGCCGCGCCGGCGAACCGCGCCGGCGCGACATCGCCGCCCCAGCAACCGGGCGTGCTCAGGGGCCAGACGAGTTCGCCCGGAATGGCGCGGTGCAGCTTGGCGTGAAGCGAGCGCAGCCGCTCGGCCGCGGCGGCCGCACCAGACGCGGGCGCGGTCACGAGTTCCGCCTGATTCTCGGCGAAATCGACGGTGATCAGCCCGTCGGCGAAGCGCTCCGCACCCGGCGCGAAAGGATGCGCGCTCGCCGCCGGGCAACCGCCCGGCTCGATCCGCCACGCCTCGCGCTCCAGTCCAATCGTGAACGGCGTGCGCCCCAGCACCGCGAGCGCGGACCGGAACGCGCCGCGCTCCGATAGTTCTACAACCGTCGGACTTTGTGGGCAAAAAAAGGTCATTCGAGAAATCCCCGAATCGCCTCGAGCGCCTTCTCGCTCACACGGCAGCAGACGCTCTGGCCGTGCTTGGTGCACTCGATCAGGCCCGCGTTCTCGAGTTCCTTCAGATGGTGCGACACCGTCGAGCGAGACACATCGAGCTCATCGCAAGCGCAGGAGAACGCCTTCATCAACCCCGTGCATGCGCCCTCGTTCTCGGCCTGCCCGTCGCGGATGATCTGGAACAACCGCAGCCGCTGCTCGCAGGCCAGCGCCTTGAAGTACCGCTCGAGGTTAGATTGTTTCACGACAGTAGAACTAACCATCAGCCGCGTTTCGTCAAGCACGGCCTCGGCTCCGCCCGCGAAGGCGCCTTCGTTTCCCGCCGCCCGAAAAACGTTTGCCCGCCGCCCGCCGGCCTCGCGAAGCTCCGCGCGTGAATTCAAAACCTCAATTGCTCGTGTGGATGACGTGCGACGGCGTCCACATCGACCCCTCGACCGGCAAACACACGATCCTCGGCGTGTTCTCGAACATCCGCGCCCGGCAGTTCCCGGTCACCCACCCTTTCATGATCTGGTTCATGACGATCACCGACTGCGAACCGGGTCAGCACACGATGAAGATCTCCATCGGCCTCGAGCCGACGAACATGATGAAGGTCATCGAGCGCCAGTTCGAGTCCCGCAGCCCGGTGCAGCGCATCAACCTCATCAACGAACTGCGCAACTGCTCCTTCCCGCAGGCCGGCGACTACAACATCCTCGTCGAAGTCGACGACGAGCCCGTGCTCGCCACCAACCTGCCCGTCACCGAGTAACGCTCGCCGCACGCGCGAGTTTAGGGATCAGGGTTCGGAGTTCAGGGTTCAGGGTTCGGAGTTCAGAGTCCCAATGCGGACTCGGTCTCCGCACCCGCCCTGCGTAGCCCGCTCCGCCCCTGCGCCCGCTCCGGTCCATTCCGCAATCCGCGTTCCGAAATCCGCAATCCCATGTCCTCCTTCGATCTCATCGGCGTCGGTTCCCCGATCATGGATCTGCTCGCGCCCGTACCCGAGTCGTTCCTCGCCACCGTGCGTGGCGAGAAGGGAGGCATGGTGCTCGTCGGCCACGACGAGATGGAGTCGATCGTCTCGCGCCTGCCCGCGCCGCCTGCCTCCGCCACCGGCGGCTCCGCGGCCAACGCGATCTACAACGCCGCGCGGCTCGGCCTGCGCACGACGTTTCTCGGCAAGCTGGGCAACGACGAGTTCGCCCGCATCTACCGCGAACGCTTCGCCACCGCCGGCGTCGACGGCTCGCATTTCAAGCGCGCCGAGCTCCCCAACGCGCGTTGCCTCGCCCTCGTCACCCCCGACGCCCAGCGCACACTGCGCACCTGTCTGGCCGCCGCCATGACGCTGGATCCCGGAGAGATCTCCACCGACGACTTCCGCGGCTGCCGCCATGCGCACATCGAGGGGTACCTCGTCTTCAACCGCGGCCTCGCCGAGGCCGTGCTCGCCGCCGCGCGCGCCGCCGGCTGCACCGTGAGCCTCGACCTCTCGTCGTTCGAGGTCGTGAACGCCTCGCGCGACTGGCTTTTCTCGCAGCTCGGCCGCGGGATCGACGTACTCTTCGGCAACGAGGACGAGATCCGCGCGCTCTTCCGCACCGATTCGGCCGACTTCGCCGAACACGCCCGCGTGCTCGCCTCGCATGGCACGCTCGCCGTCGTGAAACTCGGCAAGGACGGCGCCTGGCTCGCTCGCGGCAGCGAACTCCACCGCGTCGAACCCGTCCGCGTGCCGGAGGTCGTCGACACCAACGGCGCGGGCGACGCCTTCGCCGCCGGTTTCCTCGCCGGTTATCTGCGCGACCTTCCGCTGCCCGCGTGCGGCCGCCTCGCCTCGCTGCTCGGCGCCGAGACTGTCCGCCATCTCGGTCCGCTCGTGCCCGAGAGCGCGTGGGCCGATGTCGCACGCCGCGCGAAAGAGATCCGCTGAGCGCCGATCTGCGCCGCCGGCCCCGGTGTCGACGTGGCGGCGCGGCCGCAATTCGTCGAGTGCAGAAGCCTGCATGCCGGCAATTTCGAGCGCAGGTCGCCCGCAAGCCGGTCTCCTACCTACGCCATCGAGTTCTGTGCCATTCAACGGAGAACACGCGTTCAGCCTTCTCCAACGGAATGTCCTCAGCCGGCGTTATCCGCCACAGTCGATGCGTCCGCTTTCTCTGGAGCGATGCCCGCCTGTTTGCGCGCAGTTTCGAGCAGCGTGGTGAACGACTCGTCGACCGCGTCGCGATGTTCCGCGGCCCAGCGCGCACCGAAGGCCGCGGCGTCCCCTGCCCTCCCGAGTTTGAGCAGAGTTGAAACCAGGTCGCGGGCGGCGGTCTGCAACTCCGGGTCGAGCGAGAGCGCCGACCGGTAATAACGTTCGGCGTCGGGCCAGCGGCTGAGCGCGAAGCTCGCATTGCCCATGGCGCGCTGGAAAAGCGCGTTCGGTCGCGCGCGACCACGAGCAAGCCAAGCCTCGCCCTCCTTGAGGGCGTCGCCGGCGCGGCCGAGGTCGACCAAGGTGAAGACGAGGTTCGCGACCGTGATCTCGTGGTCGGGTTCGAGGCGCTGCGCCATCCGGAAGGAGTCGAGCGCGTTGGCGTAATCTTCCGCGTCGTATTGGGTGGCGCCGAGCATGCGCCAAATCAGCGCATTGAGCGGATGATCCTGCCGGTAGGTCTCGACGAACGCCTTCGCGCCGGCGGCGTCGCCGAGGCCGCGGAACGAATCGAGCATCTCGGTCACCACGCCGGTGTCACTCGAGCCCATCGCGAGCGCGCAACGCAAGTGCATGATCGCCTCGCGGTACTCGCGCGTCTCCGAGAGTCCCTTGCCAACTTGCGCCCAGAAAAACGCGTCCGGGGTATGCTGCGAGCTCCAGCGCAGCACCTCGGGCAACACCGCGTCGGCTCCGTTCTCAAGCAGCGCGTAGTAGAAGTACACGCCGGCCACGCGCGGGTGCGACGGCTTCCGACGGAACGCGATCAACGCGTAGCCGAGGCTTTCCTCGTCGTGACCGGCATCGTCGGCCGCCATCGCGAGATCCTTGTAGATCTCGGCGCCATCGGCCCGGCGGGAGATCCACGCCTTGCCGGCGTGGTAGGCGGCCTCGTTGTCATCGAAATCGCGACACAGCGAAATCACGAGCCGGGCCGCCATCTCGTTGGCGGGATCGCGCTCAAGCGAGAGCCGCGCGAAGTGTTTCGTCCGCACGAGGTCGTTCGCCGTGAAGTGCAGGTTCTCGAGCGCAAAAAAGATGCGCGCGTCGGGCTCCACGTGCGGCAGTTCGCGTTCGGCGAGCGCGAGGCCCTCCGCCCAGGTGTCGGCGTCGACATGCTGCTGCAGACGGTCGGCGAGCAGGCGCGTGCGCACAACGGTCACCATCGCGGGGGCGGCGAAAACTATGCCGGCAAGCGCTGCCAGTTCCACCGCAGCGCCGGCGAGCAGCCACGGCCAGAGACGACTCCTCCATGCGCGCGGCGGCGGTTCCGCCACCGGCTGCGCCGGCGGGAGCGATGGAGGCTGCCCCGCGAAATTCATTCCGCGTATGCTGGCGCGAGCGCCGGCGGCGGGGCAAGTCCTCATCCCCGGGCGAGCCGCCGCAGCCCGACCCGGCCGCTGATCGGCTCTACGGCCGGACGACGAGCTCGACGCGCTGCGCCGGCGTGAAGTACCGCCGCGCGAAATCGCGGAGCTGCTCGATCGACACGGCGTCGATGCGCGCGTCGTAGTTCTTCCAGTCGTTGACCGGCAGCCCGTACACGGCGTTGAGCGCGGCCTGCAACGCACGCGCGCCGTTGGTCTGGAGACTCATGCGCCGGGCGGCCTTGAGACGCGTCTGGCAGCGGAGCAACTCCTCGGGCGCGATGCCGCCGTCCTGCACGCGGCGCACCTCGGCCTCGATCTCGTCGAGCACCTCACGCGCCTTCTCGGGCGCGGTGCCGGCGTAGAAACCGAAGAGCCCGGTGTCGACGCCGAGCACGCGCGACGAACGCACGAAGTACGCGAGGCCCTTCTGCTCGCGCACCCGCTCGAAGAGGTTCGAGGCCATGCCGCTGAAAACCTCGTCGGCCACCTCGGACACGTAATGGTCGGCGTCGCGAATTCCCGGGCACGGAAACGCGTGGAAGACGACGGCCTGCTGGCGCGGCTGGACCTCCACGAAAGCACCGGCCTGCGGCCCGGCAAATTCCGGCCCCTCGGCGGGCGCGGCGCCCTTCGGCAGTTTTGCCAGGAACGCCTTCAGCTTCGGCACGAGTTTCCGCGGCTCGAAGTCGCCGGTGACCGCCAGCACGCAGTTTCCGGCAACCAGCAGGCGCCGGTGCAACCCGCGCAGCAACGCCGGCGTCACGGCCTTCAAGCCCTCCTCGGTCCCATGCGAGTCGACCGCGAGCGGGTGCGCGCCGAAGAATTTCCGGCGCACGAGCTTCCGGCCGACGGTGACGACATCGTCCGCCTGCTCGGCCAGCGCGGCGAGATGCGCCTCGCGCTCGATCTCGAGCGTCTCCTTCGCGAACGCGGGCGCGAGCACTGCATCACCGAGCACGTCGAGCGCGCGGTCGATGTCGCCCGGCAGGACCTCGAGGCTGAGCCCGAAGGTGTTGTTCCCAGAAAATTCGTGGAACGTGCCGCCGACCGCCTCGATCGCCTCGGCGACCTCGTCGGCCGTGCGTCTTTTCGTGTCCTTGGTGAGCAACGTCACCATCAGCGAGAGCGCGCCGCGCGCCTCCAGCAGGTCGTGCGTGACGCCGCCCAGGCAGACGAGCCGCAGGTGAAGATTGGGCAGGCGTTTGTCGGGAAGGAGCAGGAGGCGCGCGCCGTTGGCGACGCGCTCCTCCGCAAAGTCGGCCATCTCCGCCGCGGGCGCCTCCGCGGTGGGAGCGGCGGCGGCGACTTTCGGATTGAGCGAAACAGCGGTGAAACGCTCCGGCACGAAATAGGTGGCAGCGACGCGCCGGATGTCGGCCGGCGTGATCTTCGCGAGCCGGTCGAAATAGTGCCGGCTGTAGTGCAAATTTCCGACCACGACCTCGGCGAGGCCGAGGCGCGACGCTTGGCCGCTCATGGTCTTGCGGGTGTTGATTTCGCCGACGACGAGCTGACGCACGGCCTTCGCGAGCAACGACGGCGCGATGCCGCGGCGGGCGATCTTCGCCAACTCCGCCTGCACCGCGGCGCTGGCGGCGGCGCGTTTGTCGGGATCGCAGAGCATCGAGACGTAGAACAGACCGACCGTGCCGGGATTCCACGCGGAGGCGTCGATCGAGTGCACGAGCCGGCGACGCTCGCGCAGCTCCTGCCAGAGGATGGAGCTGTTGCCGTAGCCGAGCACGGTGCCGAGCAGGTCGAGCACGGGGGTGTCGGCATGGTCGAGCCCGGGGATCTGCCAACCGAGCCCGGCGCGGGAGATCTGGACGTCCTCGAACAAGTGCGCCTCGCGGGGGGCGAGCGGCACGGCTTCACTCGGCAGATACACCGGAGCGAGACGCGCGCGGGGCGCGGAGCCGAAATGTTTCTCGACCTCGGCCAGCAGCGCGGCGGGCTCGAAGTGGCCGGCGACGACGAGCACCAGATTGTTCGGCACGTAGCGCGAGCGATAGTAGGCCACGAGATCGTCGCGCGTGACGGCCTCGAACACCGCGCGGTGGCCGATGATCGGGTGCTGATAGGGATGCTGGCGGAAAGCCGTCTCGAAGAGCGTCTGCCCGAGGCGTTGGTCGGGCTCGTCGAGCGTCATGTCGATCTCGCGCAGGATGACCTGCCGCTCGCGCTCGACCTCCTCGGCGGGAAGCGTGGAGTGCAGCACGGCATCGGCGAGCAGATCGACCGCCACGCCGGCGTGTTCGCTCGGGATGTCGATGTAGTAGACGGTGCGGTCGAAGGTCGTGTAGGCGTTGATGTAGCCGCCGTGCGCCTGGACTGTCGCGGAGATCTCGCGGCCGGCACGGCGCTCGGTGCCCTTGAAGAGCATGTGCTCGAGGTAGTGCGAGAGGCCCGCGCCGAGCAATCCGCCCTCGTGGATGCTGCCGGTCTTCACCCACACCTGCACCGAGCAGAGCGCCGAGGAGTGGTCGGGCTTGAGCAGCACGGTGAGGCCGTTGGGCAGCACGTGACGGTGCACGGCCTCGGCCCAGAACGGGCGGAGCAGATCGAAATCACTGGAGCGACGGGCGCGTTTGGCGGGCATGAGAAAAGGAACGAAGAATGCAGAGTGGAGATTGCGAAAGGAGCGAGGACCGCGAACGCGGCGGAAGCGGAGCGCAGGACCGGGGCGGGGCTGCGATGATCAATCCCCCGGCCCCGCCTTTCCTCACCTCCTTTTTCTATCGTTCACTCCTTCTCCTCGCCTTCGGCGAGTTCGGGCAGCGGCAGGCGGCGCTTCTCCGGCTCAAACGGTTGGAGGAACGCCTCGTCGAAATCGAAGACTTCGGCGAAATCCTCGAGGCAGTCGTTGTCGGTTTTCGAAAGCACGTTGTACTCGATCAGCTTGAAGACGATCTCGCCGAAGTCGCGGCAGCGGCTCAGTCCCCAGTCGGTGAGCACGGTGTGCGCGAGCGGGCCGAACTGGTCGATCGCGTAGGCGCGAAACCCGTGGAGCAGCTCCTGCCCGGCCACATGCTGGCTCTTCTTCGCACGCTCGGGGTCGCGTTTCTTCAACTCCTTGACCGTGAAATCAAGGCCCGCGCGGACAAAGTGATAGGCGCGTTTGTCGAAGCGGGAGTCGTCTTTGTGGATGAGGTCGATGATCTCGTTGAATTCGAGGTCTTGCATGCCGGTGTGGTCGGGCCGGGAGGGGTAGCACAGTCCCCACCGCTGCGCAACCGGCATGAACGCGGCCCGCCGCCGCCATGGCCGCCGCCGTCGATGAGTCCCTCCACCATAGCGCCGCAATTCAGCGCGGCACCGTCGAACCAGTCACTCAACCAGCCATGCCCCGCGGAAGCAGGAGGAGTGCCCCTTCCCCGCCGCATCGCCCGCGCGTTTTCGTGATACGGCCGTATCACAAAAACGCGCGGGGTGGCCCACGGATGGCTCATCGCGGAATCCTGAAGATCCCGTGAATCACGGGCGTCAAGCGTGCCACCCGCAACGGCATCGCTGCGGGCGGTCTTCAATCCGCCGGTTTGGCGAGCTGCCGTACGGCATCCTCGAGCGCGAGCCGCAGGGCCGAGCCGACCTCGAGTTGCGCGCTCCACCAGATCGCGCCGACCCGTTGGCCACGGAGCATCGTGCGACTCCGCACCTCAGCGCCGTCGAACCACTCGACTTCGAGCACCACCTGCGCGGACATCTGCCCGCCGATCGGCCTCGCGTAGCAGGCCGCCACGCGCACGCGCAATGCCTGCCCCTGCGCCGGCGGTGCGTCGCTCGCCACGAGGCGATAGCGTGCGTCGAGCTGCCGCCGCAATTCCGCCTCGATCCAGGCGGCGAGCGAATCGCGCGTGACGACCGCGCCGCCAAGCCGCGTTTCGTCGCCGGTAGCGCCTTCATCGCGGGGACGTCCGTCGATCACCGGCAGGAGCGTGAGTTCGGTCCGCTCCGCCGCCACCGGCCCGAGCGGTGCGGCACGGTTTTGCAGCCGCACCGGCAGAGGGGCGGGCTCACAGCCGGCCAGCAGCAGCGCGCCCAGAAGCGCAACCGCAGCCAGCCGGGGGTCGCCGCGATCGATGCCTGCGCACCCGTTCACTCGACCGAGAACAGCTCGCCGGTCTTCGCGCGCAGCCAGCGGCGGCTGTCGGCGATGCGCTCCTGCCGCGCTTTCATCTGCACTCCGCCGCCCTGCACCATCGCGCCGCCCAGCATCGGGACCATGACGCGTTCTTCGTACGTGCCACCCTCGGTGGCTGTCGCCGGTTGTTGGAGATCGTAGGCGATCATCGTGGTGAGCTCCCGCACGGCGGCGGCGAGTTGTCCGCGCAGCGCCTCGCCGCGGGCGGCCCAGGCGGCGGCATTGGCCTCCTTGTCGCGCGAGGTGCCGCTCAGAGCGATGTCGGTCGCGAGATAGTTGTGATAAAGACCGGGGAACGGCAGGAAACGTTTCGTGCCGAGCGCGCGCAGTTTCCCGTCGTCGGTGATGAGATCGACGGTGGCGTCGACCACCAGCCGCCCGAAGTCCGCGGTGAAATAGTAGTCGCAGCGCACGAGCAGCAACGTCCGGTGCGGCGCCTGCTCCAGCCAGGTTTTGATGACGTCCTTCTTCGGAAATGCCTGCCGGTCGAGCACGAGCAACTCCGGCTGAAACTGGACGTTGCCCGCGAACGCCGCCCGCAACTCCGCGGCGATCTGCTCCGGCGTGTCGACTCCGACGAGCACGTTGCGGATCGGCGTGACGAGCGTCTCGGCGGTCTTCGCCTGCCGGTTCTCGATCGCGGAATCGGCGCCACTGCTCGCTGCCCCGATGATGGCGCCGACGAGAAATCCGCCGGGGACGGCGGAGCAGGCGGCGATCGAAGCGCCGGCGATATTCGAGCCGGGAATCCGTGCTGAGACCTCCGGATTGGGCACGAGCACGCGGCTCGCGGTGCCTCCGAGGCTCGGGGCGGCAGCGGCGGGAACCGCGACGCGATTGGTGGTGTTGCAGCCGGTCAGAATGAGCAATGCGGCGGCAAGTGGGGTGAGAATACGTGGGGTGACCATCCGCATTGAAGATCGAGTGCGGGAAAAATGCCGGCAACCCGTTTTTCGCCACGTCGGCATCCGCCCCGCTCCGCCCACGACTGTCGCCCCCAGTCGTCCACCCCGCCGCCGACCGGATAAGTTGACGGCCGTCAACTTATCCGGTCGGCGCGAACCCATCCCGTAGTTTCCGGCACGTCCGTACCACTCGCGGTACCACTCGCCTGCAGCCGAGATCGCCGATGCAAGGTCGACTGGTGCCCTTCGTCGCTTGGCCTGGCGGCGCTCGGAGCCAAGCTCGCGCCATGAAGTCGCACCGCAAGGAGCTCTGGTTCGAAGTGCCCGCCCGCCGGGCGTTCCTCAACATCACGCCGCAGGTCGAAGCCGAGCTGCGCGCCAGCGGCATCCGCGAGGGTCTCTGCCTCGTCAACGCCATGCACATCTCCGCCTCCGTCTTCATCAACGACGACGAGAGCGGCCTCCACGCGGATTTCGAGAAATGGCTCGAGCACCTTGCGCCCGAAAAACCGCACAGCCAATACGCGCACAACCACGGCGAGGACAACGCCGACGCCCACCTCAAGCGCACGCTCATGGGCCGCGAGGTCGTCGTCGCCGTGACGGAAGGTCGCCTCGATTTCGGCCCGTGGGAGCAGATCTTCTACGGCGAGTTCGACGGCCTCCGCCGCAAACGTGTCCTCGTGAAAATCATCGGGGAGTAGCCGGCGCGGCCAGCACAGCGCCCGTCCAACCGACGCATCAAACCCGCGCCGCAGCCCGCGCTGGCGGGTTGCTCGCGGGGGTTTCTCTTGCGGGCGCATCGGCCGCGAAATCTGCTGCTGGTCCCCTATGGTCCGCTTCCCTTTCTTTGCCCTCGGCGCGCTCGTGCTCGGGTCGTTCGTCGCAACCACCACCGACGCAGAGCCGGCCGCCGCAGCGCCCTACACGTGGCGCAACGTCCAGATCCGCGGCGGCGGGTTCGTGACAGGGCTCGCCTTCCATCCCGCCGAGCGCGGACTCGCCTACGCGCGCACGGATGTCGGCGGCGCCTATCGCTGGGATGCCGCCGCCGAGCGCTGGGTCCCCCTCACCGACTCACTCGGGATGGACGACTGGCACCTGACCGGCGTCGACGGCATCGCGCTCGATGCCTGCGACCCGGAGCGCGTCTATCTCGCTGCGGGCATCTACAACCGCCCCGAGATGCCCAACGCCGCCCTGCTCCGCTCCGCCGACCGCGGCGCGACGTGGCAACGCACCGAGCTGCCCTTCCGCCTCGGCGGCAACGAAGCCGGCCGCGGCAACGGCGAGCGCCTCGCCGTCGACCCGCTCGACGGCCGTATCCTGTTCATCGGCTCACGCGATGCCGGCCTCTGGCGCAGCTCCGATCGCGGCGCCACTTGGTCGCGCGTGGCGTCGTTCCCCGCGGTCGCCACGTCGCCCGCCGCCAACTCCGGCGATCCGCGCATGCCGCAGATGGTCGGCATCGTCTGGATCCTCTTCGATCCGAGCGGCAGCACCGCCGGCCGGCCGACCGCCATCCTCTACGCGGCCGTCTCCACGCGGGAGACGAGCCTCTTCCGCTCGACCGACGCCGGCGCGACCTGGCAACCCGTCGCCGGCCAGCCGCTCGGCTTCCGCCCCACCCGCGCGGCGCTCACTCCCGCTGGCGCGCTCTACCTCGCCTACGGCAACGACCCCGGCCCGAACACGATGACCGATGGCGCCGTGTGGAAACTCGACACCACGAGCGGCGACTGGACCGACATCACCCCCGCCCGCGGCGACAAGAAACCGCGCACCGGTTTCGGCTACGGAGCGGTCACATTCGATCCCGCGCAACCCAACACGATTCTCGCGTCGACGTTCTGCCACTTCGAGCCGCACGACGAGATCTACCGCAGCACCGACGCCGGTCGCACCTGGAAGCCGTTGCTCGAAACCTCCACGTGGGACCACTCCGGCGCCAGCTGGACCGAGCACCACACGCCGCACTGGATGAGCGATGTGAAGATCGATCCGTTCGCGCCCGACCACGCGCTCTTCACCACCGGCTACGGCATCTGGGCCTCGCGCAACCTCACCGCGGCCGATGCCGGCAAGTCGGTCGAATGGTGGTTCCAGGACAACGGCCTCGAGGAGACGGTGCCCCTCGGCCTGATCAGCCCGCCTGTCGGCCCGCATCTCGTGAGCGCGCTCGGCGATCTCGATGGTTACCGCCACGACGATCTCGACCAGCCGCAGTTCCAGTTCACCGCGCCGCCGCGCTTTGCGAACTCCGAGAGCATCGCCTTCGCCGGCCGCCGCCCGGAATGCCTCGTGCGCGTCGGCACCATCCGCAACCGCACCACGGAAGTCCGCGCCGCCTGGTCCGCCGACAGCGGCGCAACGTGGACCGCGCTCGCGAGCGAGCCGCCGAACAGCGCCGGCGCAGGCGTCGTCGCCTTCTCGGCCGACGCCGCCACCATTGTCTGGACACCGCGCGGCCAGCCGAAACCCGGCGCAACCGGTTTCGCGGCGTGGT
>DATGXO010000161.1:0-23863 GCA_035298965.1 Opitutaceae bacterium | reverse complement strand
GTAGACGAGGGTCACGGGCACGGCGGCACGACCGAAACGTTGCAGCTCCGCGGCGATCTGCGGATCGCGGCTGGTCCAGTCGCCGCGGACTTTCGCGACCTTAAGCGAGCGGAAGGCCTCGTTCACCTCGGCCGAGCCGAAGACGACCGCCTTGTTCGCCTGGCATGTCACACACCAGCGCGCCGTGAAATCCACGTACACGATGCGGTCCTGTGCGCGCAGTTTCGCCACCGTCTCCGGCGACCACGGAACCCAGTCGACCTTCTGCCGCGGCAGGCCGAGCACGATGCCGCCGGCGAACAACGCCAGCGCCGCGCCCCGCGCGATCCAGCGCACGCGCGCCGCGCGCATCAACGTCGCCCAACGCCCGATCACCCAGCCGGCCATCGCGATCAACGTGAGCCCGAGCACGACCTCGAGCAGCCCGTCACCCACCTGGCCGGCGAGCACGTAGACGAGGTAACCGGCGGTCGCGTAGAGCGGAAACGCCATGAATTGCTTGAACGTTTCCATCCAGGCGCCCGGCCGCGGCAGCACTTTCACCAGCGCCGGCGCGAACGACAGCACGAGGTACGGCGCGGCGAGCCCGAGCGCGATCGCCGTGAACGCCGCCAGCGATTGCACCGGCGGCAGCACGATGGCCGCGCCAAGCGCCGGCGCGAGGAACGGCGCCGAACAGGGCGTCGCCACCACCGTCGCGAGCACGCCGGAGAAGAACGATCCGGCGTACCCACTTTTCGCCTGCAAGCCCGCGCCGGCGCCGATCAACGAGCCGCCGATCTCGAACACGCCGCTCAGGCTGAGCGCAAAGACGAGCATCACGATCGTGAGCACAAAAACGAAACCGGGCACCTGCAGCTGGTAGCCCCAGCCGAGCTGCGCTCCGCCGGCCCGCAGCGCGAGCAGCACGCCCGCGAGCGTCCAGAACGACGCGAGCACGCCCGCGGCAAACGCCAGCCCGTGCGCGCGCACCTTGCCACGCTCCGCACCGGCCTGCTGCACGAAACCGAGGATCTTGATCCCGAGCACCGGGAAGACGCAGGGCATCAGGTTGAGAATCAGACCGCCGACAAACGCGAGCACGAGGACGCCGGTGAATGCGCCCGCGTCGGATTTCTCGGTCGCGGGACCGGCGCCCTGCCCCGTGGCCGCGGCCACACCCGTGACCGGCGCGGGTCCGTCTGTCACCGGAATTTGGACCGCGACCGCCTTCGGGCCGCCGGACCACCAGCCGTCCGCCGCGACGAGCAAGCCGGTGAGTTCCTTCGGTTGGCCGGCCGTCTGCGCCTGGCGCACGGCGAAATCGAAAGCCGCTCCCGCGGCGCGCGCCGGCTGCAACGCCTGCGCGTCCACCGTGCCATCGTCGGCGAAGAAGCCGACGCTGCCCGCCGCAAGCTGCACGCCCGCCGCCGGCGAAACGCGGATCGTGAGATCACGTCCGGTGCGGTAGGCACGCGCCTCGAGGCGATCGCTGCGCTGGGGCAGCGTCGCGCGCGCGGCCGCGATCCGCGCGGCCCACTGGGTGTCCGTCGCCGCCTCGGCCGCGACCGGCAGCGTGAGCGAGACCTGCGCTTCGCCGGGGATGCACGACTCCTTGCACATCAGCCACTCGGTCTTGGCCGCGAGCACAACGTTTTCGCCCGCTCGAGCGTCGGCAGACACCGCGATATCGACCAGAAGCAGCAGGTCGCCGCCGTAGCCGTAAGTGAGCACGCCGCCCGTGTCGGTGATCTGCGGCGCCGGCCACTGGATCGGGCCGGCGGAGAAGCCGGGCGGCAAGGTCCACGAGAGAGTCGTCGGCAGGCCGGCCTCGCCTGGATTTTTCCAATACGTGTGCCAGTGTTCGTCGTGCACGAGGCGCAGCGCGACAGTCGTCGTGTGCCCGGGGACGAGCGCCGTGCGCTCCGCGACGAGCGATGCGGCGACGTGTTTCTCGCCGAAGGAAAATCCGAGCAGCCGACCCGAGCCGCACAAACCGACGACAAGGGCGAACAGAATAAAACGCAGTTTCATGGGTAGGATTACGCGCCCGTATGGACGCGCTCGGGGCGTGATAGTTCCCCGCTCCGGACCTGGTCAACCCAGCGTGCTCAACCATTAGTCCCGGACCGTCGCAGGCGATCCAGTATCAGATGTCACCAGCGGAACACTGCGGCGCCTCAACGTTCCGCCGAGCCCGCGCGCATATAACCGCTGTCGGCCAGCCAGTCGGCGAGGCGCTGCGGCCAAGTCCGCACCGAGCGCAGCTCGGAGCGGTCGCCCATGTTGAAGGCGTGTTTGCCGCGCGCGAGCAAATGCAGTTCGACCGGCACTCCCGCGGCGCGGTACTTCTCCATGACCTCGATGGTCGAGGCGTCGCAGCCGTACTCGTCGTCGTTGGCACAGAGCAGAAACACCGGTGGCACATCGGCGGGGAGCGTTTTCGGCAACGCGCCGCCCGGGTAGAGAATCCCGCCCGGATAGACGAGCATCATGAAGTCCGGCCGGCTGTTGGTGCGCTCGATCGGATCGACCGCCGCGGCATCGCCCGCGCTCGGTTCGAAGCCGGCGATCATCGCCACCGCACCGCCGGCGGAGAATCCGAGAAATCCGATACGGTGCGGATCGACACCGAACTCGGCCGCGCGGCTGCGTACCGAACGCACCGCGCGCAGCGCATCTTCGCGCACCTGGGCGACCGCGTAGGGCGAGCCCTCCTGCTGCGGCAACCGGTACTTCAGCACGAAGACCGTCACGCCGAGCGGGTTCAGGAACTCGGCGACCTGCTCGCCCTCGGCGTGGAAGACCAGTTCGCGATAGCCGCCGCCGGGCGCGACGATCACCGCGCAACCGTTCGCCTTCGCGGCCGGCGCGGGGAAGACGGTGAGCGAGGGGTTGTGGATATTGCGCACCCAGTAGTCCTTCGCCTCCTCGGGTTCGGTGCGGCGGGATTCGAAGCCGGGCGCGCCGTTTTCCCAGAGAGGAATCACCGTCGGCGCGGCGCCCGCAGCGGAGACGGCCAGAACGAAGAGCGAAAACAGGCTGAGGAGATGGCGCATAGGGGAGTTGGTTTGCGGCAACGTTCAAACTTCGACGAAATAGGCGACTGGGTTCTCGCGATAGTGTTTCGCGCACTTCGGACAATAGGCGTAGTAGAGCAGGTGCCGCTTGATGGTGAGGCTCCGCGCCGCGGCCCAGTCCTTCATCGCGCCCGCCCACTTGCCCGCGTCACGGTAGGGTCCACGGAAAACTCTGCTGTGGAACGTGCCGGTCAGCCGAACGTTCTCGGCGTCGGGCACTTCTCGGGTCGCCTCGACGTACACGTCCATCTTCCAGCGCGAGGTATGCTCCGAAAGCACCAGCGGCGGCGCGGGCGTGAAAGCCTCGCCGCGTTTCAGGTCGACAAGACAACGCTGCATCGCCGTGCCGAAGCTCAGTGGGATGTAGAGGAAGCACCGCACGCGGTAGCGCAGGAAGACTTTCCCGCTCCAGTGGTGTTCGCGATCGTGCCAGAGCGTGGCGTCGAATCGCGGGCAACAGCCGGTCTCGGAAGGGTAAGGGGTGTTCATACGGCCCAAAGTGGTAACGATGCCGGTAGCACATGACAACCCACCGGATCAGCTGCGCCTCCGCCGCGCACATGACCGAAACACGGCCACCCAGTTCCGGATTGCGTGGCCAAACGGCGGCCGGTTCCGTCGTGCGCCCATGAACGCCACCATGCTCGATCGACGCACCCGCCTGCTCGGCGGAGGGATGCTGCTCGCGTCCTTCGCGTGCAACGTCGCGGTGCTGTTCCTGCCCTTCATGGAACTGCGCAAGGGACTCGGCACCGAGCCGTACTCGCTCGTGCGCTCCGTGCGGATGATGTGGGGCAGCGGGCTCTATGTCCTCGCGATCCTCGTCGTCGGCTTCTCGCTGGTGTTCCCGTTCGCGAAACTTGGCGTGCTCGCGGCGCTCTGCCTGCGCGGCCGCCTCGGCGCACGTGGCAGTCGCGCCCTCGAGTGGGTCGAGCGACTCGGCAAATGGTCGATGCTCGATGTGTTTCTCGTCTGCCTGATTCTCACACTCACCTCCGGGCAACTGCTCGTCGGCGCCCGCCCGCTCGCCGGCATTCCGCTCTTCGTCGCCGCGATCATGTTGAGCATCGGCACCGGCAACATGCTCGCCGCGCGCGCCGAACCGGAGGCACCGCGCGCGCCGCGGATCGGCGGCTGGTGGCTCGCGCTCGCCTGGATCGCACTCGTCGGCACGCTGGCAATGCCGTTCCTCCAGATCCGCGACTGGCTGCTCGCGGACCGCGCGTACAGCATCGTCACCCTGGCGATTACGCTCCTGCGCTCGGGCGCGTGGACGGCAGGCGCGGTCGTGGCGCTGTTTCTCGTCGTCGCACCGATCGGCCTGCTCGCGACCGCGACGGCGCTCTGGCGCCGCCAACGCCTTGGCGAACCGGAGCCGCGCGCCGAGCGCCACCTCGAGCTCTGGCGCCGCTGGAGCATGCTCGATGTGTTCGGACTCGCGCTCGCCGTTTTCCTCGTCGAAGGCGAGAAGCTCATGCGTACCGAGGTGCGCTGGGGAGCACTTTTCCTCGTCGCGATGGTCGCGGCCCGCTGGGGACTCGACGTCCTGCTCGCGCGCAACAACGCCGGCAACCAGCGCTGACGCGGCGGCAGCCGAGGCACGGCGCGGCGGAGTCACTCCAGCTCCGTATAGAACCGGGCGAAACGCGGGCGTAACCAATGATCGAGGTCGCCGGAGACGAACACCGCCTCGGCCCGGCCGACAATGCGCTCGACCGGCATGAAGCCAAAGTAGCGCGAATCGCGGCTGTTGTCGCGGTTGTCACCAAGAACCAGGCACTGGCCGGCCGGCACGGTGACGCGGCCGAAGTTCCGCCGTGCCGGTCGCCGCGGGAGCACCATCAGTGCGTGGCTGGATTCGCCGAGTTTCTCCCGGGCAAACAGCGCCTCGCTCCGCTCAGCCGGGTCGAGGTACGGCAGACCCGCGGCATCGGCGGCGAGCGGCGCGTACTCGACGCGAGCGCCGTTGAGAAAGAGCACGTCGTCGCGCAGCTCCACGGCATCGCCCGCAACGGCCACCACGCGTTTGACGAGCCGCGTGTCGTCGTCCGGCGAGAAGCAGACGACGATCTCGCCGCGCTGCGGCGTCGCCCACGAGGTGAAGCGGTGGCGCGTGAACGGCAACTTCAGGTCGTAGGCGAGCTTGTTCACCACGACCACGTCGCCCTCGAGAATCGTCGGCTTCATAGAGCCGGTCGGCACGTAGTTTATGTCCGCCAGCGCCGATTTCGCCGCGAGGATCGCCAGCGCCGGCAACGCAAGCGGCCGGATCCACTCCCGCCAGAGGAACCCACCGCAACGGCGGAGCACGCCGCGAAGACGAACGGTTGTTGTCATGCACGTCCTGCAAAACTCGCGCGTTCAAGCTTCGCGAGCCACCTTGGACAATCGGCGCCAGCACCGGATCGGCGGCGAAGCCTTGTAATCTATCAGACGACATGGATCGGAGGGGCCGTCCATCGGAGCACAGTCCCCCACCGCCGATAGGCACCGGGAACGCTGCGGGTTATGGCCCGCACGATTCAGCCCCGCTGCCGCTGCTAGCGCCCCCCGGGCGCCAGCCGGCGCTTGCACGCGCCTGCGACCGCAGCGAAGGTGGCCGCACTTTGCCGCCTCCCGCCCAACCGCCGAAGCTCGACCCGCGCGATCCGACCTGGAATCCCGCGCGCTGGTTGCCGACCACACGCGACGAACTCACCGCGCGCGACTGGGACGAGGTCGACGTGATCCTCGTGACCGGTGACGCCTACGTGGATCATCCGTCGTTCGGCGCATCGGTCGTGGGCCGCATCATCGAGCGCGAGGGATTCCGCGTCGCCGTGCTCCCCCAGCCCAACTGGCGCGACGACTTGCGCGACTTCAAGAAACTGGGACGCCCGCGGCTGTTCTTCGGCGTGACCGCCGGGTGCATGGACTCGATGGTCAACCGCTACACGGCGGGCCGGCGCCTGCGCTCCGACGACGCCTACACGCCCAACGGCGCGCCGGGGTTCCGTCCGGACTATGCGGCGACAACGTACACGAGGATCCTCAAACAACTCTGGCCGGATGTGCCAGTGATGCTCGGCGGCATCGAGGCAAGCCTGCGCCGCGTGACGCACTACGACTATTGGTCGGATCAGCTCCGCCCGACAGTGCTCGCCGAGAGCGGCGCCGATCTCCTCGTGTACGGCATGGGCGAACTGCCGCTCATCGAAATGCTCAAGCTGCTCGCGAAAGGCGTGCCGTTTTCATCGCTCAAGACGATCGCGCAGACGGCGCTGTTGCTGCCCGAGGGCGCGCAGCTGCCGAAGAACGCCAACTGGGAGGACCTGCGGCTCGCGTCGCACGAGGAATGCCTCGGCGATCGCAAGCTCTACGCGGCGAACTTCAAGCAGGTCGAGACCGAGTCGAATCGCGTGAAGGCGCGGCGACTGTTGCAGGATGTCGGCGGACGGACGCTCGTCGTGAACCCGCCGTTTCCCACGATGAACGAGGCGCAGATGGACCGCAGTTTCGATCTGCCGTTCACCCGTCTGCCGCATCCGCGTTACCGCAAGCGCGGGCCGATCCCGGCGTATGAGATGATTCGGCACTCGATCAATCTCCACCGCGGCTGCTTCGGCGGGTGCAGCTTCTGCACAATCTCGGCTCACCAGGGAAAGTTCGTCGCGAGCCGCAGCAAGGAGAGCATCCTGCGCGAGGTGGAAGCGGTGAAAAAGATGCCGGATTTTCACGGCACGATCACGGATCTCGGCGGGCCGTCGGCGAACATGTACCGCATGAAGGGGAAGCAGCAGTGGATCTGCGATGCCTGCATCCGCCCGAGCTGCATGTGGCCGACGATGTGCGCGAACCTCGACACCGACCACACGGCGTTGCTCGAGGTGTACAAAGCCGTGCGCGAGACGCCGGGGGTGAAGCACGCGTTCGTCACGAGCGGGCTGCGTTACGATTTGTTCCTGCACGAGAAGAAGTCGCCCGAGGTCGCGAAGAGCCACGAGCGCTACATGGAGGAGCTGATCGCGCACCACGTTTCCGGCCGGCTGAAGGTCGCGCCCGAGCACACGTCCGATACGGTGCTGCGCGTGATGCGCAAACCGAGTTTCGGGCTGTTCCGCGAGTTCCTGAAACGCTTCGACCAGATCAAGGTGAAGGTGGGCAAACCGCAGCTGCAGATGATCCCGTACTTCATCAGCTCGCATCCGGCATCTCGTCCGGAGGACATGGCCGATCTCGCCGCACAGACCAAGGAACTCGGCTTCAAGCTCGAGCAGGTGCAGGACTTCACGCCCACGCCGATGACGGTCGCCACCGAGATCTACGCCACCGGCGTGCACCCGTACGACGGCAAAGCCGTGCCCGTGGCGCGGACACGCGAGGAGAAGGAGGCGCAGCGCAGTTTCTTCTTCTGGTACAAACCGGAGTTCCGCGACGCCGTGCGCGCGTCGCTGCAACGTTTCGGGCTCGAGCGTTTCATCAAGCCGCTGCTCGGCGATGGCGCCCGCGCGCCGCACGGTGCGCGACGGCCGGACGAACGCGTTGTCACGACCGACAAAGCCGGCTTCGCGCGGAATGGCCCGGAGCTGGACCCACGCCGCGCGAACCCGCGCCGTGGCGGTCGGAGGTGATCGCGGGCACAAAAGCGCCCGCTCCACCGCTCACATCTTCCGGAGCTTCTTGATGAAAGGGCCGGGGCCGCCGGCCTGGTAACCGAGGCGGCCGACTTCTTCGCCGGCGTCGTTGAGCACGACGATCGTCGGATAGCCTTCGATGCCGTACTTTTGCTGGAGCTCCCGATTGCGGCTCTTCGTGAACTCGGACTGCGCGACGCGACGCGGGAAATCGAGCTTCACGAGCGCGAGATTGCCGCTCGCGTACTCCTTGAACTCCTCGGTGCCCAATACCTCCGCCTCGAGCCTCTTGCACCAGCCGCACCAATCGGAGCCGGTGAAGAACAACAGGACCTCGCGGCCGGTGCCTTGTGCCGCACTGGCGGCGGACTGGTAGTCGGTCGTCCACTCGCCGTCGAAGCCGGGGCCCGAGCTCCCACCGCCGGTCGTACGCCGCGGCGTAGGCGCGTTGGCGCGCACGGCATAGTCGGCGCCGGGCAACGTCTGCGCGACGACGACGCCGTTCTCGAGCTTCACGGTGCCGTCCTCGTAGGTGAGCACGGTGACATTGCCACGCTCGAGTTTGCTGCGCGGTTCGCCCTTCTGGTCGAGGACGGTGGCGAGCGTGTCGCCGTTTTTCACAGCGAAGACCGGCAGACTGGCGGACAGACAGGCGGAGAGGAGCAGGAGTAGGCGCATGGGAGTGGAAGCGGCTGACATTGTTTTGCGACGGGCGCGCTCAGGCGCCGTTGAAGAACTTGATCGCGGCTTCGACGCCCTCGACGAGGCACTCGACCTCGGCGTGTGTGTTGTAGAGGTGGAAACTCGCGCGGGCCGAGGAGCTGAGCCCGAGTTTCTTGTGCAGCGGCATCGTGCAATGGTGGCCGCCGCGGATCGCGATGCCGCGCTCGTCGAGGTACGTGGAGAGGTCGTGCGCGTGCACGCCGTCGATCACGAAGGTGACGAGGCCGGTGCCGCCCTGCGCCGGGCCGAGCAGACGCAGGCCCGGGAGCGAGCCGAGTCCGCGGCGGGCGAGCGCGACGAGCTCGGCATCGTGTTTGTGGATGCGTTCGCGACCGACGGCGTCGAGATAGTCCATCGCGGCATGGAGGCCGATGGCCTCGGCGATCGGCGGCGTGCCGGCCTCGAAGCGCATCGGCGGCGCCTTGTACGTGCTGTGGTCCCAGCGCACGACATCGATCATCTCGCCGCCGCCGTGGAACGGCGGCGTGGCCGCGAGCAGATCGTAACGGCCGTAGACAACGCCGCTGCCGGTCGGACCAAGCATCTTGTGGCCGGAGCAGACAAGGAAATCGCAGCCGAGCGCCTGCACGTCGACCGGCAGATGGCCGGCGCTTTGCGCGGCGTCGACGATCGTCGTGATGCCCTTGGCACGGGCGCGGCGGCAGAGATCGACGACGGGGTTGATGCAGCCGAAGACGTTCGAAACGTGGGTGAACGCGAACACCTTCACGCCCGGCGTGAGGAGGCGGTCGATGGCGCCTTCGTCGAGTTTGCCCTCGAGTCCGTTGACCGGGATGAACGCCAGCTTGGCCTTCTTGCGCTCGGCGAGCATCTGCCAAGGCACGAGATTGCTGTGATGCTCCATCTCGGTGAGCAGGATCGTGTCACCCTCGCCGACGAACGCATCGCCCCAGGCGCGCGCGAGGAGGTTGAAACCCTCGGTGGCGCCGCGAGTGAAGATGACCTCCTCGCGGCGGGTGGCATTGAAGAATGCGGCGGCGCGGTCGCGCGCGGCCTCGTAGGCGGTGGTCGAGCGGTGGCTGAGCTCGTGGATGCCGCGGTGGACGTTGGCGTGGTCGCGCTCGTAGTAACGACTGATCGCGTCGATGACGTGCACCGGCCGCTGCGCCGACGCGCCGCTGTCGAGATAGACGAGCGGGCGCCCTTTCACCTGCTGATTGAGGATCGGGAAATCGTCGCGGAGCGACGACCAATCGCGCTTGGTGAGATCGGGCAGCGGGCGTGGATGCGGTGTCATGGGCCGGAAAAGATGTCGGTAGCGGCGGGCCGCGAAAATGGCAGGCAACGTGCCCGGCGCAAGCCGGGCGAAGAGACAGACGGTTGCACGTTCTCCACAACGGCACACCGGTGGCCGCATCGCTTACGAGTGGTGAGGCAGGCTTTACGCCCGCCGTCCCAGCTCGGCGCGAAGTGGCGGGCGTAAAGCTCGCCCCACCATCGAAACTCGTCACCAACGGCGGACACAAAAAAGCCGCACGGAGGGAACCGTGCGGCTCGGGAAAACGGCGAAGATCGCGCGGCGCTCAGCCGGCGACTTCGTGGTTGGTGAAGACGTTCTGCACGTCGTCAAGTTCCTCGAGGGCCGTGACGAGCGTGTCGACCTTGGCGGCGTCGGCCTCGTTGAGCACGAGCGGGACCTTCGGCAAGTAGACGATCTCGCTCGAGTCGGGCTTGATGCCGGCCTTCTCGAACACGCCGGCGAGCGTGTAGTAGGTGTTGACCGGGCAGATGACCTCGAAGCCGTCGTCGGAGGTGCGCACATCGTCGGCGCCGGCGTCGAGGGCGATCTCCATGAGCTTGTCCTCGGTGATCTTGGCCTTGCCGATGAGGAACTGGCCACAGTGGCTGAACTGGAACGACACCGCGCCGGTCTGCGCGAGGTTGCCGGCGTAGCGGGTGAACACCGAGCGCACCTCGGAGGCGGCGCGGTTCTTGTTGTCGGTGGTGACCTCAACGATGACGCCGGCGCCGGCGGGCGCGTAGCCCTCGTACGTCATCTGCTCGATCGCCGCGCCCGCGAGTTCGCCGGTGCCCTTCTTGATGGCCCGCTCGACATTGTCGTTGGGCATGTTGGCGTCGCGCGCCTTGAGGAGGATGGTGCGCAGGCGGGCGTTGGAGTCGGGGTTACCGCCGCCGGCGCGCGCGGCGATCGTGATTTCCTTGCCGAGGCTGCTGAAGATCTTGCCGCGCTTGGCGTCGATCGCGCCTTTGAAGTGTTTGAGCTTAGCCCATTTGCTGTGGCCGGCCATGGTCGAGGGTGGTTGGGGTGTTCGAGGAGAAGGAAGTTGAGCGAGAAACGTGGTGACGCGCCAAGGTTTATTTCTGCTTCGGGCGCTTCCCGGCGGGGGTGACGTTCTTCACGCCGCCCGCGGCCGGTGCCGGCAACGGATCGTGATCAGGCAGACGGTTGATGATGAGCTGCTGGCCGATCGTGAAGAGGTTCGAGATCGTCCAGTAGAGCGCGAGACCCGAGCCGAAGTTGTAACAAAATAGCACGAACATGATCGGCATGAACTTCATCATCTTCGCCTGCGCGTTGTCGACGGAAGGCGTCGGCATGAGCTGCATCTGCACGAGGGACGACACGCCCATGAGCAGCGGCATGATATTCACCGGGATGCCCCAGAGCGTCGCGACGGTGTCGGGTGCGGCAAGATCCTTGATCCAGAACCACTCGGCAAAACGCAGGTCGGACGAGGTCTGGAGCATCGCGAAGAAGCCGATGAAGAACGGCATCGTGATGAGGATCGGGAGACAGCCGCCGACGGGGTTCACCTTCGCCTCTTTGAAGAGCTCCATCGTGGCCTTCTGCTTCTTCTGCGGGTTGTCGGCGTACTTCTCGTTGATCTCCTTCAGGCGCGGCTGGATCTTCGCCATGCGCTTCGAGGATTTCGCAGCGCTGAGCGTGAGCGGGAGCGTGACGGTCTTGAGGAGGAGCGTCGTCACGACGATCGCCCAGCCCCAGTTGCCGAGGAAGCCGTGGAACCAGTTGAGGAGCGTGAGCAGCAGCGGCGCGAAGAAGCCGGCGAAGAAGATCCGGTTGAAGAAATAGCCGTCGAACTGCATCGCGTGATGCTCGCTCTGCTCGAAGGTTTTCAGACGCGCGTACTCCTTCGGGCCGACGTAGAACTTGCCGCCGAGCGACACGGAGGCGCCGGGCTCGAGCCGCGGCAGATCGAAATTGAGATCGCTCGTGATGCCGAAGGCCGTCGGCACATCCGGCAGCATCGGCTGTACCTTCACGCGGCGGACGACAAGGCCGGTGCCGGGCTGGTCGGGTGTGAAGATCGCGGCGAAGAACTGGTTCTTCACAGCGCCCCAAACAACCTTGCCTGGTTGCTCGAGATACGGCTTGGGCGACACGTCGCCGCCGAAGAGACGCTTGAAGAAACCGCCGCCTTCGAGATCGCTGCGGCCGAGGTACGTCGTGTCCTCGCCGTTCCAGAGCGCGGCGTTCAGGTAGAGGCCGGTGTCGTGTTTGTCGGCCAGCGTCGCCGTGCCCAGATTGAGCGAGAGTCGCTGCGCGCCGATGGCGGCATCGGAAAGGTTGCGGACCGTCGTCGAAACTTGGAGCCGGTACGGGTCGCCAGCCTGGCCAACCTGCGGGAGCGTGAAGGTGCGGGTGACCTCGAGTTTGCCGTCGGCCACGGCGCGGAAGGTCACGTGGTCGGTGGCCTTCTCGACGAGTTCCCATTTCGAGGCGGCATCGAGACCGGGCACGCCGGTGAACGACAGCATCGGTGCGGCGTGGACGGCATTGAAGACGTACGGCGCCGGGTCGCTCTTGACCGCGGGGTGTTTGAGGAAGGCGACATCGCGGATCGCGCCGCCGAAATCGGTGAACGCCACGCGCAACTCGGCGTTGGCGAGCGTGACGACCTGCGCCTCGGCCGGCGTGGCCGTGGGCACGGCGTAGAAACCGTTGGCCACGGGCGGCGTGATTGCAGGCGCCTGCGCGCCGGTGGTCGGCTGCGCGGTGGCGGGCGCGGTGCCCTCCACGGCGGGCTGCGTGGCAGCGGGAGCCGGAGCGGCCGGGCGCGGCTGAGGCGCCGGCCGGAAGAAGTACATTCCGGCAAAGGCCCCGATCAGCAGGATGATGCCGATGGTCGTGTTCTTTTTATCCATGGAGGCGGGTGGCGCGGCGGGAGTTCAGCGAAAAGGGAACGCGGGCAGCCGCTCGCGCGGAGCACGGCAGCCAGCGGAAAGATTCGGGCACGGGGTCCTCGCCGCCCGGGTGCAGCGGGTGGCAGCGCAGGAGGCGGCGCAGGGTCAGCCAAAGACCGGCGAGCAGACCGTGGCGCCGGAACGACTCGACCGAATAGTGCGAGCAGCTCGGATGAAAACGGCAGCCGGCACCGGGGCCGAAGAACAACGGCAGCAGCGGGCCGATTCCCAGCTGGTAAAGACGTACCGCCGCAACCGCCACGAAACGCGGTGCGCGCCACACAGCGCGACCGACACGCAGCAACGGCCCGTGGGGGCGCTCAGTGCTGGACTGTCGTTTCGCCGGCAAGTCTGCGGAGAGTTTTCTGAAAACGTTTCTCGAGATCGGCCGCGCCGATGCCGCGCATCGACGGACGGGCCGAGACGATGAGATCGAGACCGGGAGTGATCTCGTGTTGGTGGCGGCGGAAGAGCTCGCGCAGGAGGCGCTTGCAGCGGTTGCGCACCACCGCACCGCCGACGGCTCGCGACGCCGCCACGCCCAGACGGGCGGGCCGGCCATCGCCGCGATTGCGAACCCAGAACAGGAAACACCCGCCATCGAGCCGGCGCCCGGTCTCGCGCGCGGCCGTGAAATCGGCGCTGCGGTGGACGCGTTGCGCCGAACCGAGGAGGAGGCGGCCCTGCAGGGCGTCAGACAACGGTGAGACGCTTGCGGCCCTTGGCGCGACGAGCGGCGAGCACTTTGCGGCCACCGCGGGTGGACTTGCGGGCGCGGTACCCGATCTGGCGGGCACGCTTCTTCTTATGCGGACGATAGGTCGGTTGCATGATGGAGAGGAAAAAAGAGCGGGAAGTTGGCCGGCGGCCCTAACGGCTGTCAAGCCCTCCGCCGAGCGGATCGGCGGAAAGGGCCGAAGCGGAGGTAGGGACGGACCGCCGGGCCGTCCGTCAGCACGGCGGGCCGAGCGGTCCCACCCTACCCCGGAGGCCGGCAAGCGGGAGGCGAACGTTGCGTTTCCCCTCGGAGAATATCTCCGAGAGAAACGTCCCCACCTCGATCCGCAGGGCCCTACTTCGCGTCGAGTTTCACCTCGGCGGCGTTCAGGCCGTCGGAAACGGCGCGCAGCGTGATCGGGCCGGTCTGCCCGGCGCGCGTGCGCAGGATGACCAGCGCAAGACCGTTGAAGGCCTTGCGCTCGCTGGCTTGGAACGACTCGAAGCTGATCGGGTTGCCGTTGTCGACCGCGGCGATCTCGGCGGGGCCCTCGACGGCGAACTTCACCAGGTTGTGCGTACGCGGCACGAGCTGGCCGTCGCGGTCGGCGACGGTGACGGTCACGAAGCTCAGGTCGGAGCCGTCGGCGCGGAGCGTGGCGCGGTCGGGCGCGAGGAGGAGTTTCGCGGGGGCGCCGGTCGTACGTTGCACGGCGGTGGCCCAGGGCTGGCCGGCCTTGTAGGTGACGACTTTCAGCTCGCCGGGCTGGTAGACGACGTCGTCCCAGCGTAACCGGTACTCGAACGCGCCGCGTTTCTTGCGGCCGAGCGAGACACCGTTGAGGAAGAGCTCGGCCTCGTCGCCGGAGGTGTAGACGTGGACGGGCGTCACCTGCCCCACCCGCTCCGGCCAGTTCCAATGCGGGAGGAGGTGCGCCATCGGCAGGTCCGGGCGCCAGCGCGCTTGATAGAGGTAGAAACGGTCCTTCGGGAAACCGGCGAGGTCGATGATGCCGAAGTACGAGCTGCGCGAGGGCACGGGGAGCCGGCCGAGTTCGGCGAGTTGTTTCTCGGCGCGGGCGCGCTCGGCGGGATCGGAGAAGTTGAGGAGGTTGCTCGCGTCGCTGTTGTACGGAGTCGGCTCGCCGAGGTAGTCAAAGCCGGTCCAGACGAACTCGCCCGCGGCATACGGCGCCTGATCGAGCGCCTTGAACTCGGTGTCGGGCGTGTTCGCCCACTCCGGGTGCGCGAGGTCGTACGAGGTGACCTGGAAATTCGCGTAGCCCTGCGTGGGGTCGTCGGAAACAGGGAAGAAATATTCGCCACGCGTACTGAGCACCGAGGAGGTCTCCGCGCCGAAGACGGGGATCGTCGGGTGGCGCCGGTGAAAACGCTCGTATTGGAAAAACTTGTAGTTGAAACCCACCGCATCGACCGCGGTTTGGAAGCCGGTGTAGCCGGAATCCTTGCCGTTGAAGCCGGCGGCGATGGGCCGGGTGCGATCCTCCTCGCGCACGATGCCGGCGAGGCGCGTGGCGAGCTGCCAACCGTCGGCGTAGAACTGCTCGAGGATCTCGTTGCCGATGCTCCACATCACGACCGAGGGGTGGTTGCGGTCGCGGCGGATGAACGCGCGCAGGTCTCGCTCGTGCCAGTCGTCGAAGACCTTCGCGTAGTCGAAGAACACCGGCCCCTCCCAACCGGTTTTCAGCTCCGCCGGCCACTTCTTCCCGCGGCGCCAGCAGTCGAACGATTCGTCGAAGACGAGGAAACCGAGCCGGTCGCAGAGCTCGAGCAGCTCGGGTGCGGGCGGGTTGTGGCTGGTGCGGATGGCGTTGCAGCCCATCGCGCGCAGGATCTCGAGCTGGCGCTCCAGCGCGCGCGGGTTGATCGCCGTGCCGAGCGCACCCTGGTCGTGGTGCAGGCACACGCCACGGAGCGGCACGTGCCGGCCGTTGAGCAGGAAGCCGCGGTCGGCATCGAGCACCGCGGTGCGGAAGCCGAAGGTCGTCTCCACGCGATCGGCCACGCGCCCGTCGCGCTCGACGGTCGTCTCGGCCACGTAGCGGTGCGGCGTCTCCACGCTCCACAGGCGCGGCTGCGGCACGGTGACGAGGTTTGCGCGCATCGCCTGCCGCGTCTTCGGCGCCGGGATGTCGCAACCGACCGGCTCGGAAACGGCGACCGGCTGCGCGGCGCGGCGGCCGGAGGCGTCGAGTTCGAAGACGCGCGTCGTGATGGCGAGGTCGGCCTTCGTGTCGGCGAGGTTTTCGAGGTAAACATCGACGTTTACCAGCGCCGCGTCGTCCGCGATGCGCGGCGTGGTGACGAAGATTCCGCCGGACCGTACGCGCACGTCGCCGGTCTTCACGAGCCAGACGTTGCGGTAGAGTCCGCTGCCCGGATACCAGCGCGAAGACTCCGGCGGGTTGTCGAGGCGGACGGCGAGCACGTTGTCGCCGCCGAGATTCGCGTACGGCGTAAGGTCGAGCTGGAAGCTGGAGTAGCCGTAGGGCCAGCCGCCGACGTAGTGGCCGTTGAGCCAGACACTCGCGTACGCCATCGCGCCGTCGAACTCGATGGCAACGCGCGTGCCGGCCTCGGCGGACTCGAGGCGGAAATGTTTCCGGTACCAGCCCGCGCCTTCCCAAGGGAGTTTGCCGGTCTCGCCGGGGAGGACCTGGTCGAAGGGACCGCTGATCGCCCAGTCGTGCGGCAGGTTCAGGCGCTGCCAACCGGTGTCGTCGAAACCCGGTTGCACGAACGACACGCGCGCACCCGGCTCCTCGCCCGTGGTGGGCCGCGCGGGGCGGCCGGCGGCGGGCACGCCGGCGTTGAGCAGATCGGTGCCGGTCGCGAGCACCCATGGACGGATGTTCTCGTAGGCGAGCGAGCCGGCGGCATCGGGCGCGTCGCCGCGGTGGAAACGCCAATCAGCCGTGAACAGCACGCGCTCCCGAGGAGCGCTCGCTGACGCCGCAAACGCGAGGAGTGGCAACATGGGAGCGAGGAGGACGGTGCGGAGGAACAGGCGGAGGGGCATAGAGGGAAGCGTGTGATAAACACATGCCGTACTCGCCAGCAAGCGCACCAGCCACTCGCGGCTCGGACAGACCGCGCAGCCAAGTACCCATATTCTTCGACTGCCAGCAAACGGCCGAGCGTCATTCACACTCCGAACCGTACCACCACCTGAGACCGACTCCCCATGATCCGAGTTTGTACGCTCCTCGCTGCTTCAGTCCTCCTACTCTCCAGCCTCAAGGCCGAACCGTCATTGCGGGGAATCATCCGCATGCAGACGACAACACTCTTTGCGGTCTGCGACGAAGCGTCAGGGCGATCCGCCTGGGCCCGCCCGGCCTCCGTGCTGCAGGACGCCATTGCCGACATCGAGCGGGAGATGGCCGCCAGCAAAGCCCCGGCAGACCGGCTGTTTCTGGAAGAAATCGTTGCTGGGCTGAAGGCGGGCGATGTTCGGATCATCTCGACGGAAGGAAAGCCGCTACGGCGGGAGGATCACCCGGAGATGTCGCAGGAGAAGTTCGATCGCATCAACAAGCTGATGCAGATGACGCCGGAACAGGTGCAGGCGTTGATCGACTCCGGCACCGATCCGAACAAGCAGGCGATTCCTGCGAAATAGCAGGCCACGAAGGCGCGGGGCACACGCTCGTGCGAGCCCACGCCCGGCGAGCCAGCGAAAGCCCTGGCGGCTTTCGCCACTAGGCGGCGCCGTCGGAGCGTTGGCCGACGACGCTCGGGCCGCGTTCAGAGTGCGAGCAACTCGCGACAGGCGGCGAGGTATTTGTCCTGCGTGCCCTTGATCACATCGGCGGGCAGCTGCGGCGCTGGCGGCTGCTGGTTCCACTTGATGGCGAGCAGGTGGTCGCGCACGAACTGCTTGTCGTAGCTCGGCGGCGAGCAATCGAGCCGGTACTCCGACTTCGGCCAATAGCGCGACGAGTCGGGCGTGAGCACTTCGTCGATGAGGAAGAGGTTGCCGTGCGCATCGGTGCCAAACTCAAACTTCGTATCCGCAAGCACGATGCCGGCCTTGGCGGCGCGGTCGCGGCCGAACTTGTAGAGCTCGATGCTCACGGCCTTCACTTTCGCGTAGAGCGCGGCGCCGATCGCCTCGGCACCCTGGGCGTCGTTGATCGGCTCGTCGTGCTGGCCTTTCGGCGCCTTCGTCGTGGGCGTGAAGAGCGGCTCGGGGAGCTCCTGCGCCTGGCGGAGGCCGGCGGGCAACTTGATGCCGCAGATCTCACCGGTCTTCTGGTACGACGACCAACCGCTGCCGACGAGGTACCCGCGCACCACGCACTCGATGGTGAGCGGCTTGAGTTTCCGCACAATCATCGAGCGGAGCTGGAGGTCGGGATCGGTGATGCCGCGGCGCGTCATCTCGCCGATCTGGTCGGGCAACAGGTGGTTCGGCAGAAGGCCCTCGGTGAGGCGGAACCAGTGGTTGCTGATCTGGGTGAGCAGGATGCCCTTGCCGGGAATGCCGTCGGGCAGCACGACGTCGAACGCCGAGAGGCGATCCGTGGCGACCATGAGGATGGCGTCGCCGCAGTCGAAGAGTTCGCGGACTTTGCCGGAAGCGATCTTGGGAAACGGCAGGCCTTCGACCGTGGTGACGGCGCGGGCCGGAAGAGCGGAGGCGATTTGAGCGGCGGTCATCGGGCGGCGAATTGAGGCGAGCCGGTTGCCCCACGCGAGCCGAAACCAGCCCGCCACGCGCCGAATCAGGCCGCTCCCCGGCTCAAGCCGGAACCGCCGGAGCCGATGAACGGGGACGACAGCCCGCGCTCGCGTCCGTACCCATCTCCGCCATCGTGCCTAATCCGCCGTCTGCCGTGTGCCCACCCACCGTGTCCGCCGGATCAGGGTCCCATGCCCACAACGCCATCGCTCATCTCACAGGATCCCTCGGCCCTGCAGGGCCGCTGGCTGGCTTTGCTCGGTGAACTGAACAACGGGCAGACGGACCCGGCGACAATCGCGGAGCAGGCGTGCTTCGCGCTCGCGCAAGCGCCCGGGGTGTCGCGCGCCGAGCTGCGCGGTGCGACGGCTCCGCTGCCGCGCGAGGCGCAGACGATCACGCGCCGATTCCCGCTGCGCTACGGCGGCGGCACTGGCGCGGAGCTGCGCCTCACCCTCTGCGATCCCGCGGCCTTCGCTCCATTCGAGACGGCGGCGCAGGATTTCTGCGGACTGCTGGACCTCGTGCTCGCGCGGACGGCGACGACGCCCGCGCCCGCCGCGCCGCCTTCCCTGCCGCTACAGGACCGCGACCACACGCTCGCGCAAATCCTCGATGCCGTGCCGCAGCCCGTCTTCTGGAAGGATTCCGCCAGCGTTTACCTCGGGTGCAACCGCCTGTTCGCGCGTTTCGCCGGACTGCCGGGACCGGAGGCGATCGTCGGGAAAACCGATTTGGACATGCCCTGGGCGGAAACCGAAGCCGAGGCGTACCGCGCCGACGATCGATCCATCATGGCGGAACGCGTCGGCCGCCGCATCGTCGAGTCGCAACGCCAGGCCGACGGCCGCCAGATCTGGATCGAGACGACGAAGGTGCCGCTCTTCGCGGCGGACGGCCAGGTGCGCGGCGTGCTCGGCGTGTTCCAGGACATCACCGAATCACGCCGGCTCGCGGAACAACTGCGGCAGGCCGTCACCGAGCGCAGCACAGTGCTCGACACCGTGACCAGCGGCATCGCGTTCCTGCGCCACCGCCGGCTCGAGTGGGTGAACCCGGCCTTCGCCAAGATGTTCGGCTACGAGATCGCCGAGATCACGGGAATGGAAACGTCTTCGTTCTACGCACACGCGGAGGATTATCAGCGCGTCGGCGCGGAAGGTTATCCGCAGCTCGCCGCCGGCGGCGTGTATTCGACCTCGGTCGAGATGCGCCGCCGCGACGGCACCACGCTCTGGTGCACGCTGACCGGCCGCGCCGTCGCCCCCGCCGATGTGGCCGCCGGCACGATCTGGGACCTGCACGACATCACCGAGCAGATCCGCACGAACGAATCGATCCGCGCCGCCAGCGCCCGCGTCGAGAGCGTGTTCCGGGCGGCCCCGGTGGCGATCGGGCTGATCGCCAACCGCTGCCTGCTCGAGACGAACGACGCCACCCTGCGCCTCACCGGCTACAGCCGCGAGGAACTGCTCGGCAAATCCACACGTTTCCTCTACCCCACCGAGGAGGATTTCGCGCGCGTGGGCACGCTCTACCGCCGCCTCGGCGAGGACCCGCCACCCAGCGTCGCTACCCGCTGGATGCACAAGGACGGCGCCATCTTCGATATTCTGATGTACGCGGCCCCGCTCGATCCCGCCGACCCCGCGAAAGGCGCCATGGCGATCGCGGCCGACATCTCCGAACTCAAGCGCGCCGAGCAGCAGGTCCGCCAGCTCGCCGCCGAGCTCGAGCAACGCGTCAACGACCGCACCGAGGAGCTCGCCCGCCGTGTCGACGATGTCGAGCGGCTGAACGCCGATCTGCGCCTCAGCCAGTCCGCCGCGGCGCTCGCCGCCGCGCGTCTCCAGGAATCCAACTCCAGCCTGCAGGCGGCGAACCAGGAGCTCGAGTCGTTCTCCTACTCCGTCTCCCACGACCTGCGCGCGCCGCTGCGCAACATCGCCGGCTTCATCGAGCTGCTCCGCCGCCGCACAGCTGGCCACCTCGACATGGAGGCCGAGCGGTTCTTCGGCATCGTGGGCGCCGAGGCCGTGCGCATGAGCGCGTTGATCGACGACCTCCTCGCGTTCTCCCGGATCGGCCGCGCCGAGCTGCATTTCGCGCCGGTCGCGCTCGCCGAGCTGATCGCCGAGGCGAAGAGCGAACTCTCCTCCGAGTTGGTCCACCGCACCATCGAGTGGCGTATCGGCCCGTTGCCGCCCGTCCACGGCGATCGCGCGCTGCTCCGGCAGGTCATCGCCAACCTGCTCTCCAACGCCGTGAAATTCACCCGCCGCCACCCCGCGGCCGTGATCGAGATCGGGGCGCTCGCCCCGGCCGCCGAGGCAAAAGACCTCACGTTCTTCGTCCGCGACAACGGCGCCGGCTTCGACCCAAAATACGCCGACAAACTTTTCGGCGTCTTCCAGCGGCTCCACAACCCGCGCGAGTTCGAAGGCACCGGCATCGGGTTGGCCAACGTCAAACGCATCGTCCTGCGCCATGGCGGGCGCGTCTGGGCGGAAGGCGCGCCCGAGGCGGGCGCCACGTTCTACTTCAGCCTGCCACGCGCCGCCGCCAGCATCTCCGCGGTCGCTTGAACGCCGTTTTCCGTTTCACTCTGTTGCGGTTCCGACCGAATTACCCTCCGCCATGAACAAGGCCACGCGCATCCTGCTCGTCGATGATGACCCAGCCGGCGCAGAACTCACCGCCGCCGCACTGCATGAACTTGGGCTGGGCGACGGTATCACCATGGCTAGCGACGGCGAGGAGGCCCTCGATTTCCTCTTCGGCCGCGGCACCCACGCGACGGAGCCGAAAACGCCGCCCTCCGTCGTCCTGCTCGACCTGAAGATGCCGAAGGTCGACGGTCACGAGGTCCTGCGCCAGATCCGCGCCGACCCGAAGCTGCGCCACACCCGCGTCGTCGTCCTCACCTCTTCCGATCAGGAGGCCGACATCGAGCGCGTGCGCGAGCTCGGCAGCGACGCCTATCTCGTCAAACCCACCAGCATCATCGAGCTGATCGACCAGCTCGGCCAACTCTCCCCGCGTTGGCAGGAAGGCTCCGCCGGAGCAGCCCAGTGATGAGTCAGAGCGCCGCCACTCCCCTGCGTATCGTCTATCTCGAGGACGACCTCGGCGCGTACGAACTCGTGCGCGCGATGCTCGCCGCCGATGGCATCGAGGCCGAGGTCGAACACGTCGACACCGCGGCCGATTATCGCCGCGCGCTCGCGCCCCTGCCGCCCGATCTGGTGCTGTCGGATTTCAACCTGCCCGATATCGACGGCCACACCGCGTTGGCGGTGAAGAAGGAGCTCTGCCCCGCCGTGCCGTTCATCTTCGTCTCGGGCGCTCTGGGCGAGGAGACCGCCGTCGACGCCCTGCGCAACGGCGCCACCGATTTCGTCCTCAAGGGCTCGCTCGCCCGCCTCGCCTCCTCCGTGCGCCGCGCGCTCGCCGAGTCGCGCGAGCACCGCGAACGCCTCCGCGCCGAGCAGTCGCTGCGCGCCAGCGAGGAACGTTTCCGCCGCCTCACCGCCAACGCCCCCGACGCGATCTTCCGCTACCGTTTCGAGCCGGCTCCGGGTTACGAATACATCAGTCCCGCCATCGAGGCGATCGTCGGCTACCGGCCCGAGGAGTTCTACGCGGACCCCGAGCTCGCCACGCGACTCGTGCCCGCCGGCGAACGCGACGAACTGCGCACCATCGCCCGCAGCCGGATCGTGCCGCTCGGCATCCGCGAGATCCGCTGGCTCGCACGCTCCGGGCGCGTCGTCGTCACCGAGCAGCGCTTCGTGCCCGTGCGCGACGAACTCGGGCAGCTGATCGCCGTCGAAGGCATCGCCCGCGACATCACCGACCGCAAACACACCGAGGAACAGATCCACCTGCTCTCCGAGGCGATCGAGCAGAGCCCCGTCGGCGTCGTGATCACCGACGCGAAGAACCACGCGCTTTTCGCCAACGCCCGCCTGCTCGAGATGTGCGGCTACGAAAGCGCCGAGCTCCTCGACCGCGATCCGCAGCTCCTGCTTTCGCCGGAAAACCCCGGCAACCTCCGCGGCGAGATCGCGCAGACGCTGCGCTCCGGCCAGACTTGGCAGGGCGATTTCGCCTGCCGTCGCAAGAACGGCGAAGACTACACTGTGCGCGCCAGCATCGCGCCGATCTTCGACAAGGACGGCCGCGTGAAGAACTACCTCGCCATCCACGAGGATGTCACCGCTGCCCGCGACGAACAGGCCCGGCGCCGCCAGCTCGAGGCTCAGTTGTTCCAGGCACAGAAGCTCGAGACCATCGGCACCCTCGCCGGCGGCATCGCGCATGACTTCAACAACATCCTCACCGGCATCCTCGGCTTCACCGAAATCGCCAGCCTATCGCTCCCCGAGGACCACCCCGCCCACAACGACCTCCAGGAAGTCCGCAAGGCCGGCACCCGCGCCAAGGATCTCGTCGCGCAGATCCTCACGTTTGCCCGCCAGAAAGGCGCCCAACAGGTGCCGCTTGAGCTGGCCAACGCCGTTTCCGAGGCGCTGAAACTCGTCCGCGCCTCGACGCCCGCCACCATCGAGATCGAACGCGACCTGCAACCCGGCCGCGTGCGCGCCGACCCTACCGCCATCCATCAGATCGTGCTCAATCTCTGCACGAACGCCGTGCACGCCATGCGCGGTCAGATGGGCCGGCTCACGGTGCGTGTCACGCCCTTTGCCGCGAACGAATCGCTCGCCGACACCACCCCGAAGCTCAAGCCGGGCGACTACCTCTGCCTCAGTGTCGGCGATACAGGCCACGGCATGGATGAAGCCACGCTCAAACGCCTCTTCGAGCCGTTCTTCACCACGAAGAAAGCCGGCGAAGGCACCGGCCTCGGCCTCGCGCTCGTCCGCGGCATCGTCAACACCCATGGCGGCTCGCTCCGCATCGCCAGCCGACCCGGCGTCGGCACCACCTTCGACATCTTCCTGCCGCTCTGCGCCGAGACCGAACAGAAGACGGAGATCGTCAGCATCCTCGTTCCCGGAAATGGGGAAACCATCGCTGTGATCGATGACGAGAAATCCGTCGCGGCCTTCGTCGGCGCACGGCTCGACCAACTCAAGTACCGCACGATCGCCTTCAACGATCCCCGCGAAGCGCTCGCCGCTATCCAGGCGGAGCCCTCCCGCTTCGATCTGGTCGTTACGGATTTCACCATGCCGCACCTCACCGGTCGCGATCTCGTCGAGGCGCTCCGCACCGCCGGCATCGCGACACCCGCCGTGCTCATGTCCGGATTCTGCAGCGACACCCTCGGTCCCGACGAGATCGGCCACCTCGGCCGCACGGTTCTCCTCCCCAAACCCTTCAACGGCGACGACCTGGCCCGCGCCGTGCGCGAAGCGCTCACCACCAAAGCCGTGAGCGACGTCGTCGCGTGACACCCGAAAAACGCCCCTTCCGCCCTTTCGTCGACACGCCGCAAAATTCGCGCTTGCGCACACCTCGTGCGGACCTAGCGTCCGCGCTCTTCTACTGGGTCCCCATCGTCTAGCCCGGTTAGGACACCACCCTTTCACGGTGAGAACCGGGGTTCGAATCCCCGTGGGGACGCCAACTTCTAAGGCCCGCAATTCCAACGAGTTGCGGGCCTTGTTGTTGGTGGAGACCTAGAAGTAAGAATGCTAGTAAGAATGATATCGTCAACCGACGCCTGCATTCGGCGATGGCGGGCTTCATTTTTTCACGCGGGCCAAGGGGCTCCGCGAAAGCCCCCTCTGAGGTGGACCCCGAACGTGAGACAGCGGGGACGGGTTGGTTAGTTATGGTTCGAACAGGAAAAGTAAATACTTAGGGATGGGGTCCGAGGGGAAGGTCCG
>DATGXO010000160.1:0-11030 GCA_035298965.1 Opitutaceae bacterium | reverse complement strand
GGGGAGACGTTTCATGCGGGGTGCGCGCAAACTCCGCGCGCCGGCCAACGCCGCCAATCAAAACCGCGAGCCGGCGCGGAGAGCAGCGCGCCGTTAATGCGGCTCGGCCCAAGCTCGGGTGGACGCGCTTGCCCTCAAGCGCGTCGCGTGGCCGCCACGAGTTCCAGCCCTCCGCGGTGGAGCTGCTCGCGAGAGCAGCTCGCTGGCCCCCGCACTGCGCAGTTCTCGCGAACGGCGTCACCGGAAGCCAGGCCCCTCGCAAACCGCGAGATCACCAGCCGGTGAGCTCGCGCAACGGCCCGATCAACTCCGCCGCCATCTGCTCGTGCTGGAACGCGGTCGGGTGCGCGTTCGTCGGCGTGCCGGCGTGCTGGTGCATCGGCGCAAACGCCACGCGCTTGTCGCCGGCGGCGCGGGCGGCGGCGATCACGTTGCGCAGACAGCGGCGCTGGAATTCGCGCACCTGCCCGTCCTTGGTCGCCGGGTCCTCGCTACGCATCGGACTCTCGGTGAAGAGCACGGCGGCGCGCGGGTGCACGCGGCGGATATCAGCGAGAAAATGAGCGAACGCGGCGGTGAACACCGGCTCGTCGATCGGCTCGTTGAGGTCGTTCTGCCCGAGGCAGATCACGATGGCGTCGGGCGTGTACGCCGTGTGGTCCCACGCGGCGGCGGGATCGTCGGGCAGCGCGCGCTGGAAGAACTGCGGCGCGGTCACGTCGCGGTCGGCGCCCTCGCCCTTCCAGTTGCGCATCACGCCGCGGCCGCCGCAGCTCACGAGGTGCACCTGCGCACTGAGCGCGCGACCGAGCAGCATGCCGTAGGCGCGCGCGGCGTTCGCCATGCGCGAGGAGTTGTCGAGTTCCGGCGGAAAACGGTCGATCGCCTCGCCGCAGGTGATCGAGTCGCCGATGAACATCAGCTTGCGGGCGGGCGGCGGCGGCGGCGCGAGCAGCTCGCAACCGGCGGGCAGCTCGAGACCGTGAAACGACGCGAGGCCCTGCCAGTTCTCGTTGCGGCGGACAAGTTCCACCAACCAGCCGGCCTTCGGCGCCACGCCGCTCGGGAGTGGCAGCTCGCTGCGTCCCTCGGTCAGGCGGATCACGACGGGTTCCCAACCGTTCACGGCGAGGTTGAACGCGCAAAACGGCGACGTCGCCCCGAACACGAGCGTCGGCGCCGGGCCGCGGTACGCGAAACGGATCGTCACGCCGGGGAAACCCATCCGCGCCTCATCGGCGCCGGGGAAAGCGAGCCGGCCGATGTAGTTGATCCGCGGATCGCGCGGGGAGACATGGGTGAGCGGAGCGGTCATGGCGGCGGGGGATGGGGGTGTTTGGGCGGCTGCGGCGTCGGCTGCGAGAGCGGCGAGCAGCACGACGGCGAGAGACGACAGGGAAAGACGGAGCGGGGGATGGCGCATCGCGCGCATGCTGGAAAGCGACGCGACATTGGCTAGCCGTTTCCGGCCGGGATATCCAGCGGCCGGGCGGCCGTTTCCCTAAAGAATGCCACCGCCGATCCGATACTACCGACGCCATCGTCGCCGCGCGAATCCACAGCCTCGCGGTCCATCCTCCGCTCCGGCACTCGCCGGCATCGGCCGGATGCCATTCGCAACCTCAGCCCACCTCGTCCATGAAACGCCTGCTTTTCGCTTTCGTCGCCACCGCCCTCCTCCGGGGCCTGCCCACTGCCGCTCTGGCTGCACCTGCCGACGACGCGAAGGCGCTCGTCGACGAGGCGATCGCCTACATCGCCGCCAACGGCGCGGAGAAAGGCTACGAGGCGATCTCGGCGCCGCAGGGTTCGTTTGTGAAGGGCGAGACGTATCTCTTCGTGATCGATTTCGACGGCAAGGTGTTCGCCCACGGCGGCAACCCGAAGCTGGTCGGCAAATCGCTGCTCGAGCTGCGCGATGCCGACGGAAAACCCTTCATCCAGGAGTTGATCGACCAGGCGAAGAAGACGTCGGGCTGGGTCGAGTACAAGTGGACGAATCCGGCGACCAAGAAGGTGCAGGAAAAGACCACCTACGTGGTGCCGATCCCCGGGCGCAGCGCCCTGATCGGTTGCGGCGTATACAAATAACCTCGCCGCGCCCGGCCGCGCCCCGGCGGCAGCGCCGCAGCCCGGCCGCGCCCGCCCCGTGATGAAATTCTCGACCAAGATCCTCTGGTTGGTCGGCGGCTTGTGCGTCGTCATCCTCGGTCTCGATGCCTTCAGCGCGATGCTGTTGAACCGCCAACGCGCCGCGCAACAGGAGGCGTTTCGCAACGCCCGCGTCGATCGCGACTGCCTCGACCTGATCATCCGGGCCGAGGCGGTGCACATGAATCTCTACAAGGCCCTGAGCTGGGCCTCCGCCGGGTACGACGGCGACAAGGTGAGCGCGCTCATCGCCGAACAGCTCGTCGCGCTCGATGCCATCGCCACCGCGCTCGCGCGTCCCGCAGGCGACAATCGCGGCGCCCAAGGCGAAGCCGCCGCGTTGCCCGCCCAGGCGCTCGCCGCCCTGAAGGTCTATCGCGAGTGGGTCGTGAAGATCGCCGATCTCGCCAACGTCGACGCCTCCTCGGCCACGATGCTCGTCGGCTCCGCCGAGACGGCGTTCCGCAATCTCGACACGCCGATCCGCCAGCTCGTCGCGCTCAACGGCGCCGATGCCGAGCGCCAGCAGGCGCAGGCCACGCAGATCGCGGAGCGCACCCTGCGGTTGTTGCTCGTCGTCGGCGCGGCCGTCGTCGCGACCGCGTTTGGCGCCGGGCTCTGGCTCGCGCGTAGCATGACCCGGCCGATCCTGCGCACGATCACCGAGGTCGAGGGCCACGCGCTCCAGTGCGCCGCCGCCTCGCGCCAGGTCAGCGGCGTCAGCCAGACGCTCGCCGTGGGCTCCTCGCAACAGGCTGCCGCGCTCGAGGAAGCCGCCGCCTCGCTCAACGAGCTGGAGTCCATGTCCAAACGCACCTCTGAGAGCGCCGATCAGGCAAAGCACCTCGCCAAGGATGCGCTCGCCGTCGCCGAGACCGGCCGGCAGGCCGTCGCGGCGATGGACCAGGGCATGTTCGCCCTCAAGTCCTCCAGCTCCGATATCCGCAAGATAATCACAACGATCGACGAGATCGCGTTCCAGACGAACCTCCTCGCGCTCAACGCCGCCGTCGAAGCCGCCCGCGCCGGCGAGGCCGGTGCCGGCTTCGCCGTGGTCGCCGACGAGGTGCGTTCGCTCGCCCAGCGCAGCGCCACCGCCGCCCGCGAGACTTCCGCGAAGATCGACGAGGCGCTCGCCCGCACCGAAACCGGCGTCCAGAACAGCGCGAAGGTCGCGGCTTCGTTCGCCGAGATCGTCGAAAAATCCCGGCAGGTGGACGGCTTCATCGTCGAGATGGCCTCGGCCTCGGAAGAGCAGTCGCGCGGGATCAAGCAGATCGTCGCCGCCGTCACCCAGATCGACGCCATCACGCAGAACACCGCCGCGAGCGCCGAGGAGACCGCCGGCGCCTCCCGCGAACTGCTTTCGCACTCCGAGCAGACGACGCGCTCCGTCGATTGCCTCGCCCGCCTCGTGAACGGCGCGGTCGCGGCCGGCGCGGCCCACCCGCCGCCTCCGGCACCGCTCGCCGCGGTACCGGCTCACGCCGAAGCGTGAGTCCGGCGCGCGCGGCGCCGCTTCAACCCGGGCGCCGCTTCTCGAGGAACACCAGCGTGACCTGCGCCGAGAGCGGCTCGGTGCGGAAGGCGCTGTAACCGAGCTTTGCGTACAGGTGGAGATTGCGCGCGCTGCGTTCGCCGGTGAAGAGCTCGAAACGTCGCGCCTGCGGCACCGCCGCCTCGAGCTCGAGCATCAGGCGCGCGCCGAGTCCGCGGCCCTGGAATTCCGGATGCACGATCAACCGGCCGACATGGCAGGTGCCCTCGGCCAGCCGCCCGCGCACGCCGCCGATCAGGCGCCCGGCGACGCTCGCCTTCAGGACAAGCATCTCGGCCACCGCGCGCTCCGTGGCGGCAAGCGGCTCCACCAGCGGCGGGATCGTCCAGTCGCCGCACAGCTCAGCTTCGCTGCGGTAGGCAAGCCGTTGGAGCTCGTGGAGCGCGGCGGCATCGCCCGGCGCCGCGCGCTCGATCACCGCGTCCGGAAAAGGTGGCGCATCGTTCACGCGTTCAACGGCACTTCACCGCGGCGGCAGGTAGTCCTCGCGCACCGGCGCAAACACTTCGAGCGCGACCGAATCCGCGAGAATCGTGGCCTGATGTTCCACGCCGCCGGGGATGCTCCAGCTGTCGCCCGGCGCGAGCTCGCGTTCCTCGTCGCCGACGCGCAACCGCATCCGGCCGCTCACGAGGTAGCCGGTCTGCTCGTGCGGATGCGCGTGCGCCGGCAGCACGCTGCCCGCGTGGAGGAGAAACTCCGTCATCAACATCCGCTCGCCGTGGCAGAGCGTGCGCCGCTCGATGCCGGGCAGAGCCGGCGCATAAGAAACCGAATCATGTTTCGTGAACATAGGGGAGAGACGTCGCCAGCGGAGCATGCCACGGGCACGACGTCGATCCGCGACTGCGCTGCGGCGCGATCCGGCCAAGAATCAGCGCGGCTCGTCGGGCTCGAACAAGTCCTCTATTCTGCTCCGGAAAAGGCGCGCGATCGCAAAAGCCAAAGGTAGGCTGGGATCGTAGCGCTCGCCTTCGATCGCATTGATCGTCTGTCGCGAGACGCCGAGCCGGTCTGCGAGTTCGCCCTGCGACCACCCCTTCTCCGTACGCAATTCCCGCAGGCGGTTCTTCATCGGTTCCTCCACCAAAACCAACCCGAGAGAAGCCCGTAGACCACCAGCAGCGCCGCGCACGCGTCGACCACGCTGAGTTGCCAACCGGCCAGCAGTCCGCCACGGCGGAGCACCTCGTAGGCGAGCGCCAGTCCCAGAACAAAGGGCACGGTGAGCGCCAGCGATTTCAGCTGTATCTGCCTTTGTAGTTCATCCAGACCGTCGAGCCACCGGCACCAGTAGTGAACGCCGACGCCCCCCAGCACGAGCACGACGACCATCAACGCGATTGCGAGCGCGGCCCCCGGCGGACGCCGCGCGAAAAGGTCCATCGCGCAATACTCCAGCAGAAGCGCCAGACCGACCGGCAAGCCGGCCTTGAAGCTCAGGCGCGTGAACGCCCACGGATTCGGCGAAGCTTCGGGAAACGATGTTTTTTGCATACGCCGACAGATGTAAAGTTCCCTTTCCATTTGTCAAGTTTGCTTTCCAATCTGCCGGCACCTGCCCGCTCGCCTCCGTCCGCGGCGCTACCCCGAATCCGCCGCCACTGTGCCGCGCCTGGCCCGGAAGCCCCAAAGAGGCCGCAGCCGGTGCTCACCGTTCAATCGCGTCCACCGGGACTGCGGCCGTAGCGCGCACGATAGGCGCGGGCGAAGGTGTTTGCGCTCGCGAAGCCGCAGGCGCGGGCGACCTCGGCGAGGCCGAGCTGCGTCGCCGCGAGCATCGTGCGCGCGTGCTCGAGCCGCAGCCGGCGCAGCATCGCGCCCGGCGCCTCGCGGTGGCGGGCGCGGAACTCGCGGATGAAGTGCTCGCGGGTGATGCCGCATCTCGCAGCGACCGTCTTGAGGTTGATCGGCGAGCGGAAATGGCTGCGCAGGTAGTGCAGTCCGAACTCCACCGGATCTCGTTCGCGCGCCTCCTGCACCTGCTCGCGATACAGCGCGATGAGCAGGCGGTAGATCATCTCCGATTCGTGGAACCGATCGCGCAATCGACGGCCGCGCACGCCCTCGAAGAGCTCGTCGAACAGCGCCGCCGCCTCGGATTCCTCCGGCAGCCGCACCACTGAGCCGAAATCGGATCGGATGCGGTCGAAGAGCAGGCGGACCCCGGTCGGCGAAAACGCGAGAAAACGTAATCGGTACGGCTCGGTCGCCCCGGCGGGATAGCCGTAGCTCGTGGGCTCCCGCTGGGTGAAAAGCATCGCATGTTGCGCCGGCACGAGGTGTTCGCCGGTGGCGTCGCGGAAAAATCCCGCGCCGGACATCGTGCGCTGTAGCACCAGCTGGTCAGGATCGCCGCGCGTGGAGTTGTCCCAGCGGTAGGAGCCGTCGCGGCGCACCTCCTCGGCTGCGCCGTGCACGACGGCGAACGGATCCGTGGCGGAGAGGAGCGTGGCGTCCACACGCGGAAGATCACATTTTGCACGCCTCGGATCAATCTTCGATCCTCGCCCGCCTCGCTGTACGTACCATAGTGCGCCTCCTTCGCCGGCGAATCATCACTTTTCGCCCTCAACTCTCATTACCATGAAAAAACTCCTCAGCCTGCTCCTAGCCGCGGCGACCCTCACCGCCCCGGCCCTCGCCCAGAAGTTCGAGGGCCTCGCCCTCACGCCGCCGATGGGCTTCAACACTTGGAACACCTTCGCCTCGAACATCAACGAGGGACTCATCATGGACACCGCCGATCTCATGGTGAAGAACGGCATGCGCGACGCCGGCTATACCTACATCGTGCTCGACGACTGCTGGGCCTTGAAGGAGCGCGACGCCAACGGCAATCTCGTGCCCGACCCGGCGAAGTTCCCCGCCGGCATGAAGGCGCTCGGCGATTTCCTCCACGCGCGCGGCTTCAAATTCGGCATCTACAGCTGCGCCGGCTCGAAGACCTGCGGCGGCTACCCGGGCAGCCAGGGCCACGAGTACCAGGACGCCAAGCTCTTCGCGTCCTGGGGTGTCGACTACCTCAAGTACGACTGGTGCTACACCAACACCCGCGACGCCCGCGAGGCCTACACCACCATGCGTGACGCGCTCTACGCCGCGGGCCGCCCGGTCGTGTTCAGCATCTGCGAATGGGGCAACAGCAAGCCCTGGGAATGGGCCAAGGATGTCGGCCACCTCTGGCGCACCACCGGCGACATCATGGATTGCTACGATTGCGTGCAGCGCTGGGAGCGCGGCTGGAAGGTCATCCTCGATCTCCAGGTCTCGCAGGTGCAGCCGCACACCGGCCAGGGCGACGGCATCGGCAAGTACGCCGGCCCCGGCCATTGGAACGATCCCGACATGCTCGAGGTCGGCAACGAAGGCCTGACTTTCGCCGAGTCCCGCGCGCATTTCTCGCTGTGGTGCATCCTCGCCGCGCCCCTCATGGCCGGCAACGACGTGCGCCACATGACGCCCGAGATCCTCGCGATTATGACCGACAAGGAGGCGCTCGCCATCGACCAGGACCCGGCCGGCAAGGAAGGCTGGCGGTTCCGCGCCGAGCCCGGCCGCGAAATCTGGGTACGCGAGCTCGGCAACGGCGACTGGGCCGTCGCGCTCCTCAACACCGGCGACAAACCCGCCGAGCTCTCGATCGATTTCGGCCACATGTGGTTCCTCGGCGGCAAGTGCCAGGTGCGCGACATCTGGGACAAGAAGGACGCCGGCACCACCGAGAAGCCCTTCACGAAGCGCCTCGAGTCGCATGACGTGGCGTTGCTCCGCCTCACTCCGCTCAAGAAGTAACCACCCCCGGTGATCTTCGGCCGGCACCCGGAGCCAGCGCTCCGCGTGCCGGCTTTCTTCTGTCCGCCTCAGCGTGTGGCGCCGCTCGCGAGAGTGGCGATCCGCGATCCCATTCGCCTCTCGCCATCCGCCTCTTGCCTCCCCTCCCATGAAACGTGGTCACGCCGCCCACACCCAGGATGCCGCAGCGCGCGGTCTGCCCGGCGTCATGCCGCGGCCGATCAAGCTCACGATGCTCGGCGCCGGCAGCGGTTTCACGCCGCGCCTGCTCAACGATCTCCTCCGCATCCCCGGCGAACAGGGCGGCACCATCGCGCTCGTCGACATCGACTGCGACCGCCTCGCGACCATGCGGCGAGTGATCGAGAAACTCGCCGCGCAGCTCGGGAAAACGCACTGGAAGATCGTCGCCTCGCCCAACCGTGCCGAAGTCCTCGCCGACTCCGATTACGTGGTGAACTGCATCGAGGTGAGCGGCACCGCCTGCGTGCGCTTCGATAACGACATCCCGCTCCGGTACGGCATCGACCAGTGCATCGGCGACACGATCGGCCCCGGCGGGCTCTTCAAAGCCCTGCGCACGATCCCCGTCTGGCTCGAGGTCCTGCGCGATTGCGAGCGGCTCTGCCCTCGCGCGCTCGTCCTGAACTACACCAACCCGATGGCGATGCTCTGCCTCGCCGCAGGCCGCGCCTCCTCGATGCGCGTCGTCGGTCTCTGTCACAGCGTGCAGGGCACGAGCCACCTGCTCGCCGACTACACCGGCGTGCCGTACCCCGAGCTCGACTGGGAATGCGCCGGCATCAACCACCTCGCGTGGTTCACCCGTCTCGAACACCGCGGGAAAAACCTCTACCCGCGCCTCCAGCGCCAGTTCACCGCCGACCTCGCCGCCGCCGAACACGAGCGCCGCGCCGGCCTCACCAGCGCCGACGCCACCGATGTCAAACCGTGGATCAAGGCCGACATGGACGGCCTGCGCTACCGCCAGCGCGACCTCGTCCGCAAGGACATGTGCCTGCACTTCGGCGCGTTCATCACCGAGAGCTCGGGCCACCTTTCCGAATACCTGCCCTACTACCGCAAGAGCGACGCCGGCCGGAACCTCCTCCGCCTCGGCTACGACGGCGGCTCGCGTTTCTACGCCACCAACTGGCCGCAGTGGCGCCGCCTCGCCGACCGCGAGCGCGCCGGCATGCTCGCCGGCCGCGTGCCCATGGACTGGGCACGCAGTTGGGAATACGCCTCCTGGATCATCGAGGCCCGCGAGAAGGATTCGCCCTTCCGCATCCACGGCAACGTCATGAACAACCACCGCGGCGCCGGGCAGCTCATCACAAATCTCCCCGCCGACGGCTGCGTCGAAGTCGCCTGCCTCGTCGATCGCAACGGCGTCTCGCCCACGCGCCACGGTGCGCTCCCGCCGCAGATGGCCGCGCTCTGCGCGTCGAACATGGCGATGTTCGACCTCGGCGCGCAGGCTGCCATCGAGCGCAGCGTCGAGAAGGCGATCCACGCCCTGCTGCTCGATCCGCTCACCGCCGCCCTCTGCGCGCCCGCCCAGATCAAGGCCATGACGCTCGAGCTCTTCCGCGCCGAGAAACGTTTCCTCCCCGGCTACAGGTAGGTCCGTCGTCGCTGGACGGCAGTGTCATTCCGCGTCTGGCGGCGTAGCGAATTCCACGAAGGGTCTCGCCTCTCCCGCGCCGCACGCGATCACCGCAGCACCTCCGCCCGCCCGCCGAGGGGAAATGAAGTTGAAGCGCCATGTCGCGCAGGCTTCGCTCAGCCGCGTTGCGCGTGGACTCTGTCATCCTCCTCTCGGCGCGCGACCCGCATTCCACCCCAGCATGAAACGCTCCCTCATTCTTCCCGCGGCGGCTTTGGCTTTCGCCCTCCTCCCCGGTCTTTCGTCCGCCGCGGAAAAAGCGGACCTCAGCCGCACCACGCCTGTCCCGCGCGACCAGCCGATCCCGATCAGCGATTTCTTCCGGCCCAGTCTGCTGCGCAGCCCGGAGATCAACGACGACGGCACCTTCGTCGCAGCACTGATCACCAGTGGCGAGGACCGCACCGATCTGCTGCTCTGCGATCTGAAGAAGAACACCGTCAACGTGCTCCAAGGCTCGAATGAGCGCGATATCTACGACACCACCTGGCTCGCGGGAAACTACCTCGTTTTCCGCACCGCCTCCGAGAAGATCTACGGAAACGGCCTCACCGTCGTCCGCGCCGACGATCTGCTGAACTCCTACTCGCTGATCCAGTACTGCAACGCCTCGATCATCGCCCTCCCCGAGGCGGACCGCCTCCGGCCGTTGATCTGGATGCGCGAGGACCCGTTCACCGACGGACTCGACGGCGAGCCGATGCTCGTCGACGCCAAGCTCGACGCCGGCGCCACCCCGAACCTCAACTCCGCCGCCTCCACGTGGTCGGACTGCGTGATCGTGCGAAAGGCGAACGAGAAGCACGTGCTGAAACGGTACGCCAAGCCCGGCGACATCCCGAGCGGCTACTTGGCCGACAAGGACGGCCAGCTCGCGTTCGCCGTCTCCTGTGACAACAACGGCAAGCTCACGCTACACGAGCTGTCGGGCGAAAACTGGGCCAGACTCGCGCTCGATCTCGACGAGATCGACATCATGGGCCCGGGCGAAAAACCCGGCGAACTCCTCGTGCAAGGTCCGCGTCAGGACGGCAAACCGCGCGATCTCCTCTTCCTCGACGCACGGTCCGGGACCGCCGGCGAGGCGCTGTACAGCGACGCCGGTTACGATTTCGACGGCTGGGTCTACCGCACGCCGATGAGCCACATGGTGGCCGGCTATGTCTGCCATCAGCTGGTGCCGAAGAGCGTCTGGTTTTCCGAACTCTACCGCGGGATCCAGTCGCTGCTCGACAACCAGTTCAAGGGACAGATCGCCCGCATCATCGGCAGCGATCGCAACGAGCAGCATTTCCTCATCGTCACCTACTCGGACCGACACCCGGCAACCTACCACCTGCTCGACATCACCAAACAGCCCGCCCAACTCGGCCTCTTCAAGCAGTCTGCCCCGTGGCTCGATCCGGAGCGGATGCGCCCGATGAGCGCGATCAAGTACAAGACGCGCGACGGTCGCGCGCTCGATGCCTACCTCACGCTTCCCGCCGGCACGTCCAAGCAGGCTCCGGCTCCCCTCGTGGTCCTTCCGCACGGCGGCCCCTGGGTCCGCGACAACTGGGGCTTCGACTCCGAGGTGCAATTCCTCGCCAGCCGCGGTTACGCCGTGCTCCAGCCGAATTACCGCGGCTCCACCGGCTACGACTGGATGTTCCCCGTCGCCGATCAATGGGCCTTCCGCAAGATGCACGACGACGTGACCGACGCCGTGAAAACAGCGCTCAAAACGGGCGTCATCGACGCGGACCGCATCGCCATCATGGGCACTTCGTTCGGCGGGTACCTCGCGGTGTCGGGTGTGGCCTACGAACCCGAGCTCTATCGCTGCGCCGTCACCGTCAGCGGCGTCTTCGACTGGGC
>DATGXO010000159.1:0-36378 GCA_035298965.1 Opitutaceae bacterium | reverse complement strand
TGCCTCGGGCCGCGCAGGCGGCGCGGGCGTCGTCGCTGAAATTCCGGCACGCTCGCACGAGCTGGCGCGCCGCGATCGCTGCGTCGGCTGGAGCGAGATAGTCGCGTAGGTGCACGACCCGCTCGGCGGGCGCGTCGAGCGCGAGTCGTGTCTCCGGGCTGCCCCACTCGGCGCGGCGATACACCGCGAGCAGCACCTCGGCGTGGGCGTGGTAGAGTTCACGCAGGAGTTTGCCCATCTTCAGAAAATCGGGGCGCAGGAGGTATTTGATGATCATCTGCGCGTGGAAGTAATAGGTGTCGATTAGGTAGCCGACATTCGGCGGAGCGGCGGATGACAGCCCGGGCCCGCGCGCGAGCAGCGCGGCGACCTCGCCGGTCTTGTCGAAGATCACCTGCTCGGGCGTGCACCCCATGCAATGCACGCGGCAGAAGTGCTCGTCGACGCGATCCGCGCGCATGAGGAAGAGATCGAACTGGAAGAGCTCGCCGCAGTGCTCGAGCAGCGCTCCATAGTTGCCGAAGAAATCGTTGTTGTACCGCTCGGGCCAGATGACCTGCAGCCGGTCCGCCGCACTCCGGTAGAACTGCGGCAGTTCGCGTACGAGCGAAGCGTAGCCGTCGGCCGTCACGAGCACGACGGGGTCGACATCGGAAAACGCGTCGGCGAGTCCGCGCGAGAGCGAGCCGAAATGCCAGGCGCCGAGGCAGCGGGCGTCCGCCGCGAGCAGGCGCATCATCCGGTCGAAGACTTCGGCCAGCGTCGGGGAGAGGATCGAGACGGTGGAGTGGGACATCAGTGGGAGAGGGAGAGCGTGGCGACCGCGTTGGCCCGAAACAAGGCGCGTGCCGGCAATCCGGCGACGGCGACTCGGACGACTCGCCGCGTTATTGCACTGCAGCGCAAAAATCCCGCTCGCCCGCGCGGCGTTCGGCTTCAACCGTTGCGCCCCATGAAACCCGCCGCCCTTCTGGGCCTCCTCCTCGCCACGGCCTTCGCCGCGATCGCGCCGCTCGCCTCGGCCAAAGCCGATGCCGACACGCCGGCGCCCTACAAGCGCGAGGCGCATTTCAGCCGCCGTTGGAAGCGGGACATCCAACCGGAGCATCCCGCCAAGCTGCTCATGCCCGCGCCGCTGGTTTATCCGCAGAAATGGCGCAACTGGGGCCAGCCCGCCTATGCCGTGGTCGAGTTTCTCGTGCTCGACACCGGCCGGACCGACGAAGTGCAGTGCACCGAAGCGACCGACGCGGCGTTTGCGAAGGCGGCGGTTTGGACGATCGAGCACACGGTGTACACGCCGGCACTGAAGAACCAGCAGGGAGTGACATCGAAGGCGACGCAGCGGTTCGAGTTCGTGATGAAGCACCCGGAGGCGCCGAAGCCCGAGGGCGCCGCGGCCGCCGAGACCAAACCGGCCGAAGCTGCCAAGCAGTGACGCCTGAGACGCGGCGACAGGCGGCGAGACGACGCGTTTGCGGAGAAAACCTCGCCGAGCTTCGTTGAAGCGCCGGACTCCGCGCGCACTTTCTCGCGCCAGCGGGGAAGACGGCCCGCCCCCACTGGCGGTCCGTCTTCCCCCTGTCGCGAAACGTCGTTTTAGGCGACATTTCGAAATCGAGCGGGCAGCCCCGGCGATCGGCCGGATCGGCTGCTGTCATGGGCCGCGGTTGCGGCAGTGCGCTTCAAAGAGGGGATCCTCGGTGTTGGACTGGTAGCAACTCCGCGGACAATTGACGGGACCATTGATATCCCAAAGCGGCACCGGCCACTATCGGAGGTTTTCCTTTTGTGCCTTGCTGGAAACCCCGGCGACGGGTCCGAGCCCCGCCCGAAGAGCCCGCAGCCACGGCCCACCGCTGCGGCGGGAGGAGGTGGCCGGTCGCCGCGCCAGCAGAGAAGACGACCCGCCCCCACTGGCGGTCCGTCTTTCTGTCACGGCGCAATGGTGGTGCCATCGTTCCGAAGGACGTCAGGTACGGAAGCGGCGGAGCACCACGAGCAATCCGAGCAGCCCCATGGCGGCGAAACCGTAGGTCGCCGGCTCGGGCACCGGGGCGATCGCGCCGTAGAGACCGTGCGCCTCGTCCTCGATGCCCGCGGCGAAGTAGAGCGTATCCATCGGACCGCTTCCGGCGCCGTTGCCGAACTGAATGCCCCAGAGCCCCTCGATCTCGAACGGGTGCCCGGAGGCGTCGCGGAGGACGTCGATGAAGTCGCCCGTCGCGAGGTCGAACGCGTTGATCCGGCCGTCGCCGAAATTGCCGACGAGCAGATTTCCGCCGAAGCCGCCGAAGCCGACCGGGGCGATGGCCATCCCCCATGGGGCGTTGAGCACGCCGTCAGAAGCGAAACGGCCGAGCAGGTTGCCCGAGAGGTCGAAGCGGCTGACAAACCCCGCGCCCGGCGCTGCGACCTCCTCGTCGCCGCCGGCATCTTGCAGAGCGTAGGTCACGAAGAGCGAGCCGCCGAGATTCTGCACATTGAAAGGCGCGTAGCCGACGGGCAGGTTCGGGTCGACGAAGGCACCGGCGAGCGTGGTCGCGCCGGCGTTGTTAAAAATGTCGATGCGGGCGTTGTGGAAATCCGCCGCGTAGAGGTACGAGTCGGCTCCGACCGTGCCGAAGGCCAGTCCCTTGTAGTTCGCCCCGCCCCCGGACATGTCGAAGAGCGTCTCCGCCGCCGTCCCGAGCGCGCCGCGCCAGCCGGCGACCGTCCCGTTTTCCGTGGCGAAAATGAACCGGTCGCCGTGGAAGGCGGAGGTGCCGTTGAAAATCTGTCCGGTGGGCGCGCCAGCGCCGCCGCCCGGCGCCGGGACGGTCACCACCAGAGGCAGGGGAAGACCGGCGCCGTTGTAGATGGTCGACGTGCCGCTGTCCGCGTTCGAGACCCACATCGGGCTCGTGCCGCTCGCCGCCAATCCCCACGGATTGACGAGGTTCGGGTCGGTGTAGGTCGCCAGTCCCGGAATGTCGGACACGAGGTTGGATTGCTTGAACGCATTGTTGGCGGCGAAGGCCGGCGTCAGTCCTGCGGCGCCAAACAGCGCCGCCAGAACCGGGGACCGAAGACTGCGTAGTTTCAGTGTACGTTGCATGTTGTGCTCCTGTGCGAGGTTGCCTCGGGCATTGGCGCGTTGTCGCAGGGGACACGGGGGTGGGATGCGAGCCTGGAGGCTTTCCGGAATGTCTCCTGCGGTGCCCGCCGCGCCGGGCGGGCAGGTTGCACCGGGTTTTCCTCGGTCCGCGTGGGGACAGCGCGGGGAAACAGGTACGGGATTTTGATACCGGGTATGGGGCCGGTGCGCCATCGGTGGATTCCCGTTCTGCCGCTTGCGGGAAAATCCGCGCGCACCGTCGCGCCGGGCGGCGCTGGCCGGTCGCTGCATTTTCGAAGTGCGCCGGCCGGCGCGGCCCCCATCGTCAACTCCCGCTTGGACCTGCTCGAATACACGCTCTTCGCCTTCACCTCCATGTTCGTGATCATCGATCCGATCGCGATCATCCCGATGTTTCTCGCGATGACCGAGCGCGACACGCCGGCGCAGCAGAAGCGGATGGCCGGGCTCGCCAGCACGGTTGCAGCCCTGGTGCTGATCCTCTTCGCGTTGGCGGGGAAATGGATCTTCCAGTTCCTCGGCATCACGATGGCGGCGTTCCAGATCGCGGGCAGCGTGCTGCTCCTGCGCATCGCGCTCGACATGTTGTACGCCAACCGCGCGCGCGATCGCCAGACCGACGAGGAGGTCGAGGCCGGCGCCGCCAAGGATGACATCGCGATCACACCGCTCGGCGTGCCTATGCTCGCCGGCCCCGGCGCGATCTCCACCTCGCTCATTCTGCTCGGTCAGGCGCGCGGTTGGGCGCAATACGTCGCGCTGTTCGCCTGCATCGGCGCGGTGTGCTTCGCCTCGTATTTCATCCTGCGTTTCGCCAGCAGCGGGGCCCGTCGCGTGAACCCGTTGGCCATGAAATTGGTCACCCGCATCATGGGCCTGCTGCTCGCCGCCGTCGCCGTGCAGTTCACGATCAACGGCCTCGAGCAGACGCCGTTCTTCGCCAAGTAAGCCGCGGTCTGGCGGTGGCGCCTCAGCCTTCCACGCCGGACAACACCCGGGCGACGCAGGTCGCGAGTTCCTCGATCTCGTACGGCTTGCGCACCATCCCGCGGAAACCGAAGGCACGGTAATCGGCCAGCACGGGATCGTTCGAGTAACCGCTCGAGACGATCGCGCGCACGTCCGGATCCAGCGCGAGGAGCGCCTGCATGGCGTCCTTGCCGCCCATGCCGCCAGGCACCGTCAGGTCGGTGATGACGAGATCGAACGGGTTGCCCGCCGCGCGTGCCGCGCGAAACGCCTCGACCGCCTCCGCGCCGTCGCCCACGGCCACGACTTCGAGGCCCATGCGGTGCAGCAACGTCGTCACCAGACGGCGGATCTCCGGCTCGTCGTCCATCACGAGCACGCGTTTCCCGGCCACGACGACCGGCAGCGAGACGGGCGAGGCCGGCGCGGCCAGGACCATGCTCGCACTCGCCGGCAGCCACACGTGGAACGTCGTGCCGCGGCCCTCGATCGAGACCACATCGATGAAGCCCTTGTGCTTGCGCACGATCGAGTGGACGGTCGCCAGACCGAGCCCGCTGCCCGCCTTCTTCGTGGTGAAGTACGGATCGAAGATGCGCGCGCGCACCTCGGCGCTCATGCCCGGGCCGGTGTCGGCCACGGCGAGCTTCAGGTAACGACCGGGCGCGAGCGGCATGACCGCGCCGACGCCGATCTCGACGTTTTCCAACGAAAGCCGGATCGCGCCGCCCTCGGGCATCGCTTGGAGGGCGTTGTGCACGAGGTTGTGGACGACCTGGCCGATCTGGCCGCGATCGGCCTCCGCCGGCCAGACACCACACGCGAAATCGAAGTCGCAGGAAACCGGTGTGCCGCGCACGACGAGCTCCGCCGCTTCGCGCACGACCTCCGGCAGGGAAACCGCCGTGCGGTGGGGATCGCCGCCCTTGGCGAACGTGAGCAGTTGCTGCGTGAGGTCGCGCGCACGTTGGGCGCCGCGCTCCGCATCCTCGAGACAGTCGCCCGCCGCCGCCTCGACCGCCGGATCGAGCCGCGCCAGCGTGAGGTTGCCGAGGATCACCGTGAGGAGGTTGTTGAAATCGTGCGCGATGCCGCCCGCGAGCAGACCGAGCGACTCGAGTTTCGCGGCCTTCTGCAGCTCCCGCTCGAGCGCGCTCTGCTGCTCGAGCTGGCGCCGGATCAGGAGAGTCTGCGCGCGCACGCGGCGGCGCAGGAGCAGATTCCAGCTCACGGCCGCGAGGGCGCCCGCGGCGAATAACGAGGCGAGCGCGAGCAGGCGGCCGCGGGTCAGCCATGAGGGCGCTTCTAGCACCGCCAGATCGGCCGGTTCGCGCAACAGGAGTTGGAAGCCGCGCTGCTGGCCGTATTCGTCGAACACCGCCCGGTACACACCGGTCAGGCGCAGCGCGCTTTCGTTCGGCAGGTTCTCCGACGCCAGCGCCGGCGGCGCGAGTGCGGTGAACGTCACGTTCTCGGCACGCATCGTCAGCTGCCGCGCGTCGGCCAGGCGCACCTGGCCGACCAGATGACCGTCGAGGCGCACGAGCCGGTTGTGCAGCTCGGGCCGCAACTCGGCCACGATGGGCAACGGCGCGCGCGGGGCTCCGTCACCCTGGGCACGGCGGAACACCGCCTCGCGCAACACCGGGTGGCCAGCCTCGAGTCCTGGAAATCCCACCACTTCGACCATCGCCCCGATCGGCAGCTTTTCGTAGCTGCGCGCCAGCACCTCGAGACCGTCGTCGCCCTCCTCGAGCAACAGGAGCCGGCCGGGCTCGTGGAACGTGACCCGGCCTTCGGTGCGGATCCGGCGGTAGGGGGTCTGCAACGGACTGAAACGGCGCAGCCCGGAGAGTCTCATCAGCGGTGCGGAAAACGGATCGACCGGGGCGGCTTCGCTCACGGTGAGGCTCGCGGCCTCGGCGACGAGCAGCTCGATGCCGACGAGTTGCCGACGCTCGTTCGCGATCGCCGTGCACACGCCGCGCACAGTCACCACCGCCCCCACCATGCGCTCCAGCCCTCCGGTCAGCGGCATCCGGGCTGTGAATTCGCCGCTGGGGCTGGTGAGCGAGAGCAACGTCCACGTCCCTTCGGACCGCACCGTACGCAGGTAGCCGTGCAGCTCGACGAGTTTCCCCTCCTCGGCGCCCCCGCGCATCTGGTCCACCGCCACTTCACGTGGCTCCGGCAGCTGGTAGCCGCTGACCGCCTCGTAACGCTCGAACTCCACCGCGGGCGCGAACTCGCCCATCGTGGTGCGGCCGAAGACCCGCACCGATTCGCCGATCCGCGGAGGCTCGCGATCCCAATGGCCCGAGCAGCGGATGCAGACCCCGCGGGTCGAATCCTGGATGTAGAAAAACAACGCCGCCGGGTGGGACCACGTCACCACGCCGACGACCTCCACCGCATGGCCGCGCGCCGCTTCCTCGGGCGAGAGCTCCAGCACCTGCACGGCACGCCGCAATTTCAGCAGCGGCTCCGCCGGAGGGGGTGTGTCCGCGATCCGCCACAGGCCGTGTTTCAGGATGATCGAAGTACCGCGGACCTCGGGATCGCCGATCGCCTGCACTTGGGCGCCTTCCATGAGCGCCGCCTTCTGCGCGGATTCGACCACGACCTCGCCCGCCTCGTCCCACAGCGTGACCGATTGCCCCGGCTGCACCTTCCGCACCCGACCGTCGAAACGCACGGTGCCGCGGGACTTTTCTTCGAGCAGTTGCAACGAAGTGAACGGCACGGCCGCGAATCGTGGATCCGTCGCCAAGGAGCCCACGACCGCGATTTCCCGCAGACCATCCACCCACAAGTCGATGGAGGACACCCGCCCGGAAGGTTCGCGCCGTACCGTGAATATCCCGACCGCCTCGACCGCCATCCCGGCGAGCTGCGGCACCGGCTCCAAGTCGTCGCAGCGCACGTTGAGATCGATCGCCAGACCATCGGTGACAGCCGTCAGCTGCACGTGGCGGCCGTCGGTTTCGGTCATGCTCTCGACCACGCCGCGCACCCGCATACGGCGCTCATGGTAACGTCCGGGGTCCTCGCGTGGATCGAACACCGACGGCGCGGGAAGCGGACCGGTGCCCACCTTCGTCAGGCGGAGATCGCTGATCTCATAGCCGCGCGGAGCGAACACCGTGCCCTGCACTCGCACGCGGTCGCCGGGCACGATCGGCCAACGGGTCGAACCGAGCTGGAGGAAGAACGGCGCGCCGTTGTTCTCGACCCAGATGATCTGCCAGTCCGGATCGTAGAAGAGCACCAGCACCTCGTAATCGATCCGATGCCGCAGCTGCCGCGAGGACTCCGGCAGGCTCCAGAACGACTGATAGTCGTGCAACACCGGCAACGCCTCGCCGGTCGTCCCCGGCTGCAGCTGGGGCGAAGCCGGCATCTCCGGGGCGCCGAAGGCGGCACTCGCACAAAGCGCTCCGCACAATGCGAACAGGCGAAAGGGGCGTGGAACAGACATGATGGGCAACGGGAGCGACGTTACCCCGTTTATCGGCCGTTCCCGCGCGCGCTTCAGCGCACCCTTTCCGGCAAACCGGAAGCCGCGGATCTCAGATGCCGCCGGGCTCGCGCGGCTCCGCCCAACGCCAGCCGTAAGCACGCCAGCCGGGATAGCACCCGAGCAGGGCGAAGCCGATCCGCTCGTAGAACGCGATCGCACCCGCGTTGCGCTCGCTCACGCCCAACCGCACGCCGGTCGCCCCCCGCGCCCTCACCTCCGCGCAAAACCGCTCGATGAGCCGCCGGCCCCAGCCCCGTCCCTGCGCCGCCGGGAGCAGGTCGATGTGCAACTCCGCCGGGTGATCGCGAAATCCCGGCGCCACCGCGAAGCCGCGGTGGATCAGCCGCAACAACGCCGCGTCGGCCGATACGTCCTCTTCCCGCGGCCGCGGCAACCGCACCCGCAACGCCGGGAACCACTCCCGCTCCGCGCGCCCCGCGAACTCCGCCGCATCTCCCGTCCCCAGCACGTAGCCGCTGACCTTTCCCTCACCGGTGAGCACAAAGCACGACTCCGGCTCGAGCACCGCGTAGGGCGCCGCGTAATAATGGCCCAGCAACTCGGGATCCGCGTAGAGCGCCGCGGCATCGGCGCCGGCGTCGCCCGTCAACAGACAGATCCGGTAAAGCGCCGGCAGATCGGCGGGCACGTAGGGGCGGATGGCGAGCTCCATGGGGCGTGGAACGTGCACGAGGCGTCCGGCGCCACAACCTTCGAGCGCGTACCGGCAGGCTGCAGCGCCAGCGGGATCGCCCGTCGGTCGGGCTTTCCGCCCGACTTTTTCCGTTCCGCCCGCTGCCCAACCTATCGACTTGGGGCCCACCCGTCCGCCCCTTGCTCGCCCCGGCGGCCTCGCACGCGTGGGCCGGACCAGCCCCGGCCGCCATGGCTCTTCTGCGACTTTTTCCTCGTCGCCCCTTGGGGAAGCCGGCAAGTTGTCCGTTTTTCCACGATGATGCACTTCCTGAAAGAGACCGACTTCTCCACCGAGCAGGCGCGAGCCGTGTTCAACTCGGCGGCGAAGTTCAAACGGCTCCGCTCCACCGAGCGGCCGGCGGTCCTGGCCGGGCAAACGTGGGCGATGATCTTCGCCAAGTCGAGCACCCGTACCCGCGTCTCTTTCGAAGTCGGCGTCCACGAGCTCGGCGGCAACCCGCTGTTCCTGAGCAAGAGCGACATCCAGCTCGGCCGCGGCGAATCCATCGCCGACACCGCCCGGGTGCTCTCGCGTTACGTGCACGGCCTGATTGTGCGCACCTTCGATCAGGCCGAGGTCGAGCAGCTCGCGCAGTGGGGAACGGTCCCGGTCGTCAACGCCCTCACCGATCTCCTCCACCCGTGCCAGATCTACGCCGATGCGTTCACGCTCGCCGAGCGTTGGGCGCAGGGCGGCGATCTCCTCGACTCGCTGCGCGGCCGCAAGATCGCCTTTCTCGGCGATGCCGGCTGCAACGTGGCCAATTCGTGGATTCTCGGCGCCAACCATTTCGGCATGCAGGTCGCCGTGAGCGGTCCGCAGGGCTATGAGCCCGGCGCCGCGCTTCAGGGCCTGCTCGCGCAGCACGGCTGGGCCGACCGCTACCAGTTCACCACCGATCCGCGCGAAGCCGTCGCCGGCGCCGATGTCGTCTATACCGACGTGTGGGTCAGCATGGGCAAGGAAGCCGAGTCCGCCGATCGGATTCAGGCGATGAAGCCCTATCAGGTGACCAGCGAGCTCATGCGCCTCGCCAAGCCCGACGCCTATTTCATGCACTGCCTGCCCGCCTACGCCGGCAAGGAAGTCGCGGCCGACGTGCTCGAGTCCCCGCAATCGATCATCTTCGACCAGGCCGAGAACCGCCTTCACATCCAGAAGGCGATCCTCGCCACCCTCGCCCAAGCCGCCGCCAAGCGCTGAGGCGGCCCCAGCACGCCGGGCGCAGGCGCGGAAGACCGGCGTTGCGCCTGCGGCACGTTGCGGTAGCAGTTCTCCCTCTTTTCCCATGAAAATCGTCCTCGCTTACTCGGGCGGACTCGACACGTCCGTCATCGTCAAGTGGCTCAAGGAAACGTACGACGCCGAGATCGTGACCTTTGCGGCCGACATCGGCCAGGAGGAGGAGCTCAAGGGCCTCCCGCAGAAGGCGAAGAAGACCGGCGCCTCGAAACACTACACCCTCGATCTCGTCGAGGAGTTCGCCTCCGACTTCATCTACCCGATGATCCGCGCCAACGCGCAGTACGAAAGCCAGTACTACCTCGGCACCTCGATCGCGCGCCCGCTCATCGCCAAGGCCCAAGTCGAGATCGCCGAGCGCGAGAAGGCCGACACCGTCGCCCACGGCGCCACCGGCAAGGGCAACGACCAGTGCCGTTTCGAGCTCACCTACATGGCGCTCGCCCCGCACCTCGAGATCATCGCCCCGTGGAAGCTCGAGGAGTTCCGCAAGGAATTCCCCGGCCGCGCCGAGATGATCGCCTACTGCGCCGCCCACAACATCCCCGTCGAGGCCTCGCTCAAGAAGCCGTATTCGATGGATCGCAACCTCCTCCACATCTCCTACGAGGCCGGCATTCTCGAGGATCCGTGGTTCGACCCGACCACCAAGGAGAACAAGGCCATGTTCAAGCTCTCCGTCTCGCCCGAAGACGCCCCGAACAAGGCCGAGTACGTCGAGCTCGAGTTCGTCCAAGGCGACTGCGTGGCGGTCAACGGCAAGAAGCTCTCCCCCGCCGGCGTCCTGAAGACCCTCAACAAGCTCGGCGGCAAGCACGGCGTCGGCCGCGTCGACCTCGTCGAGAACCGCTTCGTCGGCATGAAGAGCCGCGGCGTGTATGAAACTCCCGGTGGCACCATCCTGATGCACGCCCACCGGCAGATCGAGACGCTCACCATGGACCGCGAGGTCATGCACCTGCGCGACTCCCTCGTGCCGAAGTACGCCGAGCTCATCTACAATGGCTTCTGGTACGCCCCCGAGCGCGAGGCCATCCAAGCCCTCATCGACGAGAGCCAGAAGAGCGTCACCGGCACCGTCCGCCTCAAGCTCTACAAGGGCAACATCATCACCTGCGGCCGCAAGTCTCCGAAATCCCTCTACGACCCGCACGTCGCGTCGATGGAAGGCGTGAAGAGCTGGTACAACCAGAGCGACGCCACCGGCTTCATCCGCCTCAACGGCCTGCGCCTCCGCGCCCGCAAGCTCGCCCAAGGCGGCCCGAAGGTCTGAACATTCCGCTGGTAGGTCGGGCCTCACGCCCGACCGCTCCGTTTCCCCCAGGCCGGCGCCCTTCAGCGCCGGCCTTCTTCATTGGCGCAACCAAGCGCCGCCCGCCGCACCGCTCCGTCTCCGCGTAGGTCGGGGCCTGGTCGCCTCCGGCGCCGCCAAAGGCGGGCAGACTTTACGCCCGACTTCTCCGTATCTACAAATTCCGGCGTCCACACACAGTCCGTTTAATCTCCTTCTGCGCGCCGCGCTCGGCTGCACCGAACCCGTCCTTCACTCCACGCGCCGTTCACAGCTCGCACAGGACCTGCGTCTTCACGGAATTCGCGATGAAACATGCCTCGTGCGCCGCGTGGTGCACCGCCGTCAGTTCCTCGGCCGATGGTATCCGTTCACCCGAAAACACCGTCTTCGGCCGCAACGTCACCTTGGTCACCGCTAGGCGGCCCGCTTCGTTCGTCCCCATCTCGCCGACCGCTTCGTCGACATAGCTGTCCACGCGGAATCCACGTTTCGCGGCGATCGAGAGAAACCACAACATGTGGCAGCTCGACAGGCTCGCGACGAACGCCTCCTCCGGATCCACCGCCTCTGCCACCGAGAGCGGCAGCGGCACCACATCGGGCGATGCGGAAGCCGCCACGCGCACACCGCCGTCGAACGTCCACTCGTGTTTGCGACTGTAGCGGTTGTCGAGAAAGGCAGCACCGTCGCGCCGCCAGTACACCGTCGCGGTGAAGGTTGCCATGGCCTCAAGCATGCCCGACCGCCCGCGCAGCGCAACCGGGGCCGCCAAGACCCTTGTCTCCGCGCTCCGGGCACGCCAGAACCGTCCTGCCCCGCTGCCGCAACCGCGCTCCCACCATGTTCCGATTCCTTCTTACTCTGATTGCCCCCTTCCTCGCCTCGCTCCTTGCCCACGCCGCCCCGTACCAGGCGTATTCCGGACCGCCGCGGGCCCTGACCGAGACCGCCCAATTTTCCTGCAAGGGCGACCGCGGCATCACCCCGCTCACCTGGCTCTACAAGGTCGACGGCCGCACCCGCACCGAATTCACCGGCGGCCTGCTTCCTTTCGGTTTCAACAAGACCCACGCCATCGGCGCCTTCGCCCTCGCGCTTCTCCCCGGCGAACACACCTTCGAGATCGTTCTCAACAACCGGCGCGGCCCGGCCGCCAAGGGTGCCACGGAGATCGTCGTCAAACGCATCCGCGTCCAGATGGAGGCGGGACGCCGCTACCGCTTCTCGCACGAGGGCTTCGCGATTGCCGTCGCGTTCGACGGCGACAACGCCTCCAGCACCGCACCCGTCTACACCGTTGACGACGCGCCAGCCTACCGCGAACCCGCGGCCACCACGGCGTTCGCGACGCTCGAGTACCAAGCCGCCAAACGCGACGAAATCCACCCGTACCTCCTCCGTGTCGACGACTCCGTTACCACCGCCCCCGGCGCGATCCCCGAGGTGAACTACTCGCTTCCCGTCTTCAAATCCTACAGCGGCGCAAAGGGCGCGCTCAGCCTGCGCCTCGCTCCGGGGCCGCACACCCTCGAGTTCATGCTCCTCGGCGGCCGAGTGCTCGACGGCCTCGTGCAGGTCGAAACCATCACCGTCGAAGCGGGCAAGACCTACGCGCTCGAGATCGAGAAAACTGAGTTGAAGGGGTCGACGATTACGAGCGCCAAGCTCCGACTCGTCGCCCGCTGAGCACCGCTGAGAATCTCCCTGTCCTTTCTCTGGGTTTGAAAGGTGCGTCCGGTCCGCGGAACTTCCCAAGCGCGGCTAGTCCGCACGCCCACTCATGAGTTCATCCCCCATTGTCCTCGTCACCGGTGCCGGCGGCTTCGTCGGCGGCAAGATCGTCGAGCGCCTGCTCGCCGAGGGCCGCCGCGTGCGAGCCTTCAGCCGCCGCCCGCTGCCGGCGCTCGAGGCCCGTGGAGTCGAGATCGTGCGCGGCGACCTCTCCGACTCGTCCTCGTTGCACGCCGCCTGCGCGGACGTGGATTCGATCTTCCACGTGGCCGCGCGCGTCGGCGTGTGGGGTCCGGCGAAGGAGTTCCACGCTGTGAACGTCGATGGCACCGCGCGCCTGCTCGAGGCCGCGATCGCCAACGGCGTGCGGCGTTTCATCCACACCAGTTCGCCGAGCGTCGTCTACACCGGCGGCGATCTGCGCGGGATCGACGAGTCCGCGCGACTCTGCACGCGGGCCCCCTGCGCGTATCCGCCTTCCAAGGCGCTCGCCGAGCGCCTCGTGCGCGCCGCCAACTGCCCCGACCTCCGCACCGTCGCGCTCCGCCCTCATCTGGTGTGGGGCCCGGGCGACCACCATCTCGTGCCGCGGGTCGTCGCCGCCGCGCGCCGCGGGCGCCTCCGCGTCGTCGGCACCGGCGAGAACCGCGTCGACCTCACGCACATCGACAACGTCGTCGACGCCCACCTGCTCGCCGAACGCGCGCTCGGCACCGCCGACTCTCCCGCCGGCGGTCGCGCCTACTTCATCACCAACGGCGAACCCGTCGCACTCTGGCCGTGGATCAACGACCTGCTCGTCGCGCTCGGCCTGCCCCCGCTCCGCCGCCGCATCCCCGTGGGCGCCGCCGCCGCGCTCGGCTCCGTGTGCGAGTCGCTCTGGCGGGTCTTCCCGCTGCGCGGCGAGCCGCCGATGACGTCGTTCGCCGCTCACGAACTCGCCACCGACCACTGGTTCTCGATCGACGCCGCCCGCCGCGATCTCGGCTACGAGCCGCGCGTCACGATGGCCACCGGCCTCGCCGAGTATCTCCCGGTCTTCCGCGCCGAGCTCGGTCTGTAACCGCCCGCGTCGGCTTGGCGTGGTGGCACGGGCGTCGCGCCCGCGTGTTGGATCGTCCCACGAGTTCCGCGCCCGCCGGGGGAACGCAAGTCGACCAATCTTTGCCACCGTTCTTCGCGCCAACCCCGTCATGGCTGCGCCAGGCGTCGTTCTCTTCGTTCCCTTCTGTCGGTCCGGATTTCCGCGCCCCTCCCGCGCCCGCCGAAAGACTCGCGCCGCGCGGCACAACCTGCTCCGCTCGCGGTCTCCCTTTCGCTCGCGATGAAACGTTTCATTCCGTTCCTCCTCGCCCTCGTCACCGCCCTCGCCCCGTTCACCGCGCACGCCGCCGGCGAGACGATGGCGGAGCGCGAGCTCAAGCGCATCGTCCAACGCCAGCGCACGATCCTCACCGCCGCGCAAAATGCCGGCGAAAACATGGACCGCAGCAGCGTCGAGATGCAGCTCAGCGAGGTCGTGCGCGACTACGAGGCGTTGCTGCGCAAGGACCCGAAGTTCGTCGCCGCGTACGTCGCCTACGGTCTCTTCCTCAACTCGGCCGGCCACCCGAAGCGCTCCTACGATATCTTCCTGAAGGCCGACGCCATCGAGCCCAACCTCGCCGTCGTCAAAAACCAGCTCGCCAACCACCACGCCGAGGAAGGCGAGTACGATCAGGCCGCCAAACTCTACGAAGCCGCGATCACCCTCGAGCCGAAGGAGCCGCTCTACCACTACCAGCTCGGCATGCTGCTCTACGAGTACCGCGAGTTCTTCGTCGATGCGAAGACGTACGCCCGCAACGACCTCCTCGTTCGCAGTGCCGCCGAGTTCCGCCAAGCCGCCGAACTCGCGCCCGACAACATGGCCTACGGCTATCGTCACGCCGAGAGCTTCTACGATCTCCCCTCGCCCAACTGGGACGAAGCCATCGCCGCCTGGAAGACGCTCGGCCAACGCGCGAAGCCCGGCGTCGAGCTCCAGACCATCCAGCTCCATCAGGCCAACATCCTCGCCACGCTCGGCCGCGCCGACGAAGCCCGCGCGCTGCTCGATCAGATCACCGAAGAGCCGCTCCAGCCGAACAAGCAGAAGCTGATTGAACAGCTCGCCGGAACTCCCGAGAAAGCGCCCTGATGGATTTCCGCGACGGCACACTCTTCTTCATCATTCTCGTCAGCAGCCTCTGCATCCACGAGTGGGCGCACGCTTGGACGGCTTGGAAACTCGGTGACGACACCGCCCACTCGCAAGGCCGCGTGACGCTCAATCCGCTGCCGCACATCGATCTGCTGGGCACGATCATCTTCCCGATCCTCTGCATCTTTCTGCTCAACGGCACGTTTCTCTTCGGTTGGGCGAAGCCGGTGCCGGTGAACATCGCCCGCTTCAAGAATCCGCGTTCCGACGACGCGCTCACCACCTTCGCCGGCCCGTTTTCGAACCTCCTGCTCGCCATCGGCGTCGCTGCGCTCGGCGGTCTCGCCACGCGGTACCATCCGGTTTTCGCGGAGCTTACGATGAAGACGATCCTGGTGAACATCACCCTCTTCGTCTTCAACCTCCTCCCCGTTCCGCCACTCGACGGCGGCCGCTTGCTGCGCGTCGCGATCGGCATGACTTGGGAGACCTTCGCGAGCATCTCGCGCTGGAGCATGCTGGCGCTCATCGTAGCACTGAACGTCTTCCCGGCGTTTTCTGGCGCGCTCGGCGCACTGATGATGATGCTCGCACGTCCGTTGTTGCACCTCGCAGCGATAGCCGCGGGGTTCTGAACCGTTCTCGCCCGCTCACTTCCGGCGCCGCGCAGATGGAACTGCTCGCGAGAGCAGCTCATCGCGCCGACCGTCGCTTCGCGCGGCTGCGCCACCGATCCCGGCCGAGCCCCCGGCGCCGCGCCCGTTTGCGTCGCCGTCCTTTGCGGGCACGTTGCGCCTCCCAGCGATGCATACCATCACCACCGATCAACTGCTCTCGGCGCTGCAGTGGCGCTACTCCACCAAGGTCTTCGATCCCGCTCGCAAGATCTCCCCCGCCACGTGGAACGCGCTCGAGGACACGCTCGTGCTCACACCCTCCTCCTTCGGCTTACAGCCCTGGCGCTTTCTCGTCGTCCGCGATCCCGCGCTCCGCGCGAAACTGCGCCCGCACGCCTGGGACCAGTCGCAGGTGACCGATGCCTCCCACTTCGTCGTGTTCACCGCGCGCATCGAACTCAGCGCCGCCGACATCGCCCACTACACCGCGCGCATCGCCGAGGTCCGCGGCCAACCGGTCACCGCGCTCGCCGGTTATCAGCGCGTGATGGAGGACAGCCTGCTCGCCGACAGCCACAAGTCGCACCTCCTCGAATGGGCCGCCCGCCAGGCCTACATCGCGATCGGCCAACTCCTGACCGCATCCGCGCTCCTCGGCATCGACACCTGCCCCATGGAAGGTTTCGACCCAGCAAAGTTCGACGAGATCCTCGGCGTCCGTAAAGACGGTTACGCGACGCTCGCCGCCATCGCCCTCGGCTATCGCGCCGCGACCGACAAGTACGCCACGCTCCCGAAAGTGCGTTTCCCGAAAGCCGAAGTCATCAAGACGCTGTAGGCCAGGTCATCGACCTGGCCCTCCGTTCCTGATTTCCACCTCTCGTCTCACTCCTCTCGCCTCTCGCCCCCGATTCATTACTCCCGCCACCGCACACACCCGCCGCCCGTCTCCGGGCGGCTTTTGTTTTGCCGGCCCCCGCCCGCGGCCAACGTTTCGCCGCGGAGCTCCCACCATGCCTCAGCACACCTTCCGCCGTTTCCTCGCGCTCGCCCGCCCGCAGCGCGGCCAGATCGTCCTCGGCATCGGGCTCATCCTCCTCGCCACTGCGCTCACGCTGCCCGCGCCGTGGATCTTCAAACTCATCATCGACGACGCCCTGCCGCACCGCGACCTCCGCCTGCTCGGTTGGCTGCTCGCGGCGTTCACCGCCCTCTTCATCCTGCGCGCCTGGGTCACGTTCATCCGCAACCGTGTGCTTCAGTACGCCGCCATGCGCCTCGTGTGCGATGTGCGTATCCAACTCTTCGCCCATCTCCAGTCGCTCTCCCTGCGCTACTTCGACGCCCACCAGACCGGCCGCACCGCCTCCCGCATCTCGCAGGACACGAACGAGGTCTACGCCCTCACCAACAACTTCCTCATCACCGTCATCTCTGATGCCATCACGCTGCTCGGCGTGCTCGGCTTCCTCTTCGCCGTCGAATGGCGTCTCGCGCTCGCCGTCGCCGCCGTGCTGCCGCTGTTCCTCGTGAACCACTTCCACCAGCGTCGCCAGATGCGCGAGGAGAGCCGCGTGCATCGTCAGAACTGGGACAACGTCGTCGGATTCCTCCACGAGAAAGTCGCCGCCGCGCGCGTCGTGAAGTCGTTCACCAAGGAGCAGGACGAGATCGCCGCCTTCTCCGCCGGCATCAACGCCGACTACTTCAACTTCTCCAAGATCGTCATCCGCTACACGAAGATGGGCATCATCGCCGACCTGCTCGGCTCGCTCGGCGCACTCGTCGTGCTCGGCTACGGCGGCTGGCTCGTCCACGCGGGGCGCCTTGAGGTCGGCACGCTTGTCGCATTTTACGGATACATCGCGTTCATCTTCCCGCCCATCGTCCGCTTCGCCGATCTCAACCTCGTCTTCCAACGCGCCACCACCTCGCTCGAAAACATCTTCAGCCTGCTCGACACCAAGCCCGAGGTCGCCGACGCCCCCGATGCCCGCCCGCTGCCCCCAGTCCGTGGCGACGTCGAGTTCCGCGACATCTGCTTCGACTACGACCAGGAGCCGCCCGGCGCCGGCCGCCCGCGCACGTTGACGAACGTCTCGTTCACCGCCGCCGCCGGGAAACTCGTCGCCATCGTCGGCCCCAGCGGCTCCGGCAAGAGCACGCTGGTGAACCTCCTCGCGCGTTTCTACGACCCCGCCTCCGGCGCGATCACGGTCGACGGCCACGATATCCGCGGCGTCACCGCCGCGTCGCTCCGCCGTCAGATCGGCATCGTGCTCCAGGAGAACATCCTCTTCTCCGGCACGCTCGAGGAGAACCTCAAGTACGGCCGGCCCGATGCCACCCGCGAGCAGATCGTCGAGGCCGCCAAGGCCGCCAACGCACACGAGTTCATCGCCGCCCTGCCCGATGGCTACGCGAGCACCGTCGGCGAGCGCGGTGTGAAACTCTCCGGCGGCCAGCGCCAACGCATAGCCATAGCCCGCGCGATCCTGAAGGACCCGCGCATCCTCATCTTCGACGAGGCCACCAGCGCGCTCGACACCGCCTCCGAGCGCCTCATCCAGCAGGCGATGGAGCGGCTCATGCACGGCCGCACGACGTTCGTCATCGCGCACCGTCTCTCCACAATCCAGAAGGCGGATATGATCCTCGTGATGGAGCAGGGCCGCCTCGCCGAGTCCGGCACCCACGCCGAACTTCTCGCCCGCGCCGGCCTCTACGCCCGCCTCCACGAGCTCCAATTTCAGGAAGTCAGTTAAGGGCCCTCCCCGGCGAGCGCTCGTTCACTCCGTCGCGGACCGCGAGGTTCGCTCTGCAACCGGCCGCTTCGGGGCCGGCCTCCAGTCCCCGAGCGGTGGGGAGCCTTCCACCTTCACTCGGCTCTCCGCCCATCCGCCATCCGCAATCCACGTTCCGCATTCCCCAATCTCACTGCTTCCCGCTGTACCAGATGCCGCGGCGCCAGTTGTGGGGACGGAGTTTCTCGACGAGTTCGGGCGCCATCGGCGGGAGCGACGCGGCGGCGCAGTTCAGGTTCACCTGGTCGGTGTTGCGCATGCCGGGGATCACTGTGCTCACCGCCGGGTGCGCGAGTGCGAATTTCAACGACGCCTGCGGGAGCGTCAGCCCGCTGCCCTCGAGCGACTGCCGCACGGCGTCGACACGCCGCACGGTCCGGATCAGCCGGTCGCCGGAGAAATAGTGTCGCCGGAAATCGCCGTCGGCGAAGGTCGTCTTGTCGGTGAACTTCCCCGTGAGCGAACCCTCGTCGAACGGCACGCGCACGATCACCGCCACGCCATGCTCGCGCGCCGCGCCGAGCAGCTCCGCCGCCGGCTCCTGCTCGAAGATGTTGTAGATCACCTGCACCACGTCGACCCAGCCGCCGCGGATCAGGTCGAGCGCGCTATGCTGGTCGTGCTCCGGCGTGGAGACGCCGATGTACTGCAGCTTCCCCTCGGTGCGCAGCTGCCGCAGGACGGCGAGCGGCGACGGATCGCGGTTCCAAGCGCGCGTCCAGGTGTGGAGTTGCAGCAGGTCGAGCCGATCCGTGCCCAGGCATTTGAGACGCTCCTCCACGTTGGCCCGCAGGTAAGCCTCGCCGTAGCGTTCGGCCGCGCGGCAGTACGGCGACGGCGGCCAAATGCCGGGCGCGGGCGGCGTCTTCGTGGCGACGAACACGTTTTCCCGCCGCTCCTTCAACACCTTGGCGATCACCTTTTCGCTGCGTCCGTTGCCATAGCCCGCGGCGGTATCGATCAGGTTTACGCCGAGGTCGATCGCGCGGTGGAGCGCGCGCACGGAATCGTCGTCCGACTGCGGCCCCCAGCCGCCGCCGAGCGCCCACGCGCCGAAGCTGATTTCGGAGACATCGAAACCGGTTTTGCCGAAGGGGCGGTAATTCATGTGCGCAGGTGGGAGCGGCCGAAAAGAGAGACGCGGGCGAAGACGTTCCGTTCAACGCCGCGGTTGCGTGGCGCGCGGAACCTCACGCGCCGTACAGCGGCAGATAACGTTCGCCGAGATAACGCACGAGGTGACGCGGCGAGAGGCCCTCGCCGGTGACGGCGCGCACGAGTTCCTCGGTCTCGAGCCGACGCCCGCGCACGTGGATCTGCGTGCGCAGCCACCCGAGCAGTCGCTCGAAACGTCCCGCTGCAAAATCCTCCTCGATCCCCGGCAACGCCGCCTGCGCCGCGTACCAGAGTTGCGCCGCGATCATGTTGCCCAGGCAATAGCTCGGAAAGTAACCGAATGCGCCGCCCGACCAGTGCACGTCCTGCAGGCAACCCTCGCCGTCGTGCGCGGGCGCGAGGCCGAGCAACTCCTGCGCGAGCGCGTTCCACGCCGCCGGCAGATCCGCCACCGCAAGCTCGCCGCGGAAGAGCCGCTGCTCGATCTCGAAACGCAGGATGATGTGCAGGTTGTAGGTGACCTCATCGGAATCGACGCGGATGAGCGTGGGCGCGACCTCGTTGATCGCGAGGTGGAGCGCATCGGAGGAGACGCCGTCGAGCCGCGGCGCGAACTTCGCGCGGAACGTCGGCTCCCAGTAGCGCCAGAAGGCCCGGCTCCGCGCGACCTGGTTCTCCCAGAGCCGGCTCTGGGATTCGTGGATACCCATGCCGACCGCCTCGCCCAGCGGGGTGCCGATCCACTCGCGCGGCAGCCCCTGCTCGTAGAGGCCGTGGCCGGTCTCGTGGATCGCGCTGAAGAGCGAATCGAGCGGGTTGTCGGCATCGAAGCGCGTCGTCATGCGTACATCGAAGCCGTCACCCGAGCAGAACGGGTGCAGGGAAACATCGATGCGGCCGCGGTCGTAGTCGAAGCCGAGCGCGGTCGTCACCTCGCGGAGAAACTCGCGTTGCAGCTCCACCGGGAAACCGCGCAGCAGCCCGCGCGGCGCCTTCACCGGCGAGCCGACGATCCGGCGCGCCAGCGGCACGAGGTCGCGTTTCAACTCGTCGAAGAGCACGGAGAAGCGCGCGGCCGTCATCCCCGGGTCGTGCTTGTCGAGCGCGTGGTCGTAGGCGTCGGGCCGGCCGAGCAGCTCCGCCTCGCGTTTGGCGTGGTCGAGCTGGCGCTGCAGGAACGGCGCGAACTTCGAAAAATCGCGCGCCGCCCGCGCCGCGGCCCAGGCGTGGTACGACTCGCTGTCGAGCCGCGCCTTCTCGGCGACGAACTCCGGCGGGAGTTTCGTGAGCCGGTCGTAGTCCTTGCGGGCGTGGCGCCGCAGGACCTTCTCGTCGTCGCTCGCGCGTTCGCCCAGCGCTTCGAGCGCGGCGAGCGAGTCGCCGATGCGCGGGTTCGTCGCCTCGCGGTGCTGCAGCTCGGCGAGCAACGCGGATTGCTCGGCGCGCCGGTCGGCGGCGGCGGACGGCAGGAACACCTGCTCATCCCAGCCGAGCAACGCGCCCACGGAGGCGAGCACGTTGGCGCGTTTCAGGTCGGCGACGAGAGTCTCGGCGGCGGGCGACATGGCGCACGAACGTGGCGAAACGCCGCGCGCGCACAAGACCGTTGCGCCGCGCCCGCCGGCAGCGGACTCAGCCGCCCGCTTTCACGACAGCGGCTACCGGATGCAACGACAGCGGCCAACCATGCGCGCGGCGGGCCCGGCGGCCCCGCCCTAACTCAGGCGAAGGTGCGCCGCTCTCCTGCTCACGGCCCGCGCAGCACGGTCGTGGCGCCGGGCACTTCGGTGGGCTCGCCGCGCTTCTCCCGGGTCACGAGCACCTCCGCGGGCGTGGCGAGGTGCGGATCCAGGGTCACGAACACCGTGCCCGAGCCTCCATAGAGCGCCGGCGGGAGCTCGCCGACGAGGCGGAAGCTGTCGCCGTCTCCCGATTTCACCCACAACGCGAGCAGCTCGTCGTCGGGGACCTCGGGCAGGTTGAAGAGGTTTACCAAGCCTTCGTGCTCGGCGGCGTCGAAGATCGACCAAGCGGAAGGCGGCGTGGCGGAGAGCAGCGGGGCGTCGGCGCCGACGCTCTTCGTCGTGGCGATCACGCCCACGGCGGCTACGGACATCCCGTCGCGGCCGACCACGATCGGCCCGTCGAGCGGATCGGAGCTGAGCGACTGCAACAGCGCCACCAGGCCGCGCCGCTCGCCTTTGGCGAAACGTTCCGGATCGACGAGCTCCATCGCCACGATGCCGCTGCCGGCGGCGTGCGCCATCTGGCTGAGGCGCGTCGAAAGCGCGCGGCGCTCCACCTCGAGCGAATCGTACGAACGCTGCAAAGCCGAGAGCTCCGCGCGCAGCCGCTCACCGTCGCGCGGCGCACGAGCCCGGGCGGGGGCCGTGGTCACAGCGGCTGACTTGGCGCCGGACTCGGCGGCAGCACTCGCCGCCGCCACGCGTGCGATCCCCTGCGGCGCCAGCGATTGGCCGGCCGGCCGCGCCGGCGCGCCATCGCCGCGCGCGGCCGACAACAACGCCCGCCCCATTCCGGGCGGGGCGAAGAACTGCCACAGATTCAGCCCGAGCAGGAGCGCCGCCGCGATTGGCCACGCCCAGAGGGCAAGACGCCGCCCGCGTGCCCGTTGTTTCGCGACAGGCTGCGCCGCCGCGAGCACGGCCGAGGCGAGGCCGACACGCTCCTCCGCGGCAAATGTCGCCGTCGGCGCCGTGGCGAGCGCGAAGCCGGCGAGCGAGTCGGCGGTGCGCTTGAACTCCGCCGTCGCGACGGGGTCTCTCTCGAGCGAAGCCTCGAAGGCCGCGCGCCGCACCTCGTCCATCTCGTCGAGCAAGTAGCGCAGCGCTTCCGTGGAGGTGTCGTCATTCATGGGCGGGAAAAAGTTCGCGGAGTTTGCGCAGGCCGCGCGCGAGGTGGTTCTTCACGTTGCCGACCGGCGTGCGCATCGCGGCGGCGATCTCGGCCTGCGTGCAGCCGTCGAAGAACGCCAACTCGAGCGCCCGGCGCTGCGGCGCGGCGAGGCGCGCGAGCCCGAGCGTGACGGCTTCGCGGCGCACGAAGTCGTCCTGCGGCGCGGGCACCACGCCATCGGTTTCGTCGCGCAGGGTCTCGAGCAGCGCGCGCTGGCGCGCCTGACGCCGCACGCGGTCGATGGCGACATTGCGCGCGATGAAGACGAGCCACGAGATCACCTCGCCGCGCTCCGGCCGGTAGCTGCCGGCTTGGCGCCACGCTTTGAGAAATGTGTCCTGCACCGCTTCGCGCGTGGCCTCCGGATCGCGCAGGATCCGTAAAACAACGCCGTGCACGCGGCCGCCCATCTCGTCGACGAAGGTCCGCAACGCGGCCGCATCGCCACCGGCCATGCGCGCCACGAGTTCGCGGTGCACGGCGAGCGCCTCCGGGCCGAAGACGGGCGCCGTGGCCTCGGTGCGGTCGCCGGCGGGCGCGCGCCAGCCTTCGAGCGGCGCATACGGGAACGGCAGTGGTTCGGCGTGATCCATCAGAAACGGTGGCGTTGAACGGAGCTCCGACACACGCGGCCGGTCACCGGGTCCGCGATCGTCGTCGCGGCGGCGGAGTAATCGCATTCGGCGCGTTTCGCGAACGGCGTTTCATCCGCCTCCGCGGCCGGGACCCGGGCCATGAACTCGAGCGCGCCCTGCTGCCGCATCGCGAGCACCACCCCGGCGCCTGCCCCATACCCAAACTGCCATCGGGCCCACGCTGTCGTGCGCGCGAGTGGCCGGGTCCCGGCCGCGAATCGAAACCACTCGGTGTCGAGCTCCGTCGTGCCGGCGAGCACGCCGTCGGGCCACCACACACGCGTGAGCGGCCGCGCCGGACGATGCCGGTGGATCGCAGCAGTCGGCGGAAAACTCCCATCTTCCGCCGCCGCATCGTCGCGCGCCGCGAGGGAGCGAAGCTCCGCCGGGCTCATCGCGTTGGCCCACGCCGCCCGATTCCACGAACCGGCGCAGCGGCAAGTCGCATGGGCGAGCCACCCAAGTGCGACGAGTGTCGCCGCCGCGAGGCCGAGGAGAAGGCGAGCGTGTTGCATGATCGTGTCCCTGGTTTCGGTGAACTGCCCGAGATACGCGCGGCGACGGCGTTTGGAGTCAGCTCACCGGAAAAAACTTCGTGCGTTCGCGGGCGCAGGCGCCGCCACTCCGAGTTTGCCGGAGTGGCGCGGCGCGTTCTTCTTCGCCGCATGTTGCCTCCCCTAGCCTCCTCGATCCGTCGCCTCGTCACGCCGGCGCTCTGTGTCGCCGGCTTCGCCTCCGCCGCGCTGGCCGCGGAAACCGTGCCCACGTTTCGCACCTGGGCCGCCACGCCGCCGATGGGTTGGAACAGCTGGGACTGTTTCGCCACGACCGTGACCGAAGCGCAGACGAAGGAGCAGGCCGACTTCATGGCCGCGCAGCTCAAGGCCCATGGCTGGCAGTACGTCGTCGTCGACATCCAGTGGTACGAACCCGGCGCGAAAAGCCACGACTACCGCGCCGACGCCGTGCTCACGATGGACGGCTACGGCCGGCTCCAGCCCGCGACGAACCGTTTCCCCTCGGCCGAGGGCGGCAACGGGTTCCGCGATCTCTCGGCGTACGTGCACGGCCTCGGGCTGAAATTCGGCGTGCACCTCATGCGCGGCATTCCGCGGCAGGCGGTCGAGCGCAACCTGCCCATCCTCGGCACCGAGCTCCACGCCGCCGACATCGCCGACAAGGTGCACGTGTGCCCATGGAATCCCGACATGTACGGCGTCGACATGAGCAAGCCCGGCGCGCAGGAGTACTATGACTCGGTCTTCGCGCTGCTCGCCGAGTGGGGCGTCGACTACGTGAAGGTCGACGATCTCAGCCGCCCCTATTTCCAAAACCAGCCGGAGATCGAGGCGATCCGCCGCTCGATCGACAAGACGGGCCGCCCGATGGTGCTCAGCCTCTCGCCCGGCGCGACGGACATTCGCGCCGCCGAGCACGTCGTCGACCACGCCAACCTCTGGCGCATCAGCGACGATTTCTGGGACCGCTGGCTCGCGCTGCGCGAGCAGTTCGGCCGATTGGCCAACTGGAACCCGCACCGCGTCGCCGGCGCCTGGCCCGATGCCGACATGCTCCCGCTCGGCACACTCGTGCTCGGCACGCGCGGCACGCGGTACACGCCCGACGAGCAGTTCACGTTGATGACCCTCTGGTCCATCGCCCGTTCGCCGCTCATGCACGGCGGCGACCTCACCAAGACCGACCCGTTCACGCTCTCGCTGCTCACCAACGACGAGGTGCTCGCCGTCAACCAGCACAGCGCCGACAACCGCCCGCTCTTCGACCGCGCCGGCCTGATCGCCTGGACGGCGAAGGATCCGCAAAACGGCGACACCTACCTCGCGCTCTTCAACACCCGCGACCGCGTCCCCCTCGTGCCGGAGAACGCGCGGCATGATTCCGGCGTGATCCGCAGCGACGCCCGCCGCGAAAGCGCGATCGACATCGACGTGCACGACGGGCGCGCGCTCTTCCTCGCCGCGGACCCCGTGGGCGAGTTCGACGGCTTCGTGCCCGTTCTCTGGAGCCAGCCGCGCTGGGTGCTCGCCGATGGCACCGAGCAGCCGCTCACCGCGCAGCCGTGGACGCACGCCGACGCCCAGTGGGACAGCACCAAGGTCGCGAAGGACGGTGACCAAATGCTCGGCCTCAGCGCGCTGGCCGCGGCGGCGATCGAGTACGCCGTGCCGGCGGGCGCGTTGCGCTTCCGCGCGAGCGTCGGGATCGAGCCGAAGTACAACGGCCCCGGCGCCGTCCGCTGCCTCGCCGTCGTCGGCACCGAGGCGAACACCGCCACCGGCGCCGGCCTGCCGATCGAGGTGGATCTCGCCGCGTTGACCGGCGGATCGTCGATCCGCATCCGCGATCTCTGGACACACACGGATCTCGGCGAACACTCCGGCACGTTCGCGCCGGAGGTGCCCTTCCACGGCGCGAAGCTGTACCGCCTCAGCGCGGCGCCCGCGCCAGCGAAGCAGCACTGAAGCCAGCACGGCCGCACGTGAAGTGCGGCCCCACCCCGAGCACGCAGGCGCACGGCCGTTCCGGGCGCCGCATCCGGTTTTCGCCTGACTCGCGCCGCGGCCCTCCACAGTCTGCCGGCGCGGCGCGAACCCACTCGCGCCCACAACCCACCGGAACGCATGTCCGAGGACCGCAACGGCCCCGGCGGTTCGCCCGCCGCCGGCGCCCAATTCCTACCCACGCAATGGAGCATCGTGCTCGCCGCCCGCGGCAGTTCGCCGACGCGCGGCGCCGCCCTCCAGCGGCTGTGCTCGACCTATTGGCTACCGATTTACGGATACCTCCGCCGCCGGGGCCACGCCGCGGCCGATGCGGAGGATCTCACCCAGGGCTTCTTCGCCTATCTGCTCGAGAGCGATTTTCTCGACCGGCCCGATGCCTCCAAAGGGCGTTTCCGCGGCTACCTGATCGGCGCGTTGAAGTACTTCCTCAGCGGCCATTTCGAACGGGTAAACGCGCAGAAACGCGGTGGTGGCGTCCAGTTTGTCGACTGGAGCGGGGTGGATCCGGAGCGCGAGCTGGGCACGCTCGAGCCCGCCCAGCCGCAGGCCGACCCAAGCGAGTCGTTCGACGCCAGTTGGGCGCTGGTGCTCTTTCAGACCGCCCTGCGCCAACTCGAGGAAGAGCAAGCCGCCGCGGGCAAGGCGGCGCTCTTCGCGAAACTGAGCGGCTTCCTCAGCGCACCGCCCACGCCCGGCGATTACGACCGCCTCGCCCGCGAGCTGGGCATGACACGTTCGCACGTGGCGGTGTCCGTCCATCGCCTCAACGCCCGTTACCGTGAGCTCATCCTGCTGGAGATCGCCGCCACCGTGCAGGACCCGCGGGACGTACAGGACGAGATACGCCATCTGCTGCGCGTGCTCGGGCGATGATTCCGCGCGACGCGTGAAATAGTCCGCCGCCGTTTCCCCAAACTCCGGGTGCGCATCCCCTCCTGATGTCTCCAGATCCACACGTTCCGCTCTGCCCGCGCTGCGGCGCCGTCATGGCCCGCGACGGCAGCCTGTGCCTGCGCTGCGCCGGGTTGCGCGTGCTGCGCCTCGAATCTTCCGGAGCCGGCGGCGCTCCGCTCGACGACAACGCCGAACAGATCGGGCCCTACGCCGTGATCGAGGAGCTGGGGCGAGGTGGCATGGGGCGAGTCGTCGCCGCGAGCCAGCCAGGGCTCGGGCGTGTCGTCGCCGTGAAGACGATGCGCGCGGGCGTGGCGCCGGAACTCGACCTGCGTTTCCTGCGCGAGGTGCAGACGCTCTCCCGCCTGCGTCATCCGCACATCGTCGCGGTGCACGACACCGGTCGCACCGCCGACCACCTCTATTTCTCGATGGACTACATCGAGGGCGGCGATCTCGCGACGCGGTTGCGCGGCGGGGCGTTGCCGCCGCAGGAAACGGTTTCCCTTCTGCGCAAGGTCGCCGATGCGCTCGCGTACCTCCACAGCCAGGGCGTGCTGCACCGCGATCTGAAACCGTCGAACATCCTCCTCGACGGCGCCGAGCCCAAGCTCGCCGACTTCGGCCTCGCCGCCCAACTCGAATCCGGTGGCGATCTCACCGCGCTCACCCGCGTGCTCGGCACACCGCACTATCTGGCGCCCGAGGCGCTGCTGAAAGGCAGCGGCGCCTACTCCGTCGCGAGCGACCTCTACAGTTTCGGCGTCGTCCTCTATGAACTGCTGACGGGGCGCACGCCGTTCGCCGGCGCCTCCCCGGAAGGGTTGCTCAACCTGCTCCACGATTCGGAAGCGCCGTCGCCGCGTGCGCTCGTGCCGTCGTTGCCGCGCGACCTCGAGGTGGTCTGCCTGAAGTGCCTCGATCGCGATCCGGCGAAACGTTACACCTCAGCTCGCGCGCTCGAGGAGGACCTCGGCCGTTTCCAGAGCGGCCAACCGATCCTCGCCCGGCCGCTCTCGCGCGGCGAACACCTCCTCCGCTGGGCACGCCGCCGCCCCCAACTCGCCGCGGTGTGGGCGCTGTCGTTCGCCATCGCTGCGGTCGCCACGACCGCCGCCGCCCGCATCGCCCGCGAGCAGGCCCGCACCGAGACCGCGCTCGCGGAAGCCACCGCGGCCGGCATGCTCGCCCGCCAACGCCTGCGCGAAGCCCGCCTCGCCGAGGCGAAGGCGGTCGTGCACACCGTCACTCCCGGTCGGCGAGCCCAGGCGCTCGCCGCGCTGCGCGAGGCGAGTTCGATCCGCCCCGGCACCGATCTGCGCGATGCCGCCGTCGCGGCGCTCACCACCATCGATGCGGAGCCTGCGGATACGTGGGACCTCCAAGTGGTCGATCCGGCGGAGGTGGCCTTCTCCCCCGACGGCAGGATCGCGGCGATCCGCGCTCGCGCTTCAACCGACGAGGGCACCAACAAGCGTGCGATTCAGCTCAAGGAACGCGGGCAGCCCGCGCTGCTGGGAGAGATCCAGACTTCGGCAGACATCCTCGGGCCGCTGGAGTTCAGCGCCGATGGAGGGTTCCTCGCCTCCCGGCTCGAGGACGCATCGGTCCGGGTCTGGTCGCTCCGCCCAGTCGCGCTCGGCTGCAGCCTCGAAGACCGACCGCTCCCGGGTCGTGCCGCGCGACGCTCCGAGATGTGCGACTACGCCTTCGATCCGACCGGCCCGCGGCTCGCCGTCGGGCGCCACGGCGGTGGCCTCGATCTCCTCGCCATGCCCGCGGGCAGGCCGCTCGCTTCGTGGGTCGCGCCATTGGTCGTGCAGTCGGTCAAGTTTTCGCCCGATGGCCGGTGGCTGGCCGCCGCCCGGCTCCATGACACGGCGGCCGGCAAAGGCGTCTTGCTCGACGCCACCGATCTCCATCTCGTGGGCACACTCCCGGTCGCTGCGGAGATCGACGGCCTCGTCTGGGCCGCCGACGGACGCAGCGTCGGCGTGATCACCAACGACAACGCCTGCACTTGGTTTTCCGTTCCCGACGGCCACCGCCTCCAACGCATCGTCCTCCCCGGCGATGCGGTCCTCGATGTGATCGGGCTGGAGGCGAACAACGACCTCGCGCTGCGGCCCTCCGGCTCCTCGGCCATCCTCATCGACGCGGACTACGGCCGCCCGGAACTGAGCTTCACCGGCCTCGGCTCCAGCAGCCTCCGCGGGGTGGAGGGCGGACGGGCGTTTCTCACCACCGCCTTCACCAACATCGCCACTTTCTGGCGACCGATCGCCCGCACCGGCTGGCGTGTGTTTCCCTCGCTCCGGAGCGAGACGATCGGCGCCGGATTCGGCCCGTGCGCCGTCGATCTCAGCCCCGACGGCCGCTGGTTCGCCACAGCCGACGGCACGTTCGTCGCGCTTCGCGAAGCCGCGCGCGGTCGACTCGCCGCACTCGTCGAGATTGAGCAACCGGCATACGTGTTCTCGTCGCTCCTCTTCTCCGCGGACGGCACGCACCTCCTGCGCTGCTCGAATGCGAGCGGCCTCCAATCGTTCCCCCTCTCGCCCGCCCGCGAGACGGTGGGGATCGGGACCGCGCTGCCGCTGGAGCCGATCGAAGGATTCCTCCTCTCCTCCGCCACACCCGACCGCAGAGTGCTCGCACTGGTGAACACCAACACCGGCCTCCTGCGCCTCGTGCGTGTCGACGTCTCCGGTACACGGATCGAATCCTGCACCGAATGGTCCGTCCCCGGAGCGTACTCCGCGGCCCTCTCGCCCGATGGCGCGCAACTGCTCGTCAATTGCACCGGCGTCGGCCCCGAGGCTGCCGCGCAACGGCTCCGGGTCTATCGCACAGCCGATGGCGCGGTGCTGCGTGAACTCCCCGCCCAGGCCTGCGGCGAGGCGACATGGAGCACCGACGGCAGCACGGCGATGACCTCCAACGGTCTCGCCGCGAGCACCGTCTGGAACACCGCCGACTGGACGCCGCGCTGCACGCTCGGCGACGGCCACGGCGGCAACGCGACGACGTTCGCGCTCTCGGGCGACGGACGCACCGCGGTCGTTTTCCACGACAACTGGCTCCACCTGTTCGCCACCGCCGACGGTGCGCCGATCGTCCGTCTCGAACTCCGCGATGCGAACGGATTCTGCCTCGGCCTCCGCGAGACCGCCCCCGGTCGCTTCGCGGCGGTGCAGATCGACGGCCGGATCGATCTCCTCGACACCACCGCGTGGAACACCGAACTGACCAAGCTCGGCCTCGGCTGGTGATCCACCCGGCGCGGCCGCCTGCGCAACCAGCCTCGCGCCCGCCCGAGCCAAGGCGCGGCGGGCGCCCAGCGGCGCCGGGTTTTTTCGCCCCGTGATGTAATTCCGCGCGCCGGTTCCCCCAAACGCTGGGTTGTGCAACCCACGTTTCGTTCCTGCTCCGCCGAAGAGTCTTCCACGTTCTTCCGGGCTTCCACCTCCGCGCCCCGGCCCGACAGCGCTTCATCCGAATCCGAGGCTCCGCTCGAGGAACTCGTGGCCCTGCTCGGCGGCACCGTCACCCGCTGATTCCGCCGCGGACCATGAAAACCCCACTCGCCTTCCTCGCCGGGCTGCTTGCGCTCTCGAGCGCCGCCCTCGCCCAGAACCGGCTCGCCTACGGTGCCAACATCGGCTGGATCGATTTCGCCCCCGACGCAGGCGCTTCGGTCCACGTCGGCGAGAATTTCCTCTCGGGCGACGCCCATTCGGCGAACTGCGGTTGGATCCATTTCGGCGACACCCCCGATAACGGCGTCAGCTACGCGAACATCCGGCCGCCCGACATCGGCGTGAACCACGACGGTTGCGGCACGCTCTCGGGCTTCGCCTATGGCGCCAATATCGGCTGGATCAACTTCGGCTGGACCGCCGACAACAGCGATCCCAACCGCCCGTGGTTCGATCTCACGACCGGGCAATTTCACGGGTTCGCCTACTCCGCCAACTGCGGCTGGATCAACCTCGGCGCCGGCTACCTCGCGATCGATCGCATCGAACATCCGGACGCTGACGGCGACGGCATCGACGACATCTGGGAGCACAAATGGTTCGGCGACCTCACCACCGCCGGCGTCGGCACGGATGCCGACGGCGACGGCCAGAGCGACGCCGCGGAGTACGCGGCCGACACCGATCCGCTCCAGGCGAGCGACTTTCTGCGCATCGTCTCCCACAGCTACGCAAACGGCCACACCGAGGTGACGCTCGTCTTCACCACGCAACCGTCACGACTGTACCAGCTCCAGCACTCCACCGATCTCGTGACCTGGAGCGACTCCGGCCTCGGCACCTTCGCCCCCGACCCCGACGGCAAGACGACGCGGACCTTCAGCTTCTCCGGCACCGCCCGGCATTTCTTCCGCGCCTGCGCCGTCCTTCCGCTCACCCCCTGAAAACACTCCGTCCCATGCACCGGCTCCTCCTCCTCCTCGCACTGCCCACCATCGCCTTCGCCCAAGGTTCACTCACCCCACCCGGCGCCCCGGCTCCCACCATGAAGACGCTCGACCAGATTGAAGCCCGGATCCCGATCGACTCCCTCCCACGCACCTCCAACGGCGGCCACGAAATCACGAGTCCGGGCTCCTACTACCTCACCGCCGGCATCGCGGTCACCTCCGGCGATGCGATCGTGATCAGCGCAAGAAATGTCACTCTCGACCTCAACGGCTACACCATTTCGTCCAGCGCCAGCGGCAGCGTGTACCGCGGCACCGCCATCCGCCTCGCAGACGGGATCACCAACGTCACGATCCGCAACGGCCACATTTTCGGCGACGGCACACGGCAGGCGGATGGAACCTTCAGTGGCGCCGGATTCGACACCGGAATCTCCGGCCGCTGGATCGACGGAACTTCTCCGGTGCAGGCCGGCGTCGTTGTCGAAGACGTGACCGTCGACGGCGTCGCACAGAGCGGCATCAGCCTTCAGAGTCTCAATGCGCAGGTGAGCCGCTGCCGAGTCAACCATAGCGGAGGCCACGGCATCTGGGCCGCCGATGTCGTGGCCTCGCAGGCCAACAACTGCCGGTTTTACGGGATCTACGCGGACAAGGTCGACGATTGCCGCGCGAGCACCATCGCCTACTCGGCCATCGCCGCCCACACCGTCACCCGTTGCGTGGGGTCCAGCCAGAACGATGCCGGCATCTCCGCCCAGCTCGTGACTGCCAGCCAGGGAGAGTCAGTTTCCGGCTATGGCGTAAGTTGCGACGTGATTTCCGACACCGTCGGCAACAGCACCAGCGCATATGGGATCTACGCAAAGACGGCGACGAATTGCACCGGCACGAGCAAAAGCGGGTACGGGATGGTGGCGACGAACGCTAACAACTGCACCGGCTCGACCCAGACCGGAAAACAGGGGCTCCACGTCGACGGCACCGCCATCGGGTGCCGCGGTCTCGTCTCCGCGCCGCCCAGCCAAGCAAATCCCCCCGGCTACAGCGGAATCTGCGGCCTCTATGCCGAGCACGCCGTCAACTGCGACGGACGCGTCGAGACCGCAGTGTCCCCTTGCGTCGGTCTGTATTCGAACACCGCAACCGGCTGCACCGGCACCGTCGTGACGTTGACCGGGGACCCGTACCAGGCCTCATCCGGCCTTCGCGCGATCGTCGCCAACAATTCGACCGGCTCCTGCGACGCCAGCACCGGGCTCTACGCGCAGAACGCCACAAACTGCGCGGGGACGAGCACGACCAGCACTGGGCTCTCGGCGTCTACCGCGACGAACTGCTACGGCTCCAGCAACACCGGGACAGGGCTGCGCACGAGCGGCGCCGCGAGTTATTGCTCTGGTCGGAGCAACGCCGTCAACGGCGTCGCCATCAACGCCACCATCGCCGTCGCCTGCACCAGTGAGAAGGGGACCATTTCCGGCAACAAGCAGCTCGGCACGCTATGACACCGGCACCGCGCCGCGCCTGCGGTTAGGTAGCAGGCGGTGACCGGCCAGCGGCGGCCGATGACGCAACCGCCCCACGCGTGCGGCAGGGTCGCAGCTCGCCTGCGACCGCTCCGGTGTCCAGTCCGCGACGGCGGGCTACCGTGGTGAATCCACTCCTCCGCCACGCGGCAGCGCCGCGAACCGTTGTGCGCCGTTCGCGAGAACAGCGATGAGGGCGCACCGCACGGCGGAAAGCCGTGCCCGCAAGCAGCTCCACGCATGAGGCCGGTAAATCTACCATGTCAGCCAATAGTTGACATGGCAAATTGACGGCGGGCCGTTTTCCCAGGCGGATATCTTCCGCTGTGGCCGGGGAGCGCCGGCCCGGCCCTCGGATCGGGGCCAGCGGCTCCGGCTACGGTATTTCGGAAACCGCCTCGGCGATCACGCGTTGCGGTCGACCGACACGCCGAGGTCGCGCACGAGGCCGTCGCCGAGGCCGTAGATCCAGCCGTGCACGGCGAGCGACTGGCCGCGGGCCCAGGCGTCGCGCGCGACGGTGGTCTGCGCGACGTTGGCGACCTGCGCGACGACGTTGCACTCGCACAGCCGGTCAACGCGCTCGGCGAGCGTGGGCGCCTCCGCGACGGCGGCGACGTTCTGCTCCCACACATCCTGCACGTGCCGCAGCCAGTTGTCGGCGAGGCCCACGCGTTCGCCGCGGATCACGGCGCGCACGCCGTTGCATCCGTAATGACCGCACACGATCACGTGCTGCACCTGGAGCACGTCGATCGCGTATTGGAGCACCGAGAGGCAGTTCAGGTCCGAGTGCGCGACGACGTTGGCGATATTGCGGTGGACGAACATCTCGCCCGGCAGCAGGCCCACGATCTCGTTGGCCGGCACGCGGCTGTCGGCGCAGCCGATCCAGAGGAACGAGGGGCGTTGCTGGCGGGCGAGCGTCGGGAAGAACTCGGGGTCGCGCTGGCGGATCGCGGCAGACCAGGCGCGGTTGTTGGCGAGCAGACGTTGGATGTCGGTCATGGTGGTAGCGGCGCGCGTCAGGGCAGCATCGCCGCGAGGACCCCTCTCGCGGGCGCGGGGCGGGCGGCAGCGAGTCCCTGGCGGATACGCCGGCCGGGAGCGGCGGGAGTGAACGGAGCGGTTTCTTTGTTCATGCGGAAAGTCTGAGCGGGGCTTCGGTGCGCGCGGCGAAGCCGGGCAAGGGCACGAGCAACTCGTAGTCGATCACGGCGTAGACGGTGCGGCCGCGGCGCGAGAGCAGACCGCCGTCGCGTGCGGGCCGCACGATGATGTGGCGCGGTTTGTGGTCGAGCACCGCGAAGCCGTGCGCCGCGACATCACGCGCCGAGGCGTGGCTGAGCGCGATCATCGCATCGTTGCCAAGCACACCGGCGCGCGCCGCCTCCTCGGCGTCGATCCCTTCGACCCATTGGTAGATCAACACGTAGAGGCGCTCGGGATCGTAGGCGACGGGCGGTTGCTCGGGGCGGCCGCGTTGATCGGCCGCGAGCGTCGCCGCCTGACGGGCGTAGAGGTGATCGGCACGGCCGAGCTCCCAGAGCGGGTGCCGCGTGGCGGGGCTGTAGATCGCGAGCGGACGTTTCGTGCGCACGACCGGACCGTGTCCGGCGACGACTCGGGCGCGCAACCGGGCGATGGCGGCAAACTCCTCGAAGGGTCCGAGAAACTGCGCGTCGCCGAGCAACGCCGCGGGCCACGGGAAGCCGGCGGCGTCGCCGAGCACGGTGAGCCCGACGTCCTGCCCGAAGCGGCAGAACTTCACTACCAGTCCCATGTCCCGCCGGATCGGATGTGGCGCCGGCACGCGGTAGACGGAACCGGTCGCGCCGGGCAGCGCGCGGCCGAGCGTGCGGAAACGTTGGTCGTCGTACCAGAGCGCGGGCAGCAACGACTCCGCCACGGCCCAGCCTTCGCGGGTGACGTACAAGTCGCCGCCCTGCATGCCGCGCACGGCGAGGTAGTCGACACCGTGCGCGCGGCGGCGGTGCCGCTCCGGCGCGGCGTCGAATTCCGGCCGGCGTCCGCGTTGGAACGTGAGATCGTAAAACTCAGCAGCCATGACGGCGACTCAGTCCTCCGGCGCGAAGGTCTCGTGGTCGATCAGGCGCACGTAGTCCTCGAGCGCGCCGCCATCGAGGCAGCACTCGATGATGCTCCGGCCGAGACCGAGCAGCTCGGGCTTGAGGTACTGGCGCAGCTCACGGGCGAAGAATTCCGCGAGGATCTCGGCTCCGCGGTCGTAGGCGAGTTCGCCGACCTCGGGCTGCCGCTCGACCTCGAAGAAGAACGGCGGCAGATGCCGGCCCTCGATGTTGATCTGGAGCGGTGTGCAACCGAGCAGCGGGCAGCGCGAGGCGCGCACCTGCTTCTGCGTGAAGCGAGCGCCGCCGCGGCGGGCGAGGTACTCACGGGCGACCCATTGCGGCATGAAACCGGTCTCCCACGCGCCGACGTGCTGGTTCGGGATCAGGATGTAGCGCACGCCGGGCGTCTCCACGATCTGGTTGAGCAGGAGATTCGCGTGGTCGACCATGCGACCGGTGGCGAACGGCCAGTACGAGCCCACGCCCTCGGAGGACATGCCCTCCGTCTGCACGATGCTCGGGTTGGCTTGGCCGCGCGGGGCGACGAGCCGCCAGAGCCAGGCAAGCGCCGGCGGCAGCAGGTGGAAGAGGCCGATGATGCCGTAGCTCGGGTTCTCGCGGGTGCAGGGCGGGCAACGCACGCCGAAGCTGCGCACATCGACATCGACCGGGCCGGTGACGATGCCGGGCACGACGCGGCGTGGGATGATCACGCGCGGGTTCGGGCACGGTTTGCCGGGCGCATCCATGGTATGCTCCCAGATAAGCGCGGTGGCCCCGGGGTGCGCATCGATATTGAGGAAGAGCAGCGGCTGGGGCGGATGCACGGTGAGCCGCTCGAGGTGCGGATCGACGCCGTACCGGCCGATATGATTCACTCGGACGAACCACGCGTCCTCGGCGTCGGTGAGCGAGAGCTTGCCGCGGCCCTTGTCGAAGGCGGGATGGCAGAGCGCCATGTCGTCGGTCACCGGCCGCAGTTCGCAGGTGCGCGGGAGCGTGAGGAAGCGTTCCTCGCCGTTCACAAGGTTGCGGCCGAGGAGGAGGCTGCCGTCGCGCTCGCGGTGGGCGTGCTCGAGCATCTCGCTCTTGCCGCCGCCGCTGGCGCCCTCGTGCGAGATGACGAGGCGGTTGTCGTACGGGGTGACGACCTGCACGGTCGAGCAGTGCATGGTGATCCAGCGCTCGGCCTCGCCGATGTTGAGCAGCACGCCGTAGATGCCCTTCTTGGCGCTCGGGCCTGGGTAGAGGTTGTAGCTGAAAAGCTCATGCAGGCCCTCGCGGCGGTTGTGCACGACGATCTGCTTCCCGTCGAAGTGCGTGTGGCGAAACGGCGGCGCCACGTAGATGACCGCCTTGGGCGCGAAGCCCGCGGGGACCTCGTCGGGCGCGAGCATGCCCTGGAGCAGTGCGAGGCCGAGGGCGAAGAAACCGGCGTTGTCGGGCGCGATCACGAGCGCATCGGTGCCTTTGCCGCGCATGCCGGCCACAAACGGGAACACCGCGAGCTTCTGCGTGCGCAACCAGGCGAACGTGGCCTCGCGCAGCGGCGCGAACTCGCCGCCGAAACGCTCGCGGTAGGTCGGCTTGTCAGTCGGGCGCTCGTCGCCGATGACCATGCAGTCGGGGTCGCGGCGGCGCATGTACGGCTCGGTGTAGTTGGCGGCGATGCCGTTGCGCGCGCGGCAGACAAGCGCCTCGACCACGCGGCCCTTGCCGGGCGTGTCGTACGCGACCTCGTGCCAGCCGCCGCGCGCGTCGCGCACGGAGAGTTCGATGAGGTCGGCGATCGAGCGGGGCACGGAGAAGCCCGGGCAGGTGCGGAGAATCTCGGCAGCCTCGGCGGGTAGCTCGAAGGGAAGCGGCGCGGCGGCGGGCGCGGCGGCGGTGGACGGAGCGTCGGCTTTCATGGGTAGATGAAGCGTAGTTGAGGTTCGGAGTTGCGGCGGTGAGTGTCAGCGCCGCGGGCGGTTGGAGAAGTGCCGGACGCGGCCCTCGAGCCCCCACCAGTTGACCTCGGGCGCGGGCGCGAGCTCGACGTAGCGGATGGCGAACGGCTCGCGGACG
>DATGXO010000158.1:0-4697 GCA_035298965.1 Opitutaceae bacterium | reverse complement strand
CAAGCTCTCGGACTCGGCCTTGGGCAGTGTGAGCTCGATCATTCCCTGCGCCGCGAAATCCCTCCGCGCAACCCGCAGCGAGCGAGTCGCATCCCACGCCGGCAGCTCCAGTGGGAGCGTCGTCCGCGCGAGCGCCGGCGTGCTGGATCCGGTACGCACGGTGAGGTTGAGCTCGAACTGGTGGACCTTGCCTCCGAACGCGAGGGGCAGCCGGAACTTCGCCGTGCCATCCGTTTCAGGCCGCAGCGCCTCCTGATAGGCGATCACGATCCGCCTCGTCCCGCGTGCTGGAAGCGGGAACACACGCGCGCGGTAGTTGTTTCCCGCCGTTTGTTCGAGCAATGCCGGATCGACTCCGCGGCGTGCAATCTCTTCGAAGGTCACACGCCCCTTCTCCTTCTCCACCGGCACCGCCTCCCGGAGCGAACCGCCGATATCGAGCGCGAAGCGAATCACGTTCTGTCCGTCGAGCAGGGGAAACTCGAACGTGCCCTCGAGCGCGCGGCTGTTGGGATTGCGGAAGACCAGATCGAAGGTTGTCACCGCGTAGCGCCCGGTGATCTCGGTCGAAACGTTTGCCGTCTCGACGATGACCGGCGCCGCGGCGCGATCCGACAGTGCCATCGTTTGGGCGTGGAGAGCGGGGGCGTGCGCGAGAAGCGCGAAGGAGCCGAGCACCAGCAGCCGGCAAGACGGTGCGGCGCGCACAAGCACGAAAGCTAAACTTAGGTCACAAATCTTCATGGGCGAAGGCAGTAGGTTGGAGTCGTGGTTGACTCCCCCAGCGTACCGGATCCGCCGCCGCGAGTTGTCAGTGCGGCGTCAGAGTTTGTCAGAAGTTCCTCGTGACCTGTCAGGCGGCTGCACGGGGTGGCTGTTCCGCGCCCGAGCTGAGGCAGCGCGCAGCGGGCACAGGACTGGGACGCCGCTCCACGGCGCCATCCGCCGCGTGAAATCGAGGCGACGACCATCCATGACATTCGCCAGGAGAGTTCTGACAAAGTCTTACGCGCTCCTGACGACTTCGCTGGCGAGCGGTGCTAGGATGGAAACGTCGATACGACTCCAACCCCAACACCACACGCCATGCACCCGAACCTGTTTCACCGCCTTGCCACCGTCGGCCTCACCAGCCTCGTCCTCTCCCCGCTGTTGCTCCTCAGCGCCGAACCGCCGCAGAAGGAGGATCGGGACGATGAGCTGATCACGCTCAGTCCGTTTTGCGTCAGCGCAGGCCCCGCTGCCGGCTACTCGGCGACTGCGGCACCCGCGCTCGGCGCGACGGTGGGCGGGGCGAAGGACGCGCGCTATTTCCGCGAGGCCGTCGCCGCGGGGGACTTTCCCCACCCGAACACGATCACAGCCGAGGGGCTCTTCAGCGAACACGACCTGCCGCTGACCTGCCGTGCGCGCAGCGACGCGCTGTTCTTCCTCACCGGTGAGGCGATGGAAACGAAACTGTTCACCAAACCCGAAGTGAAATACCTCGGACAAATCGGCCTCTCCTCGGGCCTCGATCCCGCCACCTGGCACCGCGAACCGCTCAACCTGGTGGCGGTCGTCGACAAGTCCGGCTCGATGTGCGGCCAGCCGCTCGACCTCGTGAAGAGGAGCCTGCGGCAACTGCACTCGCAACTCGGGGCCGACGACCAGTTGTCGATCGTGCTCTACGGCGACCGGGCACACGTCCATCTCGAGCCGATGCGCGCGACGCGGTCGAACCGCGAGGCCATCGTCGCGGCGATCGCGGCGATCGAGAGCGCCGGCTCGACGAACATGGAGGAAGGATTGCGCGTCGGGTTCGACCTCGCGCGCCGCAGCAAGAGGGAGTTCCGCGGGCTGACGCGCGTGATGCAGTTCACCGATGAGCGCCCGAACGTCGGCGACACGAGCGCCACGGGGTTCATGGGCCTGATGGAAGCCGCTTCGCGCGACGGGATCGGCCAGACCACGATCGGCGTGGGCGTGCAGTTCGGCGCCGAACTCGCGTCGAAGGTGAGCACGGTGCGCGGCGGCAATCTGTTCTTCTTCCCCAATGCCGACGAGATGGTGAAGACCTTCACTGAAGATCTCGATACGCTCGTCACCGAGCTCGCCCACGATCTGGACGTGACGATTCAGCCGGCCGCCGGGCTCCGGCTGGTCGGCGTGTACGGCGTTCCGGGCGAAATGCTGAAGTGGGAAGGTGATCGCGCAGTGCGTTTCCAGGTCACGACGGTGTTCCTCAGCAAACAACGCGGGGCGATCTACGCGGCGTTTGCGCCCGAGCAGGAGGACCTGCCGGCGCGGGATTTCGAACGCGGCCGCCCGCTCGCGACGGTGAAGCTCTCCTACCGCGAGACCGGGACTTCGGCGAAGGTCGCTTCGAAGTTCTCGCTCCCGCTTGTCGCGGAACGTGTGGCGAGCACGGGTCTCGCTCGCGGCAAACTGCTCGTGAGCGAATACCTCGGACTGAAGGGCGCGATGACCGCGCATCTCACCGAGAACAACCAGGAGAAGGCTTACGCGCTGCTCGGCGAACTCCACAGCCTCTTCGACGGCACGACCGACACCACGCTCACTCCCGAACGCCAACTCGTCGCCGCGCTCCATGCTCGGCTGGGCAAACTCGCCGGTCGTGGCCCGGAGATTTCCCACGCGGAACCCAGCCCGGACGAGGAGGAGATCGTCTTCCTCGATGGTTGCTTTCTGACCGACTGATCCCATTCCGCTGGGCAGGTGCGGAGGATGGAACCACGCCGGCGGTCCGTACTGGGCCGCCGGCTTTTTCTGCCACCTTGATCGAGTCAGCGGCACGTCGGCGGGCGGGCGCAGTGCTCGCTTGTGGGGGTTCGGCTGTTTCGGCAAAAACTTGATCCCGCCGCCGAGAAACGAGGTGATTCACCGGGGCACCTGGGGAATGCGCACGAGAACCCTCGTCGCGCTTCCGGAGCTAGTCCCGCGCCGGCCGCTCACCCGACGTACTGGTAGCCGACGCCGTGCACGGTCTTGATGAGCTTCGCGGCCTCATCGCCGACCTTCTTACGCACTTGGGCGATGTGCTGGTCGAGCGTCCGTGTCGTGCCCAGATATTCGATCCCCCACACCTCGTTGAGCAGCAGGTCGCGCGACAGCACCTCACCCCGGCGGGAGTGGAACACCTCGAGGAGCTTCAGCTCGCGCGGCGTGAGCTCGTGGCTCGTCTTGCCCCTCGTGGCGGTGAATCGCTTCCGGTCGATCCGCGTGTCGCCGAAGTGGAAGCCGGTTTCCACGATCTCCTTCGCCGGCGCGGCCGTCACCATCTGGTCGAGCCGCCGGAACGCAGCGTGCACCCGCGCAAGGATCTCCCGCACGCCGAAGGGCTTCGTGACGTAGTCGTCGGCGCCAAGTTCGAGCCCGAGCACCTTGTCGATCTCCTCGCCTTTCGCGGTGAGCATGATCACCGCCACGCGCTTGTCGTGCTCGCGAATTTTCCGGCACACATCGTAGCCGTTCAGCACCGGCAGCATGAGATCGAGCAACACGAGGTCGAAGCCGCCGGCGCGGAACAAAACCACCGCCTGCCCGCCGTCGGGCGCCGCGACGACCGCGTGCCCATCGGCGCCGAGCGCCTCCTGGAGCGCCTCGCGAATCGCAGAATCGTCTTCGACTACGAGGATCTTTCGCTGGTGGTTGGTCATGGGAGCGTGGCGCTGGAGTTCGTTTGCGCGAGAGGAAGCCGGATCTCGAAAGCGGCGCCGCGAGCGGCATCAAGCAGCGTCAGGTCGCCACCCGTCTGCCGAAGCAGGCCGCGGGCGATGCTCAACCCGAGCCCGAGCCCGGGGGATTTGTCCGTGAGCGTGCGTCCGCCCTGTACATACGGCTCAAACGCCCGGCTGCGGATCGCCGGCAGGATCCCGGGGCCGCCATCGGCGACCACCACGCGCACCGCCGTGCGGTCCACGCGCAACCGCACCTGCAATTCGCCGGAGCCCGGGGCGTATTTCGCCGCATTGTCGAGGAGATTGATCAGCGCCTGTTTCAAGGCGGACCGTTCGCCGCGTGCGGCCGGCAAGCCCGCCGGCTGCTCGATCGCGAGTTGCAGGCCCGCGGCAGCCAGGCTAGCCCGCATCTCCTCCGCTACTTCGGCCACGACCGCCGGGACATCGAGCGGCGCGAGCTCAACCTTACGCCCGCCCCTCTCGAGGGCGTTGAATGCCAGCAGACGCTCGATCAGCCCGCTCAGCCGTCGGCTCTCGTCCGCGATGCGTCCCGCAAACCGTTCGCGTTTGGCATCGTCGACACCGGGGGCGCCCAGCAGATCCGCGAACATCCGGATCGAAGTAAGTGGCGTTCGCAACTCGTGCGAGACCTGCGCCGCGAAGGTGATCCGGCGTTCCGCCTCGCGCGCCGAGCGCCTGGCTTGGAGCGTGAGCAACGCACCGACGCCGAGGAACCCACCCAATAACAGACCACCAGCGAGTCCGAACATCCGCGTGTCGCCCGCTTTGGTGCGCAACGCTTCGCCCGGAGCCACGACCAGCCGATAGCCCGGAAGTCCGGCACCGACCTGCCCCTGATCGGTTCCCGGGCTCACCCACGGCTCCAGCACGACGCGAGCCTTGCCCTCGGCGACCAGCTCAGTTCGCAGGTGTCGCACAATTTTGCCGACATCGACGAAACAGCCCCGGATCGGTGCGCCGGGGCCGGGCTGATACCAGAACGTCCACGGCGCCTCT
>DATGXO010000157.1:0-22020 GCA_035298965.1 Opitutaceae bacterium | reverse complement strand
ACAAGGGCACCACCGTCCGCCTCCTCGTCCAACCGGCCGATGCCACCGATCCTTCCGCCCGCCGCGAAATCGCCATCGTGCGCGACGAAGTGAAGTTGAACGACAAACGCGCCCACGCCTTCCTCCAGCAAGTCCCGTCCGGCATCAACGACAGCACGATCCCGATTGGCGTGATCGAGCTCCCCGCGTTCTACGGCGCCAACGAAGAGGAGGACGGCGCCCCCGGCGTCAGCGCCACCAACGACGTCGAAGAACTCCTCCGCAAGCTCATCAACGCCGGCGCCAAGGGCATCGTGCTCGACCTCCGGCGCAACGGCGGCGGACTGCTCTCCGAAGCCGTCGACCTCACCGGCCTCTTCATCGCCCAAGGCCCCGTCGTCCAAGTGAAGGATTCCATCGGCCGCGTCGAAGTCCGCTCCGACGAAAACCCGCGCACCGTCTGGAACGGCCCGCTCGCCGTGCTCACCTCGCGCTACAGCGCCTCCGCCTCCGAGATCGTCGCCGGCGCGCTCCAAAACTACGGCCGCGCCATCGTCATCGGCGACAACTCCACACACGGCAAAGGTACCGTGCAAACGGTCATCCCCGTGCTCGAACAACCGCGTTTCCTCCAATTCTCCGAGAACCCGCCCCGCAGCGGCGCCACCAAGATCACGATCCAGAAGTTCTATCTGCCCAACGGGGCCTCCACCCAGAACCGCGGCGTCGTCTCCGACATCGTGTTGCCGTCCATCGAGGAGTTCCTCCCCATCGGCGAATCCGACCTCCCGCACGCGCTCGCGTGGGACACCATCCGCACCACCCGTTTTGAAGGCAGCTCCCTCGACGGCCGCTTCGTCGAGACACTCCGCGAACGCAGCAAACACCGCCAGGACTCGCTCGAGGAGTTCGCCTACCTGCGCCGCAACATCGAGCGCTTCCGCCAATTCGACGAACGCAAGACCGTCTCGCTCAATCTCGAGACCCGCAAGGCCCAGAAGAAGGACGACGACTCCTTCCGCGACGCCGCCAAGAAGGAGCGCCTCGAGCTGGCGAAACAGAACTACGCCAGCACCGACGTGAACCTCGACAACGTCGAGCCCACGCCCGAGCCCGTCACGCCGCCCGCGAAGAAGGACGACGATAGCGAGGACGACGACGAGACCCTCGACCCGAAGACCAAGGTCGACGTCCATCTCCGCGAAAGCCTCCGCGTCCTCTCCGATGCGATCGCGCTCTGGCCGCAACCGCAGCTCTGGGCGCAGACGGCCCAGTCGCCCGTCGCCCTCAACCAACGCAACGGCTTCGCCCCGATCCCGTAGCCGCCGTCCGGTTTCAACTTTCCCTCCAGGGCGCCGCTTCCCCGCGGCGCCTTTTTTTTGGCTCCCCCTGCAGAGCATCATCCCCTTATGGCGCTGTCCGCGAGGACAGCGATCCGAGCACCCGCCGACGCGCCCAAGAAACTCCGCGCCACCGCCGATCTTCCGCCGCCGGTTCCAGTCGCGGACTTACCCGCCCGCCCGTCATCGCCCGATTGCCAACCTGCCGCCGCGCCGTTTCCCTCGGCGCATGTCGACCGGCAACACACCGCCGCCCCTGCCCGATCCCGCGGACCTCGCGCTGCCGCCCGTGCTCCCGCCGGAGCCAGCGTGCGAAGCCATCGGCCTGCGCAAAGCATTCGCCACCACCGTCGCCGTCGACCGCCTCTCGCTGCGCATCCCACGCGGGACCTTCTACGCGTTCCTCGGCCCCAACGGCGCAGGCAAAACCACTTCGCTGCGCATGCTCGCCGGCCTGCTCCAACCCGGCGACGGCCGCGCGCTCATCGACGGCATCGACATCCATCTCGAGCCCGAGCGCGCCAAGGCCCGCCTCGCCTACGTGCCCGACGAACCCGCGCTCTACGGCAAACTCACCGCGGTTGAATTTCTCGAATACACCGCCGCGCTCTGGGATGTGCCGCAGGCTGAGGCGCGCGCCCGCGCCCAATCGCTCCTCGCCCAGCTCGGTCTCGCCGAGCGCGCCGGCGAACGCCTCGAAGGTTTCTCCCGCGGCATGAAGCAGAAAGTCGCCCTCGCCGCCGCGCTCCTGCACCGCCCCAGCCTGCTCATGCTCGACGAGCCGCTCACCGGCCTCGACGCCACCGCCGCGCGCCTCGTGAAGGACATGCTGCAACACTTCGTCGCCGCCGGCGGCACCGTGCTGCTCACGACCCACATCCTCGAAGTCGCCGAGCGCCTCGCCCAACGCATCGGCATCATTCATCGCGGCCGTCTCTGTGCCGAGGGCACGCTCGACGAACTCCGCGCGCAGACCGAGTTGCCCGGCGCCACGCTCGAGGATGTCTTCCTGAAACTCGTCGGCTCCACCGAAGGGCTCGCGCCCGCCACCGTCCCGTGAGCCGCGAGTTCCTCCTCTTCCGCCGCATCCTCTTCAACGACCTGCGGCTCTTTCTGCGCAGCGGTCGCGGGCCCGCCGCGCGTTTCGGCAGCGCCGTGCTGATGGTTCCGATTCTCGGATTCATGCATCTGCCGGCGTTCTTCGCCATGCGCACGCTCGCCCACTCCGGACACCCCGGCGGCGGAGCAGAGTTTGCCGTACTGCTCGTGAGTTCGCTGCTGCTCGCCGCCGCCTTCCAGCGCTCGCTCGAAACGCTCTACAACCGCGGCGACCTCCCCTTCCTGCTCTCCAGCCCCGCGCCGCTGCGTGTCATCGTCGCCACACGGCTGGTCGACATCGCGCTCACCACCATCGTCGGCACCGCGCTGTTCGTCATCCCCGTCATCGACTGCGCCGCGCTCCTGTTCGGCTCGCGTTGGCTGTGGGGTTACGCCGCCTGGCTGGCCGGCGTGGCGGTGCTCGTCCCGCTCGCGCTCGCGGGCACCATCGCTCTGGTCCGCCGGATCGGCGCGCGGCGCGCCCGTGTGCTCGTGCAGCTTTTCGGCATCGTACTCGGCATGGCGACGTTCGTCGGCTTCCAGGCCTCGAACATGATGGCGCGCCCGCAGCAGGCCGGCGGTCCGCTGCTCGGCTCGGGTTGGCTGCACTGGTTCGCGCAACCGCCGCTCGCCCAGCTCGCCGCCGCCGTTCAGGGCGATTGGCCGTGGCTGGCCGCGCTGGTCCTGTTCGGCGCAGGCGCCACATATTGGGCACTTCGGCACCTCCAACGCGCCTTCGCGCTGGGCGTGATCGCCGCCGGGGCCGATGCCACCGAGACGCCGCGCGCGGCGAAATCCGGCACGGCCGATGTGTGGCGCGGCCGCTTCGAAACTTCGCGTTGGCGCACTCTGGTCGCGAAGGAACTCCGTCTCGTCCTCCGCGACCCGCTGCTGCTCGCCCGCGCATCGACGCAGATCATCACGATCGTGCCCGCGCTCGCGAGCGCGTTCCTGTACCGCGCCAGCGTGGGTCTGGCCGGTGTCGCGCTCGTCGGCCCGGCGATGGCGGCGGCGTTGCTCGCCGCGCTGATGACGACCAACGACGAGGCTCCGGTCTGCGTCGCCGTGAGTCCGATCACGCGCCGCTCCGCGATCGCCGCCCGTGCCGCCGCCGCGGCGTTCTACCCCGCCGTGCTCGGTTGGGTGATCGCGCTCGTCGTGCTTTTCATGGGGCAACCGTTCATCGCCGCCGTCTCGGCCGCTGGCGCCACGCTCAACGCCGCGGCGGTCGCCTGGCTGACAAGCTGCACCGTCCGCCTGCACACGGCCGAGGAACGCGCACGCAACAAGCAGCCGATGATCCTCGCGCAGACGTTCTACGGGATGTTCGTCGGCGGCTTCGGCGCCGGCGGAATCGCCGCGTGGGTGGCGGGCCATCCGGTCGCGGCGGTCGTCCTCCTCGCAGTCGGCGCGCTCGGAGCCGGCGCGGGTTTCATCGCGCAGCCGCGGCGCACGTGGACGATCGGGTGAACACCACGGCGCGCCTTGCGCCGCCGTGTTTTCCGCATCCGCGTTTGTGCCGTTTCTCCTCCCGATGCCCAACGTACCCGGTCTCCGCTCCCCCTACGACAAGGTCGGCCGTCTCGTCTATTTCGGCCGCATGCTCGACAAGATCCGCCTGCACGCCGCCGGACGCCTCCCGCCGGAATGGGTCGCCAACATCGGCGAAAACGTCCCGCGCTTCTTCGACGCGCGTTGCTGCCGCTTCCTCGGTGTGCGCCATGTCGACCTCGCCGCGCGCACGCTGCAAGGCGGCACCGACGAGGAGATCCTCGCCTGGGCGCACGAGCGCGGCGCGCCGCGCAGCGACGAGGACTGCACGGTCTGGAACGGTTTCATGATGAAACTCGGCTGGCGCGACGAAGCCTCCGAACGTTTGCGCATCCGCGCCGCCGAGTGCGGGTTGGCTGATGCAAAAGTCGACACGATGTTCGACCTGATCGAGCTCGACGAAGGCCGCCCGCCCGGCCGCCCCTGCGTCTGAGGCCGCCGCGCGCCGTAGCGGAACACGAGAGCGTTTCGCCTCCGGAAGCTCGCCTGCGGTAGAGCCTGACCTCGCAGCTGGCCACGATGGCCGCCCGAATCGGCGTCCATCCGCGTTCATCGGCGGTTCCACACCGGTCTTCCGGAACAGTCGGGCGTAAAGCCCGACCTACGGGCGGCAAGGAAAGCGTCGCGCGGTTCAGCTCTGGCTGAGCCGCTTCTTTGGCGCCTCGAAATACGCCGCGTGCGCGCGACGGAGGATCTCCGGGATTTGCGCGACGAACGGGCTCCGCCGCAGCACGGGCGCGAGCGCGGCGGCATCGGCGTTCGCCGCGTTCTGGCCGGGGAACCAGTGGTCGGCTTGGCCAAGCAGGTTGTAGCGCATCTTCGCCCAGGGCACGAGGTCGAGCCCTTCGCCGTAGGTCCAGAGCCGGAGAATCTCGGTGACATTGATTTCGCCGGGTATGTCGACGTAGTGCGGCAGCCCCTCGGGCCAGCGGGCGCACCACTCGGAGCCGTGCACCTCGACGAGCCGTGCGCGCAGCTTCGCCTCGATCGGGGCGACCAACGCCGCCGCGTCGGGGATTTGCGGCAGGATCGCCACGTGTTCGTCGAAGTCGGAAGGCTTGGCCACGCCGAGGCTGAGCGTGTTGATCTCCGGGCGGGCAAAGCAGAACAACGCGTTCCACTGCATGGGGGAAAACGGCGCCGTGAGTTCCGCCATGCGCGCCGGGCGATCCTGGAGGCGTCCGCCCTTGTCGTTCGGGCTGATGATGAACACGCCCATGTCGTGGCGACGCGCGGCGGCGAGCGCAGGCGTGTTGAGCTCGTTCACGAAGTACCAGTGCAGGTTCACGTAGTCGAATTCCCCCGACTCGATCGCCTCGACGATGATGTCGGTCGTGGCATGCGTGGAGAACCCGATGAACCGCACGCGACCCTCGCGCTGGAGCTTGCGCGCCTCGGCGAGGCAGCCGCCGGGCCGCAGCGACCACTCGAGAAGCTGGCGGGTGTTGATGCCGTGCAGCGAAAGCAGATCGACGTGTTCGAGCCTGAGGTAGCCCATCGACTTCTCGAACGTTGCGCGAAACTCCGCGGCATCGGCGCACGGCGCGACCTTCGTCTGCACGAGCATCTTGTCGCGCGGGAGGCGCGGGAGGATGCGGCCGAGCTGCATCTCGGAGGTGCCGTAGCCGCGGGCGGTCTCGATGTGGTTGATGCCGAGCGCGAGCGCGCGCTCGATGCACGCCTCGAGGTTCGCCTGGCCGTCGGCCGGGATCTCGCCGGGCGGCACGTCCTGCCACTTGTGCTGGTAGCGCATGCCTCCGCAGGAAAACAGGGGCATCTGCAACTCGGTGCGACCGAAGCGGCGGTAGATCATCCCCGCTTTTCAGCCACACCCGTCGCACGACGCAAGCCAGCGCCCGCCGCGAGTGCATTATCACCGCGCCCCGCCCAGTGCGGGACGCCAGACGCAGAGGCCTGCCGTAGCGCCTCAGCCTTTTTGCCGGAACGGAGCCGAAATGCTTCGGCGCGTCCACAAAGGACATGTCAACCAATAGTTGACCCGTCTCGTTTCGCCGCCCGACTCCGCCGCCGCTTCGTTCGGACGATCTGCACGCCCGTCAACCCACGTGATTTGTCCGGCAACCCGAACGCCGTTCGCGCCCGCAGTCTTCCTCCCGGTTTCGATGGTTGACCGGGTCTCCGGCGGCTCCGCACAATCGCCGCCCTTTTCCACCGCGTGAAACCTGCCGCCGCCTCGTCCCCGACTCACGTTGCCATCATCATGGATGGCAACGGCCGCTGGGCCAAGAAACGCGGCCTGCCGCGGATCGAGGGACACCGGCGCGGAGTGGAGACGGTGCGCACGATTTTGCAGGCCGCGAAGGAGACCGGCGTGCGTTACCTCACGCTCTACGCGTTTTCCGCGGAAAACTGGAAGCGCCCGGCCGCCGAGGTGAATGCGCTCATGCTCCTCCTCCAGAGTTTCCTTCGCAAAGAAACCAAGGAGCTCGTCGCGCAACAGATCCGGTTGCACACGATCGGCCGCACGCAGGAACTACCGGCCCCGGTACGCAAGGAACTCGAGCGCGCGTTGCAGGCCACAGCCCATTTCACCGAGCGCCATCTCGTCTTGGCTCTCAACTACGGCGCGCGCACCGAGGTCGTCGATGCCGCTGCCGCCTACGCCCGCGAAGTCGCCGCCGGCCGCGAGGATCCCGCACAGTGCAGTTTCGAGAAACTCGCGCGCCATCTCTACACCGCCGGCCTGCCCGATCCGGACCTCGTCATCCGCACCTCCGGCGAGACGCGCATCAGCAATTTCCTCCTGCTTCAGGCCGCCTACTCGGAGTTTCTCTTCACGCCGGTGCTCTGGCCCGATTTCTCCGCCGATGATTTCCGCGCCGCCCTCGCGGATTTTGCCGGCCGCGAACGCCGTTTCGGTGCCACCGGCGACCAGCTGAAATCGCCGAGCTGACCGCCTCCGCCCTACCCGCCCACCCGCCGTGCTCAAGCGTACCATCACCACTATCGTCCTCTGGCTCGCCTTGATCGGCCTGCTCTGGAAATTCGGCCGGCCCGCGGCGGTGATCCTCACGACCCTGCTCGCCGTGCTCACGCAGCACGAGCTCTACGGCATGCTCCAGAAGATGGGCCACCGGCCGTTTCGGAAACTCGGTCTGATCCTCGGCGGCGCGATGCTGCTCGCGCCCTACGCCGTGCGCACGCTCGGTCAGGGGCATCCCGTCGCCGGCCCCGGGCTCATGGGCTCGCTCATGGCGACACTGATGTCTGCCGCCGTGATCATCTGCTGCGTGCGCCTGCTCTACGAACGCGACCCGGCCCACCGTTTCGACACGCTCGTCGCGACCGTCTTCGGCATCGCCTACGTGCCGTTCATGTTCCACTTCCTGATCGAGATCTTCTTCCTCCGCGAAAACGCCAACCAGGGCCTCATGCTCGTCGTCTGGCTCGTCGCCGTGGTGAAGTTCTGCGACACCGGCGCGCTGCTCGTCGGCTCCGCGATCGGCCGCCACAAGATGTCGCCCACCATCAGCCCGAAGAAGAGCTGGGAAGGCCTCATCGGCGGCGTCGCGATCTCGGCTGTCGTGGGCGCCGTGCTCGTGCACCTCTTCCGCCCGCGCGGTCTGTATCCGGAAAACTTCACCGTGCTCTGGAGCGCCATCGCCGCCGTGCCCATCGCGCTGCTCGGCGTCGTCTCCGATCTCATCGAGTCGATGATCAAGCGCCGCGCCGACATCAAGGACTCGGGCAACACCGTCCCGGGCATCGGCGGCGCGTTCGACCTGACCGACAGCATCATCCTCACCGCGCCGGCGGCCTACATCCTGTTCGCCTACCTGCTGCGGCTCTGAGCGGCGCACCGGTTTCCATGGCGTCCCGCAAACGCATCGTCCTGCTCGGCGCGACCGGCTCCATCGGCGAAAGCGCCCTGCGCGTCATCGCCGCACACTCCGACGCTCTCGAGCTCGTCGGCATCGGCGCCCGCGCGAGCACCGAGAAACTCGCCGCCATCGCGCGCCGTTTCCGCGTGCCGCACATCGCGCTCTGCGACATCGCCGCGGCCGACGCCGCGCGCCGCGACAGCATATTCCCCGCCGGCACCACGCTGCACACCGGTCTCGATGGCCTGACCGAACTCGCCACCCTGCCCGAGGCCGACCTCGTGCTCGTCGCCGTCGTCGGCACCACCGCGCTCAAGCCCACGCTCGCCGCCATCGCCGCCGGCAAGGACATCGCGCTCGCCTCGAAGGAGATTCTGGTGATGGCCGGCAAGTTCGTGATGGCCGCCGCCCGCGAGCGCGGCGTGCGCCTCCTGCCCGTCGACAGCGAGCACAACGCCCTCTTCCAGTGTCTCGCCGATGCGCCCACGCGCACCGTCCGCCGCATGATCGTGACCGCCTCCGGCGGCGCCTTCCGCGACCGCGCGCCAGCCGACCTCGCGCACGTCACGCCCGAGGACGCGTTGCGCCATCCGAACTGGTCGATGGGGCCGAAGATCACCGTCGATTCCGCCACGCTCGCGAACAAAGGCCTCGAGATGATCGAGGCGCAGTGGCTCTTCGGCCTGCGCGCCGAGCAGGTCGAGGCGGTCATCCATCCGCAAAGCATCGTGCACGGCCTCGTCGAGTTCACCGACGGCAGCATCCTCGCGCAGCTCACGCCGCCGAGCATGACCTTCGCGATCCAGCACACGCTGCTGTTTCCCGAGCGCCGCCAAGGCGTGGAGCCCACGCTCGATTTCGCGAAACTGTTCACGCTCGAGTTCCGCCCGGTCGATGCCGCGCGCTACCCCTGCCTGCGCCACGCGTGCGAGGCGATGCGCGCCGGCGGAGCGGCCCCGGCGGTCTTCAACGCCGCCAACGAGGTCGCCGTCGCCGCCTTTCTAGCACACCGGCTGCCGTTCCTCGGCATCCACCGCGTCGTCGGCGAGACGCTCACCCGCATTCCGCACGTGGAACCCGCCACGCTCGACGAGGTCCTCGAGTGCGACCGGCAGGCGCGCGCGACCGCCGAACAACTCCTCCGCCACGCCTGATCTCCAGCCACGCTCCCCATGCAAGGAAACGTCCTCGAACTGCTTCTCGCCAAACCGTGGTTGCTGCTCATCGCCATTTTTTGCCTCGGGATTTCCATCTTCGTCCACGAGCTCGGCCACTACCTCGCCGCCCGCTGGCGCGGCCTCCATGCGCCGCGTTTCTCCATCGGGTTCGGCCGCAAGATCTGGTCATGGACGGACCGCCACGGCACCGAGTTCCGCCTCGCCTGGATTCCACTCGGCGGATACGTCGCTCTCCCGCAACTCGCCGACATGGGCTCGCTCGAAGGCGGCAAAGGTGAGGAGACCAAACCGCTCCCGCCGGTCGGCTACCTCGACAAGGTGATCGTCGCCGTCGCCGGTGCCACCTTCAACATCCTCTTCGCCATCCTCCTCGGCACGATCCTCTGGGGGGTCGGCCAGGAAGTCGCCACGGGCTCGCAGTCGACCGAGATCGGCTACGTGGTGCCGACCCTCACACGCGCCGAGGGCGACAAAGTCCCCAGCCCCGCCGCCGTCGCCGGCCTCCGCGTGGGCGACGTGATCCGCTCGATCGACGGCAAACAGACCCGCGTCTGGAACGACGTCCTCAAATCCCTCGTTTTCGGCTCCGGCCGTTCCGAGGAGGGGAAACGCACCGCCGAATTTGTCATCGAGCGCGCCGGTCAACGCCTCGCCGTCACCCTCTATCCCGAGCTCGCGACCAAGGGCAAAGTTCGCCGCGTCGGCATCGGAGCGACGAATACGCTCAACATTCAGAGCGTGACCGAGGGCAAACCTGCCGCGCGCGCCGGCTTCCTCGCCGGCGACAAGATCCTGCGGATCGACAGCGTCCCGATCCGCAGCGAGATGACCCTGGCCGATCTCGTCACCACCGAACCCGCCAAGCCGCATGCGGTGACCGTCCTCCGCGCGGGCGCCGAGCACACGTTCGAAGTCCCCGCCGGCTTGCTCACCGACAAACTTCAGGACTGGGGCGCCGAGCTGCTCTACGACAGCGTCCGTATCCACAGCAACCCGATCGAGCAGGTCTGGAACCAGATCGCCGAGTCGCTCCAGACGCTCTGGATCGTGATCAACCCCCGCAGCGATGTGCGCGCCACCGATATGGGCGGCCCGCTCGAGATCGTCCGCCAGTTCGTCTTCGCGGCCGACGACGGCGTGTTCACGCTCATCTACTTCGTCCTGCTGATCAACGTCGCCCTCGCCGTCTTCAATCTCATGCCGATCCCGGTGCTCGACGGCGGCCATGTGCTCTTCGCCACGATCGCGAGACTCCGGGGGCGCCCGCTCCCGCTGAACATTGTCGAGACCGTGCAGACCGTTTTCCTCGTGCTGCTCCTCTCGTTGATGCTCTACGTGCTCACCAACGACGTGCGCCGCATCGCCCGCGACGCCCAGCCCGCCGCCGTCGAAGAGGACGCCCCGAAGCCGCCCGCCGAGCCCGCGCCGGTGAAGCCCTGAGCAGCGGTGGGCGTTTGACGCTTCGCGTGGCACCGGTGGGTCGGCCTTTACGCCCGACATGTCCGACGCCCGTAAGTCGGGCTTTATGCCCGACTCTTTCCGGAAAAGTCGGGCGTAAAGCCCGACCTACGGCTTCTCGAACAAACGCGCCGCCCCTCGCTCAGCCGAGCACGCGCGAAAACAGGTACGCGCGTTTCGGCATCCCGAAACGTTCGTAGAACCGGTGCGCGTCCGGCCGCTGGAAACCTGAGTCGAGCTCGAACCGTTTGCAGCCGCGCTCCTGCGCGTATCCGAGCAACCGTTCCATGATCCGCTGCCCGAGCCCTCGGCCCCGGCAGCCCTCGTCGACCACGAGTTCCTCGACGTAGGCGATCGTGCCCTCCTGCCAGAGATTATCGCGAAACGAAATCCCGCCGAATCCGACGATCCGCCCGCCCTCCTCCGCGCAGACGTAGCGCCGGTTCTCGAGCACCCGCGCAAAGAGCGGGCGCAGCACTTCGGGATCGATCGTCTTCGTCGGCCAGAGCTGCCGCAGCAGCGCCAGCACGCCATCGAAGTCGGTCGCACGACAATCACGTAGCGGGATCATGGGAAAAATCAGCGCCCCGTCGGGATCGCGGAAGCGGCGGAAGAGGCGCCGCCCGTGGCGCGCGCCGTGAACACGGAACGAAACGAAGAGAGCGCCAGCAGCAGGAAACCGAGCGCGCACGCACGGTACGTGAGCCGCGCCCAGCGCAATCCCGCGCGCCGCAGCAACCGCTCCACCAGCCAGGCGACGACCACGCCGCAAACCACCGATGCCGCCATGAAGCCGCCGAAGTACACCGCGTAGTGCGCGAGCGTCGGCTGACTCACGCCCAGCGAGCCCAGCGCGCTGCCGATCGCCGCCCAGTATGCGATGTTCTGCGGATTCATCAGCGCCAGCAGCATACCCTCGCGCGCGGCGCCGCGGGCCGCGTCATCCGAGGGTGCATCGTCGCGCACGCTCTCAAGTTTCGCCTCGCGCCACGACTGCCAGGCGAGCCAGCAAAGGTACACGCCGCCGGCAATCCCGAGCGGCGCCCGCAGCCAATCCAGCTGCAGCAACAACCCGAGCCCTGCCAACCCCAGCAACGCCCACACGCAATCGCCCACGAGCGAGCCGAGTTGTACCGCGAGCGCACCGCGAAATCCGCCGCGCGCACAGTGGCGCAGCGTGGCGGCCAACACCGGACCGGGCGCGGCGTTCAACACGAGACCGAGCAGAAACGCGGAGACGAAGATCGTGATCATGGGAGAGCCGCGTCTCCATGAGCTGACTTCATGCCAGCGAGCAGCTCACCGCGTTTTCCGCCACGCCGCAGCGTTCACGCCGCCGAAACAATCCCGGTCGCGTGCTCCAAACTGCCCAGTTCTTGCCGCGCCTGCTCCATTTCTGCCAAAATCCGCTCCGCCCGCTCGAGGAACACGCTGCCCTGCTCCGTGAGCTGGATGCGCCGGCCCGAGCGGTCGAGCAACCGGCAGCCGAGATCCGTTTCCAGCGCGCGCATCGAGTGGCTGATCGCGCTCTGGGTGAGGTGCAGTTCGTGCGCCGCGAGCGTGAAACTCTGGCGCCGCACCACGGTGAGGAAGGCCAGCAACTGTCGGCTATCGAGCGGGTGTTTCATTTTGCGCAGGATCGCCCCGCGAACGAGGCTCGCCTCCGATTCAGCAACCCGCGGGCCAACTCTCGTGCGAGCCCGCACCCGTGTGCTCGTCGTTCGCCCGCTCGATGATTCCCGACGTCTCCGTCCTGCTCCCTGTCTACAACGCCGCCGGCACCTTGCCCGCGGCGCTCGCCTCGCTGCGGGCGCAGACTCTTGTCGACTGGGAATTGCTCGCCGTCGACGACGGCTCGACCGACGCCACGCCGATCCTCCTCTCCGCCGCAGCCGCGGCCGATCCGCGCATCCGCGTACTCGCGCAGCCGCACAGCGGCATCGTCGCCGCGCTCAACCTCGGACTCTCAGCCGCCCGCACACCGCTCGTCGCGCGCTTCGACGCCGACGACGAATGCCACCCCGAACGCCTCGCGCGCCAAGTCGCGTTTCTCCGCGACCATCCGGAGATCGGCTTGTGCGCCACGCAGGTGGCGTACGGCGGCGACACCGCGGCGAATCGTGGCTACGCGCTCCACGTGGAGTGGACGAACGCGCTCCTCTCGCCCGCGGAGATCGCGCTCAACCGCTTCATCGAGTCACCCGTCGCGCATCCTTCGGTGATGTTTCGCCGCGAGTTGGTCGCCGCCCACGGCGGCTACCGCGAACACGCTTGGCCGGAAGACTACGAGATGTGGCTCCGGTGGTTGGATGCAGGCGTGAACTTCGCAAAAATCCCCGCGCCGCTCGTCCGCTGGAACGATCCGCCGCAACGCCTCTCTCGCACACACCCGCGCTACGCCGTCGACGCATTCTACGCCTGCAAATGCCATTACCTCGCGCGCTGGCTGCGACATGAACTCGCCTTGGATCGCCCGCTCTACCTGCGCGGTGCCGGCAAGGTCACGCGCCGTCGCTTCGCCGCGCTCGCAGCCGAGGGCGTGCGTCTCGCCGGCTACGTCGATGTCGCCGCGCGCAAACTCGGCGCCCGCATCGCCGGTCTGCCCGTGCTCGCGCCCGAGGCGGTGCCGCCCGCCGGCGAGTGTTTCATACTCGGCGCTGTCGGCACGCGCGGTGCGCGCGACTTCATCCGCGCGCAACTCCGCGCCCAAGGCCGCAGCGAGGGCCGCGATTTCCTGATGGTCGCGTGATACCACATCCCCGGGTCCGCGACGAAGCTTGGCTACGTTGACCGGTATACTCGCTCCACTGGTAACCATTTGTGACCAGCGTGGTGTCAACGAAGTCGTTCCGACCTCGTGGCGGAGCTGGTATTGTCGAGGCGCTGCCACGAAACATCTGAGACATGTCTCTCTCGGCACTGGATCGAAGCGGCGTCCTCCCAATCATGTCATTCACAAAAATCCTCCCGTTCCAAATCTCCCTCCGTGCCCTACGCCCTTGGGCACTGCCGATATTAGCCGCGTGTTCCTGCCAAACGGTGTTCGCTGCCGCGATCGTCATGCCGGACGATGACGACCTCGGAAGCGACGGCGATTTCGAGAGTGCCTTCTATCTCTTCACCGGCGTCGAAACGCGCTTCGGCGACCTCTCCGGTCTCGGCTATGCGTTCACCATTCCCGATGAGGATGTGCTTCGCGGCGGATTTTTGGAACTCGCCTACGGCGGGCACTTCTTGAACCGCTCCGCCAACCGCTCGCTCGACCGCTATCGCGACACCTTCAACGCGCAAGGCACGCCTCTGACGATCACCGACGACGAAACCAGCTCTTGGACAGGCCAAATCGCTCTCGCTATTCATCCTGCGGGAACACCCGATTGGCTCGCTCCCCTCTACGGCGGCCTCTCGTTCACACGTGCGGAAATCACTCCGAAGGTCCGCGGCACCCTTGTGGCCCCGCTCCCCGGTCTGACGGTCGAGGGCCAAGTCGCCCACACCATGTCCTATGATAGTGTCGACGTGTTCATCGGATTCCGGAAGATCTGGGACAATGGACTCTTCGTCGACGCGCGCGCCGGGTACAGCTTCGAACTGAACAACAGCGTGGGCGCCCCTTCGATGCCGCCAGGGTGGAACATTCCCAGCCCCGAGAGCTCGGCCGAAATCGACTCCCTTTGGGCGCGCTCAAGCGTCGGCTGGGCCTTCTAGCCGTCACACAGCTGAAGCCGGTCGACTCTCTCGCAACACATCCAGGAAGTGAGCAAGCAGCGCAGACGGATTCTGCCGCAGCCAAACAGCCCGCATTTCGAAAAAAGCGTTGTCCCCCAGCTCGATCATCGGTCGCACCGCGATGCCTACTGCTGGCCCGGCGCACAACACCCGCGGTAGAAACGTGATCCCTTGCTGGCTCGCCACCAGCGCGAACAACGACTCGAAGCTGCTCACGCGCTTGATTCGCGGCGGTTGGAAACCATGTCCCTCGAACGCCGCAGTCGTGCGTTCGGCATGCCCCGGAAAACGGGTGTTCGCGCCGATGCACACGACCGTCTCGGCGAGCACGTCGCTCGGCCTGATGCGCCGCTTTCGGGCGAGCGGATGCGCGCTGGCCATCATCGCGCACACCTGTGAACGCAGCACGAGCATTTGTCCGTACTGCGGCGGAAGCTGAGCCTCCGGCAGCATCGTGAACCCGAGGTGAAGCGATCCGTCGTTGAGCAGCGCCATCTGGTCGGGCAGTTCCACGTCCTGCAACGACACCTCCACGTCGGGATACCGCGTCCGAAACGCGACAATGCTCGCCGAAAGGAAGCGTGAGGACAGCGGCCCGACGTTGCCGACGACCAGGCGACCGCGGCGGCCGGCAGCCGCTTCGCGCACCGATGAAACCGCGCCATCCGCCCGGCGGAGCAGGTCGCGCGTGGCATCGAGAAACACCGCGCCAGCATCAGTGAGCGACACGCCCGTCGTATCTCGGTCCAGCAACTGCACCTGCAACTCGTACTCCAGGTCGCGGATTTGTTTGCTCAGCGACGGATGGGCCACACGGAGCCGATCCGCCGCACGCCGGAAGTTCAGCTCCTCGGCCACGGCCACAAAGTAACGAAGGTGACGCAGTTCCACGGAAACAGCGGTAGCTGCCGCCTACCAGCCGAGGCAACAGCAAAGGCACCTCGTCACAGCCGAGTGGATCACAATCTCACGCCAGCAGGCGCAGGCCTGAACTCCCGCCGAGGGCTCTTCATGTTCGGCGCCGTCGACTCGACGCGGTGCGCGCGATTTCATCCGTGCCCGATTCCGCGCCCAAGGTCGCGTCGAGGGCCGCGATTTCCTCATGGTCGCGTGAGGCGGTCGCCGCTCCCAAGACTCCGATGGCGGGGCGGGCTTCACGCCCGCCAGATCGGCTACGGTCAACGGCGGGCATAGAAGCCCGTCCCACCGTCGAGCTTTTCGCCCGCCTCGCCTTTCGCCTCTCACCTCCCGCCTCTCCCCCTTACTTCACCCCGAGCTTCTTGAGCTTCGGCGCGATCACGGCACGGCAGTAGCCTTGGTGCGGGTTCCGGCGGAAATAGTCCTGATGGTACTCCTCCGCCACGTAGAATTTTTCGAGCGGCACGATCTCGGTGACGACGCGATCAGCGAGCCGTTCCTGGATCGCGGCGCGTGCCCGTTCGGCGGCGACACGTTGCGCCTCGTCCGCGTAGAGGATGATCGAGCGGTATTGCGGCCCTTCGTCCGGTCCCTGGCGGTTCAGCGAGGTCGGATCGTGCACGAGCCAGAATTTCTCGAGCAACTTCTCGTAGGTGATCGTGGCCGGATCGAAATCGATGCGCACGGCCTCCGCGTGCCCCGTCGCGCCGGTGCACACTTCTTTGTAACTCGGATTACGCACGTGCCCGCCAGCGTACCCCGACACGACCGCCTTCACCCCGGGCAAGGTCTCGAAGTACGCCTCCAGGCACCAGAAACAACCGCCGCCGAAATAGGCGGATTGCGGCGCCGTTGAAGGCGATGAGGCGGCGGATTCGGGAGCGGCATTCATGGTGCAGGAAAACAGCAGCGCGAGCGCGACGGGGAGAATTCGGCGAACGGCGGCAGACATGGGGCGCGCACCGTCGCCGCCCGCGCGCGCGGCGCAACTCCGCCCCGCAGTCCGCAGCGCAACTGCACTCACAGCATCGCTGTTTGAGAAATGCTGATCGCGAGGAGCGCGCCTCGACATCGAGTCCGAGGTGCGACCGGCGCCGCACTTCTTCACGCCCCCTCACCTCGAGCGCGCCTCTGGCTCCTCGCCCACGCCGCGGCATGTCAACTATTGGTTGACCTGCCGACCAGCACTAACCGGGGACAACTTCGCGGGAACCGGAGTCAGCGCGCCGCTTCCAGCTCGGCCAGGACCAGCTCGATCGGCCGCAACGCCTCGGGCGCGTGGAACGCGTTGACCCGCGCCACCACCTGCTGGATCAGCCCGTCGGGGCACGAGGCGCCACCGGTGATCAGCAGGCGCACGGGCGTCCGCGCCGGCAGAAACGCGCGCCGTTCGAGCCGTCCGCCGCGAGAATCGCCCGGTTGATGCGGATACACGAAATGGTCCACCTCGGCGCGGGAGACGATGTCGCGCTCGGATTGGATGTAGTGCGCCGCTCCGCCGAGCTTTTGTTCGCAGAGGCGGAAGAGCTGGAACGTGTTGGAGCTGTTCTTGCCGCCCACGACGAGCGCTGCGTCGAGCGGCAGATCGAGCGCGCGGGAGAGCGCATCCTGATTCACCTGCGTCGCGTAGCAGAGCGTGTCGCCGCGGCTGTCCGGACAGAGATGCTCCGCAAGCGCCTCCGCGCCGTAGCGCGCCGTGTACGCCTGCTCGAGTCGGTCGATGATCCGGAGCGTCTCGTTGCGCAGCAGCGTGGTCTGGTTGACGACGGCAACCCGCGCGAGGTCGCGCGCGGGATCGAAACCATCCGAATGTCGCCCCACAAACGCGGCAGCGAACAGCCGGCGCGCCTCTTCGGGCGAAGGCGCCGCGATCACGGCGCCGAGCTGCTCCGCCTCACGCACATCGCGGATGATGAGCGAGGGCGCGTGCTTGGCGCTGTTGGAGAAGGTGGCCTTCGTCTCCTCGTGCTCGTGCTTGCCGTGGATGATCACGGTGTAGCCGAGCTGCCCGTACCGGCGCGCGGCTTTCCAGACCTTTTCCACGAGCATGCAGGTGGCGTCGTGGCGATTGAGTTCGATGCCGCGCTCGATGAGGCGGCGTTTGTCGTCGTCCGTCGCGCCGAAGGCGGGGATGATGACAATGTCGTCGCGCCGGAGCTCGTCCCAGAGCGGCCGGCCGGTCGCGGGGTCGGTGAGCGGCTTGCCTTTGTCGCTCTGGAGAAAACGCAGGCCGCGCGCGAGCAGGTCCTCGTTCACAAACGGATTGTGGATCAGCTCGCTGAGCATGAACACGCGGCGGCCCGGGTTTTCGGCGATGGTCTCGTACGCGCGCTCGATCGCGTTCTGCACGCCTAGGCAGAAGCCGAAATGACTCGGCAGCACGTAGCGCACGGCGCCGAAATCGAGTTCCGCGGGCGACTCGGAACTGCGCTCCTTCGTGCGCTTCAGCCGCTTGATCGCCTCGCAGAGCGCGCTCTGGTAGAGCCGCGCGGCACTCGGGTCGAAACGGTACACCGCGCGGTTGCGCTGCCGCTCGCTACGGAAGCGGTAGATGTAGTCGTTTTCGCTGTGGTTGAGATAGGGAATCGCGATCGAGTGCTCACGCACGGCCGGCAAAACGGCGGCGAGTTCCGGCGCGAGCCCGCCGTTTGTCGCGAGCGCTTCCATCTCCCGCAGCGAAAAACGCCCCCACTCGCCCGCGCCCGGCGGGGTGCCGCCACGGCAGTTTTCGGCCAACGCGAAAAACAGCGCCGTGCCCGCCACTTCCGCCATGCGGGTCACACCGGTGCAGTCGCCAGCGATGGCGCGCAATCCGGCCTGCGCGACGGCGGCCACGTCGCCGCCGGCGACCTGTTCCTGCACAGTCGCCAGCCACGTGTCGCCCGCGGCAGCGCGCCGCAGCAGCGCGAGATTGGACTCGTTGAAAAGCAGCAGGACGACCGCCGAGACGGGCGGCGAAACTTGGGAAGAGGCGGCCATCGCAGATCCGCCACTAGAAGTCGCCCACCGACGCTCCGCAAGCCTGCCGGCACCAGTCGCGGTGGAGCAGCCCCAATCCCGCGCCCGTCGGACTCGAGCCGTGTTTGTAGTCCAGGCCGCCGACCTGGCTTCCATCGGCGAGGTGGCCTAAAGGCGGGACGCGAGGCGCCTCAGTCCGGCCGCGCGAGCTGCGCCCGGGCGGCCGTGGCTTCGGCGCGCAGGCATTCTGTCCAGCCGCGGGTGTCTCCCGAGCGGAAGAAGCCGTAGTTCAGGTCCATGTAGCCGGCCGCCTCGCGGGCGTGGATGTGTTTGTAGTCGCGGATCCGGTACTTGAACATCGCCGCCGTGCCGAAGACGAACCCGAGACCCGCGATCGCGGCGATGCACGCCGTGGCCTCGCCGACCAGCGGCGGCGCCATCTCGCCTGGCTCGAGATCGCCGGTGAGCACCACGTGCGCGGCCGCGCCCGCGATGATGCCGTAGAGGGTGAGCGTCGTGGGATTGTCGGCGGCGAAAAGACTGCGGCGGCGGAAATGCCGGACGTTGGGCACGATCCGCGCGAGCTGCTCGAGGCGTTCGTTCCACGCCGCATCATGCGTCTTCGGCACGAAGCGCCGCAGCCCGCGGAACGCATGCGAGAAGCCGTCGTAGGTCGCCACGAAACTCGTCCGGCCCGCGAGCACGTCCTCCACGAGCGGGTTGCTGCGGTTGAGCGCGGAGTCGATGGCCTTGCGCTTCAGCTCCACCACTGCGGCACATTGCGCCTCGTTGAGGCCTTCGGAGAGGCAGCGGCGGTCGAGATCGCGGAAGAACTCGTACTGGACGTCGAACATGGGCGGCGGGGAAACGGCGGGCGTTATGGCCCCGTGGGTACTTTCGCCGTGGTTTCCCAGTCGAGCAACTCGACTTCGAAGACCAGCGGCGTGCGCGGCATGATCACGGGGATCTTCCCCTGGGCACCGTAGCCGAGCCAGTAGGGCACCACGATCAGGCGCTTCTCGCCTTTGCGCATGTCGGCGACGGCCTCGTCCCAGCCTTTGATCACTTGGTGCACGCCCACGCGGAACTTGAACGGCTGGCCCCGCCGATAGGACTCGTCGAACACGCGGCCATCGAAAAACGACCCGCGGTACTGCACGGTGCAGAGGTTCGCGCGCGCGGGCTTCGCATCGCCGGTGCCGGGTTGCAGGATCTTGAAATACATCCCGCTCGAAGTGTGTTCGAGCTCGCCGAATTTTTCTTTGATGAAGGCGATCTGCTCCGTGGTCCACACCTCCTCCGTCGAGGACGGCGGCGGCTTGGGCACCGCGGCGGGCGCGGGCGCGGCGGGCGGAGTTTCCTTCTTCGTGCAACCCGCGGCGGCGAGCAGACCGGCGAGCGCGAGCAACAACACGGGCGCGTTTCTCATGGCTTCGCGGCCGTAGCGGGCGGCGGGACGGTGTTCGGCTCGATCGCGAGCATCTCGACCTCGAAGACGAGCGAGGTCTGCCGTGGGATGCGCGGCGGCTGTCCGCGCGAGCCGTAGGCGAGATCGTAGGGCACGATCAGAATCCGTTTTTCCCCGACGCGCATCAGGGCGATGCCTTCCTCCCAGCCTTCGATGATCTGACTGCGCCCGAGGCGGAACGTGAACGGCTGCGCCGGATCCAGCGCCTCGTCGAAGACGCGGCCGTCGAAAAACATCCCCTTGTAGAGCACCTTCACCGTGTCGCCGGAACGAGGCAGATCGCCTCGCCCCTCCTGCAGCACGACGTAGCGCAGGCCGGTCGTCGTCGCCTTCGCCTGCGGCCATTTCTGGTCGATGGTGTTGAGTTCCTCCCAGTTAAAACCGGAGCGCGCCGACATCGTCGTCGCCGCGATCGCAGCCAGGGCCGCCACGAGCAGAGTCCTCGATCTTGAAAGCATGGCGCGAGCATGCGGCGGCACCCCGGCGCGGCAAGCCCGGGAAAACGCCGTCGTTTTCCCCCGGCCCGAGTGGACTCCGCTTCGCGCGCGGGTAGATTACGACTCCCCACGCGCCTGCCCGCGCCACCGTTCCCCCACACCGGAAAGGAGCAAACCATGGTCCTGAAGACTCTTTGCGACTACCTCGATCGTGAGCAAATCCGCTACACGGTCATTTCCCATTCCCCAGCATTCACCGCGCAGGAGATCGCCGCCGCCAGCCACATCTCCGGCCGCGAGCTCGCGAAGACGGTCGTCGTGCGCGCCGATGGCGAGCTGGTGATGGCCGTCCTGCCGGCCAGCTACCGCATCGATGTCGAGACGATGAGCGATCACCTCGGCGCCGCCCGCGTCGAGATCGCGCACGAGAGCGAATTCCACAACCGCTTCCCGGGTTGCGAGACCGGAGCGATGCCGCCGTTCGGCAACCTCTACGGGCTGCCCGTATTCGTCGCGCGCGAACTCACCGAGGACGAGTACATCGCCTTCAACGCCGGTTCGCACACCGAACTCGTGCAGATGCGCTACGAGGACTTCGATCGCCTCGTGCGGCCGCGCGTCCTTGATTTCGCCGCCCTCGTCTGAGGCGCCCACCCTGCGCCCGGCCGCCCAGGCCCGACCGGGCGCGTTTTGTTGCGCAGTTGTCACCACCGCAGGTTGCGGGAACTTCTCCGCGCTGCGGAATGTCCGGGCGAAGCATGCCGCGCATCCTGATCATCGATGGTGAACCCGACCTCGCCGCCTACATAGCCCACGTCCTCCGCGACGCCGGCCATGAAGTACGCGTCGCCCACGATGGAGCCGAGGCGTTGCGCAGCCTCCGGGAGGCCACGCCCGATCTCGTGATCAGCGAGATGATCCTGCCCGACATCGTCGGCCTTAGCCTCTGCGAGAATCTCCGGCATCGCGCCAGCCCCGAAGATCCGCGACCGCCCATTTTGGTGACGAGTACCTGCCGCGAGGCCGACGTGCGCAACGTCGCCGTCGAGGCCGGCGCCGACGATTATCTGGCGAAACCGTTCAGCGCGTACCAACTGCTGCTCCGCGTCCACACGTTGCTCGACGCCGCCCTGCGGCAACGCCCGGCAACGGTCGCGAGCTGAGCACGTCGGCGCGCGGCGGCCTCGGCGGTTTTTCGCTGCATCGCCTCGCCGCGTGCGCCAAGCATGCCCGTTTCCATGCATCTGCTCGTCACCAACGACGACGGCCTCGACTCCGTCTTTCTCCACGAACTCGTCCACGCGCTTCGCGCCGCCGGCCACCGCCTGCTCGTCGCCGCGCCCGCCGGCGAGCAGAGCTGGATCGGCGCCGCCAAATCGCGCCATAGGCCGGTGCGCTCCGCCGCCGCCGACCGCGGCTTCGGCTGCCCCACGTGGGCGATCGACGGCACGCCCAGCGATTGCGTGAACATCGCGCTCGCCCACCTGCTCCCGAGCGACCAACCCCCGATCGACGGCGTCGTGAGCGGCATCAACATCGGCCGCAACACCTCGTTGGCCTTCATCCTCGCCAGCGGCACGATCGGCGGCGCGTGGGAGGGCGCGCTGCACGGGTTGCCCGCGGTCGCCGTCTCGCAGGACATCCCGCTCGCCGCCTTCGCCCAACTCCGGGAAAACGCCGGCCGCCCCGAACCCGAGCTGCACGCCACCATCCGCCTCTCCGCGCAACTCGCCGCCCGCCACGCGCCCGAGCTCCTCGCCGCCACGGCGCCGCGCACGTTCATCGTCCACAACCTCAACTTCCCCTACCCCGCCCGCGCCGACAGCCCGCTGCGCCGCACCGTGCCCGCGCACAACCTCTTGCCACGCCTCTTCGCCGCCGCCGAGGCCGACGGCATGCACCGCTTCGCCTTCAATCCCGGCAGCGATCTTTCGCCGCCGGACCTGCCCACGGATGTCGCCGCCGTCGCCGCGGGCGCGATCAGCCACACCGTGCTGGACTACCGCCGGCTCGGCCACTGAGATGCGCCGCATGGCCACGCCTCCCCTCCGCGCACTGCGCCTC
>DATGXO010000156.1:0-17161 GCA_035298965.1 Opitutaceae bacterium | reverse complement strand
GTCATCGGGAAAGATGGCGTGATCAAGTACGCCGAGCAGACCGCCACCCCGAAGGATCTGCCCAACTTCGAAGCAGTGAAGGCCGCGCTGGCGAAGTAATCGCATCCGGCAATCTTCCCTGCGGCCGGCGCGCTACCCGCTGCCGGCCGCGTCTTTCGTCACACCCGTTTCACCACCGTTCCCATGAGCGATCTGCCCAATCCTCTCCACACGCTCCAGACCTTCACCGCCGACGGCGCCGCGCACCGTTTCTACTCCGTGCCCGCGCTCGAGACTGCCGGTTTCAAGGTCTCCCGCCTGCCCGTTTCCATCCGACTCGTGCTCGAGTCGCTGCTGCGCAATTGCGACGGCAAGCGCGTGGCCGAGGCCGCTGTGCGCGCGCTCGCCAGTTGGCAGGCTAAGGCCGCGCGCACGGAGGAGATTCCCTTCGTCGTCGCGCGCATCGTGTTGCAGGACTTCACGGGTGTGCCGCTTCTGGTCGACCTCGCCGCGATGCGTTCGGCGGTGGCGAAACTCGGTCGTAATCCGAAGATCATCGAGCCGCTCGTGCCGGTCGATCTCGTGGTCGACCACTCGGTGCAGGTCGACTTCGCCGGCAACGCCGAGGCTTTGGCCAAGAACCTCGAGCTGGAGTTCTCGCGCAACCGCGAGCGCTACCAGTTCCTGAAGTGGGGCATGCAGGCGTTCGACACGTTCAAGGTCGTGCCGCCCGGCATCGGCATCGTGCACCAGGTGAACCTCGAGTACCTCGCCAAGGGCGTGCTCAAGGACGGCAACGGCGTGTACTATCCGGATACGCTCGTCGGCACCGATTCGCACACGACGATGATCAACGGCATCGGCATCGTGGGCTGGGGCGTCGGCGGCATCGAGGCCGAGGCCGGCATGCTCGGCCAGCCCGTCTATTTCCTCACGCCGGATGTCGTCGGCGTGCATCTCACCGGCGCGGTGCGCGAGGGAGTCACGGCGACGGATGTCGCTCTCACTCTCACGCAGCTCCTCCGCAAGGCGAAGGTCGTGGGCAAATTCGTCGAGTTCTACGGCCCGGGCGCCGCGGCGCTGCCGGTCGTCGACCGCGCCACGATCGCCAACATGGCGCCCGAGTACGGCGCGACGATGGGCTTCTTCCCGATTGACGCCGAATGCTCGAATTACCTCCGCGCCACCGGCCGCGACGACAAACACGTCGAGCTCTACGAGGCTTACTACAAGGCGCAGGGCCTGTGGGGCATCCCGCAGAAGGGCCAGATCGACTACTCGCAGGAGCTCGAGCTCGACCTCGCCACCGTGGTCCCGAGCGTGGCCGGCCCGAAGCGCCCGCAGGACCGCATCGAGCTGCCGAAGCTCAAGCAGGAGTTCACCTCCGCGTTCGCCAAGCCGGTCACCGAAAACGGCTTTGGCAAAACCGCTGCCGAGTTCACGAAGACTGTGCACGTCGCCGGCGCCGGCTGGACGAAGCCGAGCGGCGGCAGTCAGGAGCAGGCGTCCGTCGCCGCCTCCGACGCGAAGGACACGAATCTCACGACCGAGCGCGAGATGACGAACAACCGCCCGACGCCCGATCAGGTCGCCGTGCGCGCCAACCGCATCGACGGCGAGATCGGCCACGGCAGCGTGCTCATCGCCGCGATCACGAGTTGCACGAACACCTCCAACCCGAGCGTGATGCTCGCCGCCGGCTTGCTCGCCAAGAAGGCCGTCGAGCGCGGCCTCACAGTGCCGTCGACCGTGAAGTCCTCGCTCGCGCCCGGCAGCCGCGTCGTGACCGACTACCTCAACAAGACCGGCCTCCAGCCCTACCTCGACCAGCTCGGTTTCCAGACCGTCGGCTACGGTTGCACGACATGTATCGGAAACTCGGGCCCGCTTCATCCGGCGATCGAGGAGGCGGTGGTGAAGAACGACCTCGTCGCGGCGTCCGTGCTCTCCGGCAACCGCAACTTCGAGGCGCGCGTCCACCAGAACATCAAGTCCAACTTCCTCATGTCGCCGCCGCTGGTGGTGGCGTTCGCCCTCGCGGGCCGGGTCGACATCGATCTCGCGACCGAACCGCTCGGCCGCGGCCGTGACGGGCAGCCGGTCCTCTTGAAGGACATCTGGCCGACGCTCCAGGAAGTCCGCGACCAGATGCAGGCCGCGCTCAAACCCGAGGTGTTCCGCAAGCTCTACACCGACTTCGCGGCGCAGAACCCGAAGTGGAACGAGATCCCATCATCGACCGGCAACGTCTACGAATGGGATCGCCAGTCGACCTACATTCAGGAGCCGCCGTTCTTCGCGAACTTCGGCCCCGGCGCGGGCACGATCGTCGAGATCAACGGCGCGCGCGCGCTCGGCATCTTCGGCGACTCGGTCACCACCGACCACATCTCGCCGGCCGGCGCGATCAAGAAGAGCTCCCCGGCGGGCCGCTTCCTGCTCGAAAACGGCGTGGCGTTCGAGGACTTCAATTCTTACGGCTCGCGCCGCGGCAACGACCGCATCATGACTCGTGGCACGTTCGCCAACGTCCGCATCAAGAACCTCATGCTCGGTGGCGCCGAGGGTGGCGACACGCTGCTCCAGCCCGAGGGCTCGAAGACCTCGATCTACGACGCCGCGATGGAGTACAAGAAGCGCGGCACGCCGCTCATCGTCGTCGCCGGCCAGGAGTACGGCACCGGCTCGTCGCGCGACTGGGCGGCGAAGGGCACCAACCTCCTCGGCGTGAAGGTCGTCGTGGCGCAGAGTTTCGAACGCATCCACCGCTCGAACCTCGTTGGTATGGGCGTGCTTCCGTTGCAGTTCAAGGAAGGCACCACCGCGCAGACGCTGAAGCTCGATGGCACCGAAACGTACGACGTTGTCGGTCTCTCGCCGACGTTGAAGCCGCAACAGGATCTCGCTCTCCGCATCACGCGGAAGAGTGGATCGGTCGAGGAGGTTCCGGTGCGCTGCCGCATCGATACTCCGATCGAAATCGAGTACTACCAGCACGGAGGGATTCTCCCCTATGTGTTGCGCGAAATCCTCAAGCGCGGCTGAGAATGCCCGATTGCTAGCCAAGTCCCACGCCATAGCCCGCCCCGCCTTCCTCCCATGCCGGAAACCGCCGCCAAGCCCGTGTTCCTGGTCGATGCGTTCGCCAGTCCCGTCCTGATCAAGATCGATGGCCGCGCGTCGTTCATGAACTGTTCGTGCCTGCGCGATTTCTTCTCCGAGATGATCAAGCAGGGGAAGACGAAGTTCGTCGTCGATTTCCGCCAGTGCGCCAGCATGGACAGCACGTTCCTCGGCGTGCTGGCGGGCGCGGCGCTCGAGCTCCGCAAACTCTCGCCGCCGGGATCGCTCATCGTCTCGCGCGTCGGGCCGCGGAACCTCGAGCTTCTGCGCAACCTCGGCCTGCACCGGCTGATGACCGTCGACACGGGCGATGCGGAACCGGCCGCGGACCGCAGCGCCGGACAGGCGCTGGTCTGCACTGTGCCGCGCTCTGAATTGGAAAACGCGCGGATGGTGCTCGAGGCGCACGAGAACCTCGTCAGCGCCGACGCCAGCAACCAGAGCAAGTTCCAGGACGTGCTCGCATTCCTGAAGACCCGCGTCGATCAGGGCTGAGCCGCGCGCAAACGAAGTCGCGGAAGCGACTTGCGTGCGTCTTCGAGTTTGCCGGGCGCAAGCCCCTGTGGTGTTTTCGCCGACATGATGCGGGCGAGTTCCCCCGGGGCGTTTCTTCTTTCGGCGTCGTTTCACGCGGCGATTCTCGCCGTTGTCGTCGGCCTGGCTTGGCGGGTCGCGAGAACCCAAAACGAGCCGCCGGTGTTCGTGCTCTTTCCCGGCGATCAGATCCATCTTGAGCCTCGGACGGCAATGGCGCCGAAGCCGGCCGTGTCCACTCCTCAGATTCGCGTGACGATCCCGAAGCCGGCCCCGCTCGTCCTGCCGGCGCCGGTCGCCACGCAGCGAGACGAGCGCGCTTCGGTGGCGAAGCCGCCACGCCCGGACACTGTGAGGCCGGCTCCGCGAAACGACGGACGGCTGAACCCGGTCGCCATGCCAGCGCCGGCAGTTCCGAAGGTCGATGCGTCGGCCATCGTGCGGGAGTTGCTCGCTGACACCGCGCAGGGCCGTAGCTCGCCGATTGGTCCGGCCAGGGATGTGGCCGACGATTCCGGCTTCGATCGGTTGCGCGCCGCGCTCGTCACCGCCCATCGGATGCCGGAGAGCGTGCAGGAGCGCTGCGCGGCTTCGGTCCAGTTCGACCTCGCGCCGAATGGCGCGATCTCGGGCGTGCTGATTGCGAAGAGCTCGGGCAACGCCGCTTTCGATCGCTCCGTGCTCGACGCGTTTGCGCGGGTGGCGGCGGCCGGGCTTGCGCCGAAGGGTCGGGCCGGGCGCTTCGTCTTTCCATTCCGCCTGATCGAGTGAACTTCGGCATGGCGGCCGTGCAACGGCGCGGCAGCCGAGGTCACGCCGACCGTGACCTCGTGACGTGACCTCTGCCACAGGCGCGATGGCGGAGTTTTCGGCAGAATGCCGGTATGAACTTTGCCGCGTATTCCGCCGAACTCGGGTCCGCTCTCCGGCACCTCCGGCGCACACCGCGCTTCGCCGCGCTGGCGATCGGATTGCTCGCCACCGGAGTCGGTGCGGTGACGCTCGTATACTCGGTCGTGAACGGACTCCTGCTGCGCCCGCTGCCGTTTGCGCGTCCGGCCGAGCTCGTCGGTTTCCAGGCGGTGAACCTCGGCAAATCCATCGTGCAGCCCGCGATGTCCGCCGCGGATTTCCGGGACTTCCGCGCGCGGGTGATCTCGCTCGAATCCTGCGGCGCGTACCGTCCGGACTTCGCCACGTGGCGACGCCCGGGCGAGCAGCCGGTGCAACTCGCAGTGGCGCTCGTGACAGAGGAGTTTTTCGCGACGCTGGGTGTGCCGCCGCGACTGGGACGGGTGTTCGGTCGCGCGGAATTCTCGGTGAGTGCGCCGCGCTGCGCCGTGCTCAGCCACGAGGCTTGGCAGCGACGCTTCGCCGGCGATCCGGCCGTCGTGGGGCGCACGATCACGCTCAACGAGCAGCCGTGCACGATCCTTGGCGTGATGCCGCCGACGCTGCGCGAGCCGGCGTTTGTCGACGTCTGGCTGCCATTTCCGGCCGAGGCGGCGGAGTATTTCGCGCGCGACTCGCGCTACTGGATTGCGATCGGCCGGCTCAAATGCGGTGCGGCGGTGGCGCAGGTGCAGGCGGAAGCGGAGGCGATCGCGGCCGACCTCGCGCGCCAACATCCCGATACGAACCGCAACTGGACGTTGCGCGCACAGCCGCTTCACGCGCTGCGCGTCGCAGGTTTGCGCAGCGGTTTGCTGCTCCTGCTCGCGGCGACGGGGCTGTTGCTGCTCGTGGCCTGCAGCAATCTCGCGAACCTGCTGCTCGCGCGCGGTCTGCGCCGACTCGGTGAGATGGCAGTGCGGCAGGCGCTCGGCGCAAGCGGGCGGCGTCTCCTCGGGCAGGTGCTACTGGAGAACGCGCTGCTCGGGCTCGCTGGCGGTGGGCTCGGCGTGGCGCTGGCGTTTGCCGTGGTCAAATTCATCGTGAATCGACTGCCGCCGTACTTCGTGCCGCGGGCGCACGAGGTGAGTGTCGATGGGCGGGTGCTGCTCGTGGCGCTCGGCGTTTCGGTGGTCGCGGGAGTGCTGGCGGGCGTGTTGCCGGCGTGGCAGGCGGCGCGCAGCGAGATCGGCGCTGCGCTGAAGGAGAACAGCGCGCGCTCGGGGCCGAGCGTGGGGCTCCGCCGACTCCAGCGCGGGCTCGTCGTGGTGCAGGTCGCGCTGACGTTTGTCGTGCTCGCGGGCGCGTTGTTGCTGGGGCGTAGCTTGGCCAAGCTGCAGGCGGTCGATCCGGGTTTTCGCCCGAAGAACGTCCTGTTGCTCTACGCCGCGCCCGCGCCATCGCAGTACGAGAGCCAGCTCGACCTGGCGCGCTACTTCGAGCGTCTGGTCGACGCGGCGCGGGAGGTGCCGGGCGTGGAAGCGGCGGCGGTCGACGCCAGCGCGCCGTTGGCGGGCGTGACACTACGGTTTCCCTACACCGTCGTGGGCGAACCGCGCGAGGACGCAACAGGCAACGAAGCGGTCTACAATCCCGTGACCGACGGCTTCTTCACGACGCTCGGGCTGCAACCTCTCGCCGGCCGACTGTTCACGCCGAGCGACGACGAGCGCGGTCAGCCGGTCGTCGTGGTGAACGAAGCGCTCGCGCGTCGGCTCGCACCAGATGGTCGTGCGCTCGGAAAGCGGCTTCGCCTCGTACCGTGGCTCTCGCAGAGCGAGCACGAGGTGATCGGCATCGTGCGGGAAGTGCGGCAGGAAAACTTGTCCGATGTGCCGCCGCCGCAGTTCTACGTGCCGCAGCGGCAGGCGACCTGGTTCTTCTCGACGCTTCTCGTGCGGGTGCGCGAGGGCGTGCCTCCGCCGCTCGCGGCTCTGCGGGCGGCGCTCGCGAAAGCCGATCCCGGGCTGGCGACGGAGTTTCGCACGCTCGAAGACTCCATCGCGGCGACGTCGCTCTCGACGCGTATGGCGTCGCGGCTTTTCTCGGCGCTCGGCGCGCTGGCGTTCGCGCTGACGCTCTTCGGCGTGTATGCAAACCTCGCGTTCGCGGTCGCCCAACGTACCCGCGAGTTCGGGCTGCGCTTGGCGCTCGGCGCGACACCGGCGAACGTCGTCGCGCACATGGCCGGCGAGGCGGCGCGACTCGTGTCGGCGGGGCTCGCGCTCGGCGGTGCCGGAGCGTGGGCGCTCGGCGGCGCGTTGCGCAATCAGATCGCTGGTGTGGGCACTCACGATCCGCTCGTGCTGGCCGGAGTGGGGGCCGTGCTCGCTTCGGCAGCGCTCATCGCTGCGGCGTGGCCGACTTGGCGCGCCGCCGTGATCCCACCGGCGACGGCATTGCGGCATAGCTGAGCGGTCGCGCCCTACCTCGGAAGTATTCTCTCCAACCCAAAGTCATGAAAACACAGATCATCATCCGGACGCTCGGCGTCATCGTTCTCGGCACCGCAACATGGTTGTCAGCCGAAGTGGCTGCACCTCTCGATCGGGCCGGCGCGCTCGCCTCGGCACACGCGGGCGATTGGGAACGCGCGGAGCCGTTTCTCGAAACCGCCGCGGCGGCGACGCCCGCCGATGTCGAGGCGTGCGCGGCGCTTGCGTTGCGGCGTCTCGAGCAGAAGCGCAACAAGGAGGCGGTTGTCTTCGCCGAGCGCGCGGTGCAGGTGGCGCCGGACAGCGCGGACCTGCAGGCGTTGCTCGGCCGGACGCTCGGTGCGCGTATTGGCGAATTGATCTTCGTCCAGCAGGGCTTCGTGGCGTCGCGCATGTTGCAGGCGTTCCATCGCGCGGTGGAACTGGATCCGCACCATGTGCCGGCGCTGGTCGGGCTGGCGAACTACTACATGAACGCACCTGCAATTGTCGGGGGCAGTGTCGAGAAGGCGGAGGAGTACATTCGCAAGATCGAGACGCTTGCGCCGGGCGAGGCGGCGGCGTTGCAGGCGCGCATCCGCGAGCGCCGCGGTCAGTAGCTCGGCGCGGCGACGCGCGAGTGTGGTCGGATGATCCGCTGCGGCGCGACGGCGAGTCGGGGAAACCCGGATTTTGGCCGCGGCGCGGGTTGGTGGATGGTTCGCGGCTGGACACGTCACGGCGGGGGCGGACACTGCGCGGCGGCAGCGGACGCTTGCGACGGCGGCGGGCGCACCGGTGCCGCAGGCGGCGCCTGCGTTTTGCGAATCCGCCGTGTCTTGCACTCCCTCCATCATGAAGAAACCACTCGTTGAGTTCATCGGAACGTTCTTTCTCGTGTTCACGATCGGCATGACCGTCATCGGCCCCGGTGCGGGCGCGATGGCGCCGTTGGCGATCGGCTCGGTGCTGGCCGTGATGATCTTTGCCGGCGGGCATATCTCGGGCGGACATTTCAACCCGGCGGTGACGCTCGGTGTGTTCCTGCGCGGACGTTGCACGAAGCAGGAAGTCGTGAGCTACTGGATCGCGCAGCTCGCGGCGGCCGCGTTGGCGGCGGCGACGGTGAAGTACCTCAAACCGGACAACGTGCTCGCGAGCCTTGTGCTGGAGTTGTCGCAGAAGAATCTGGCGGTCGGCCCCGCGCTGCTCGTCGAGTTCCTATTCACGTTCGCGCTGGTCTGGGTCGTGTTGAATTCCGCGACGGCCAAGGGCACCGCGGGCAACTCGTTCTACGGGCTGGCGATCGGTTTCACGGTGCTCGTGGGCGCGTACTCGGTGGGCTACATCTCGGGCGGCGCGTTCAACCCGGCGGTGGCGCTCGGCATCACGATGATGGCGCTCTCGGCGTGGGGCAGCCTCTGGATCTTCATCGTCGCGAATCTCGCGGGCGGTGTGGTCGCGGCGACGGCGTTCAAGTTGCTCGCCGAAGACGCCGACTGAGGTCGCGTTTCGCGCGGCGCCTCCTTGCCGCGGTGGAAACTTTTCGTCGGCGCGCGCCCGGAGCTCGGGCGCGCGCCGCGTTTTTATCGGGAGTTGCCTGCCGGCGACTCAGGAGGGGTGGGCTGGACACTCGACTTGGGAGAAGAAGAGCGTCTGCTTCGGCGTGGTGATCACGGGGATCGTGGCGCCGGAACGGGTGTGCTGGTGGATGCGTTCCTGCATCGCATCCAACGCTGATTGTTGCGTGGGGCCGCGGGTGAACAGGTTCAGGTTCGGACAGAAGACGACGAACTCGTCGGCTGTGCCCCAAGTGAACAGGTGCGCATCCTCGCAGGGAAAATCGGGCCGCTGGACCCACGGATCGACGAGCATCTTTGCGATGAGTTCGCGGAAGGCGGGGACGTTCGGCGGCTTCGAAACGGTGGCGTTTACGCCGGCGACGAAGAGTTTGCTGATCAGAAAACGGTCGGCGACGCTCGTGAGGACGATGATCGGCAATTGCTGGGGCGAGAAACGATGGCGGGCCTGGAAGATGAGCTCGAACGCGTCGCCCTGCGGAAACATGAAGTCCGTGATGACGAGGTCGAATTGGTCCGTCTGGATGGATTCCCAGCCGGCGGCGAGATTGTCGACGATCGTGAGCCGATAGTCCTCGGGCAGGTACTTCGGCATCAAACGTTGGAAGGTCCGCGAGTCTTCGATGAAGAGAACGGAAGGCATGGAGGGGCGCCGGTGTGGGGTGGGGCGGACGACGGTGGCGGCGTAGTATCGGCTGCCGAGGCGGCGAACTTGAGCCGCGAGAACGGAAAAGCGCGTGCGCCGGGCCGAGCGTCTTGAAATTAAGGGTGGCCTAGTCGTTCTCGGATCTGCGACGTTCCCGCAGTCATGAATCCGGTCCTCAAACTCCTCATGGAAAACAACCGCCTGACGCCCACGCAGATGGCTCAGGTGCTGGGTGTGTCCGAGGCGGAAATCACCCGCCAACTCGACGAGCTGAAGGCGCAGGGCGTCTTCCTCGGCTGGCGGCCGATCCTGAATCTGGCGAAGGAGGAAACCGGGGTGGTGCGCGCCGTGATCGAGGTGAAGATCCGGCCCGAACGCGGCGGCGGTTTCAACCGGCTCGCGGAGCGCATCGCGCGTTTCGACGAGGTCGATTCGTGTTACCTCAACTCCGGGAGCTACGACCTGCTCGTCTTCGTGAGCGGCACGAGCCTGCAGAAGGTCGCGTCGTTCGTCTCCGAGCGTCTCTCGACGATCGACGGCGTGCTCTCGACCGCCACACATTTCATGCTCCGCACGTACAAGGAAACCGGCGTGCTCATGGAGCAGCGCGAGGACGAGACCGGCCCGCTGAAGATCACGCCGTAAGTTCCCCGTCGGCCGCTACCCGCCACCCACTTCGCCGCCCATGAGCGATCTGAACCGTTTTGTCGCCCGCCACGTCATCGATCTGCCGCGCTCCGGCATCCGCGATTTCTTCGATGTGGTCGCCAAGATGAAGAGCGCCGACGTGATCTCGCTCGGCATCGGCGAACCGGATTTCCGCACGCCATGGCACATCCGCGAGGCGGCGATCTATTCGCTCGAGCGCGGCCGCACACACTACACCGCCAATCTCGGCTTGATCGAGCTGCGGCGAGCGATCGCGGAGTACGTGGGCGCGCATTTCGGCATCGAGTACCGGCCGGAGAACGAGGTGCTCGTGACGGTGGGCGTGTCGGAGGCGCTCGATCTGGCGTTCCGGGCGTTCTTGAATCCTGGCGACAAGGTGCTCTTCCACCAGCCCTGCTACGTGAGCTACCACCCGAGCGTGACGCTCACCCACGGCAAGGGCATCCCGGTGCCGACCTTCGCGAAGGACAACTTTGCGCTCACCGCGGAAGCGCTGGCCGGCGCGTGGGAGCCGGGCTGCCGGATCCTGATGCTCAACCTGCCGTGCAATCCGACAGGCGGCACGTGCTCGCGTGAGCAGCTTGAAGCGATCGCGAAGTTCGCTGTCGAGAAGGACCTGCTCGTGTTCAGCGATGAGATCTATTCGGAGCTCACGTTTGACGGAGAGCACATCAGCATCGCGACGCTGCCGGGCATGCGTGACCGCACGATCTTCCTGCACGGTTTCTCGAAGGCGTTTGCGATGACCGGCTGGCGCATCGGCTACGCGTGCGGGCCGGCGACGTTGATCGAGGCGATGATGAAGGTGCACCAGTACGCAATGATGTGCGCCTCGATCGTGAGCCAGGACGCCGCGGTCGAAGCGCTCAACCGCGGCTGGGACGACGTGCTGCGCATGCGCGCGGAGTACCACCGTCGCCGCGATTTCATCGTGCGCCGTTTCAACGAAATCGGCCTGAAGTGCCACAGCCCGCGCGGATCGTTCTACACGTTCCCGCACGTGGGCGGCACGGGTCTGAGCGAGCGAGACTTCGCGGTGAAGCTGCTCGAGTCGAAACATGTCGCGGTGGTGCCGGGCACGGCGTTCGGGCCGAACGGCGCGGGTCATGTGCGCGCCTGTTTCGCGACGAGCTATGAGCAGATCGGCGAGGCCTGCGACCGGATCGAGCAGTTCGTACAGGAGCTAGTGGCGAAGCGCTGACGGCGGGCGTGAAGCCCGCCCCACCATTCGGAGGAGGACTTCTACTCGAAGCGCAACGCTTCGATCGGATCGAGCTGGGCGGCCTTCCACGCGGGAAAGAAGCCGAAGACGATGCCGACCAGTCCGCTGATGCTGAAAGACAGCACGCACCAGAAGACGGAGATCTCGATCGGCCAGCCCATGTTGGCGGAGATAGCGTTCGAGGCGCCGATGCCGGCGCCCACGCCGATGAGGCCGCCGAGCGCGGCGAGGGCGAACGCCTCGGTGAGAAACTGGAACATCACGTCCTTACCGTGCGCGCCGACGGCGAGGCGCGTGCCGATCTCGCGGGTACGCTCAGTCACGGAGACGAGCATGATGTTCATCACGCCGATGCCGCCGACGATCATCGAGATGATCGCCACGGCGAGCAGCAGGCTGCCGATGGTCTTCGAGGTCTCGGTCGCCATCTGGGCGAGCTCGACCTGATTGCGCACGGTGAAGTCGGGCTCGCGGCCGTTGCGGCGTTGGTTGAGGAGGTCGGTGATCTGCTGCTGGACGTTGTCAATCTCGGCGGCGCTTACGGCCTGCACGAGAATCGAGCTGAGATTGGTGCGGCGCGCGACGCGGCGCATGTGACTCGTGTAGGGCACGATCACGATGTCGTCCTGATCTTGCCCGAATAGGTTGAAGCCCTTGGAGGCGAGCATGCCGACGATCTTGAAGGGGATATTGCGGATGCGGATTGTTTGCCCGAGCGGGTCCTCATTGGGGAAGAGTTGGTCGGCGACGGTTTTGCCGACGATCGCGACCTTGGCCATCGAGCGAACGTCCTGATCGGAAAACGAGGCGCCGGCGGCAAACGGCCAAGCGCGGATCGAAGGGTAGTCGGGCGACTCGCCGAGCACCTGCGTGTTCCAGTTGAGGCCGTTGGCGAGGACCTGCTGGCGGTCGCGCGACTCGGCGCTCACGGCGACGGCGCCGGGGACCTCGCGCGCGATGGCTTCGGCATCCTCGATGGTGAGCGACGAGGCGCCGCCCCAGCCGGAGCGCATGCCGCCCTGCGTGAAGTTGCCGGGGAAAACGGTGACGACGTTCTGACCGAGCGAGGCGACCTGCGCTTCGACCTGGCTCTTTGCGCCGTCGCCGATGCTGACGGTGGCGATGACGGCGCCCACGCCGATGATGAGGCCGAGCGCGGTGAGCAGCGAACGCATCTTGTTTCGCCGGAGCGCGCGCAGCGCGATCTTGGTGGTGTTGTAGAGGCGCATGGTCAGCCGGAGGTGAGGCGCGCGTCGGCTTCGGCGACGCGGAGTTTGGCGAGTTCCTCGTCGGCCACGAGGCGCTTGGCAACCGAGGTGTCGGCAACGATGCGGCCGTCGCGGAGGACGAGGTTGCGGCGGCAGTATTGGGCGATGTCCAGTTCGTGGGTGACCATCACGATGGTGATGCCTTGGTCGTTGAGGCGCTGGAACACGCCCATGACCTCGACGGAGGTCTTGCTGTCGAGATTGCCGGTGGGCTCGTCGGCGAGGAGCAGCTCGGGTTTGTTGGCGAGCGCGCGGGCGATGGCGACGCGTTGCTGTTGGCCGCCGGAGAGCTGATTCGGGAAATGGTCGGCGCGATGGGCGAGACCGACGATTTCGAGGCAGTCGAGCGCGCGCCGGCGCATGTCGCGGCCGGAGAGGCGGTGCTGGCCGTAGAGCATCGGCAGCTCGACGTTTTCGAGCGCGGTGGTGCGGGCGAGGAGGTTGAAACCTTGGAATACAAACCCGAGTTTCTGGCTACGGATGTCGGCGAGGCGGTCGCGGTCGAGATCGGAGACATCGGCGCCGTCGAGGCGGTAGCGGCCGCGCGTGGGGCGGTCGAGGCAGCCGAGGAGATTCATCAACGTTGATTTGCCCGAGCCGCTGGCGCCCATGAGCGCCACGAATTCGCCGCGTTGAATCTCGAGCGACACGCCGCGAACGGCGTGCACCGGCACTTCGCCGGAGTCGTAGATTTTGTGAATGTCCTCGAGTTGGACGACGGCGGGCATGGGCGCGGGAGGCGAGAGGCTAGAGGAGCGAGGCGAGAGGATGGGGGCGATCACGGATGGCGGGCGTCAAGCCCGCCCCACCACCATGAGGGGCTCAGCGGCGCGGGCCGCCCATGCGCGGCGCGAGGGGATTGTTGCTGGCGGCGCCTGTGCTGGTGGTCGGCACTGAGACAGATGTGATCAACACGTCGCCTTCGGCGAGGGCATCGAGGACTTCGGTGCTAAACCCGTCGGTGATGCCGAGCTTGACGGTGAGCGGCTGGATCCGCGCGGTGCGGGGATCGGCGCCGACGAGCTTGAAGACGGTGCGGGAGGTAGGCGCGGAGGAGACCTGCGGCGTGGCGCGTGCGCCTTCGCCGGCGCCTTCGGCGCCGCCACCGCGGCCGGGGCGGCGGGTGAAATCGAGTTCGATGCCGCGGGCCTTGGCGATGTCCTTGGCCTTGGCGATCACCTCGGGCGAGGGCGGGCCGTTGAAGGTGAATCCGGCCTCGCGCAGGATCTCACGACGGGCGGTGCGGAGTTCCTCCTCGGTGAGTGTCTTCGGCGCGGGTGCGCTGCCGGCGGCGGCCGGGGCGGGCGGCGGGTCGAGGCGACGCTCGGCGAGCAGCGTGTCCGGAATACGGACGCGCAGGGCGGAGTTGGCAACCGCGAGCGCGCGCTCGCGGCGGGCGACGACGATGGAGACGTTGGCCGTCATGCCGGGGCGCAGCTTGAGGTCGCGGTTGTCGACATCGACGACGGTCTCGTAGGTGACGACATTGGAGACGGTCTTCGGGGCGTTGCGGATCTGCGAGATGGTGCCGCCAAAGGTGCGGCCGGGGAAGGCGTCGACGCCGAACGAGACTGGCTGGCCGGTCTCGACGGTGCCGACATCGGCCTCGGCAACGGAGGCGACGATGCGCATCTTGGTGAGATTGTTGACGAGGGTGAAGAGGGTGGGGGCGTTGAGGCTGGCGGCGACGGTCTTGCCCTTCTCGGTGGCGCGATCGAGGACGATGCCGTCGATCGGGGCCTTGATGGTGCAACGCTCGAGGTTGACGCGCGCGTCGGCGAGGGAGGCCTGCTGGGTGAGAAGCGAGGCTTCCGTCTGCGCGCGCTGGGCCTCGGCCTGATCGAGCTCCTGTTGCGAGACGAGGTTGCGGGCGCGGAGTTCGCGGAGGCGGTCGGAGTTGAGGCGCGCGAGCTGGGCGGAGGCGATGGCGGAGGCGACGTTGGCCTCGGCCTGCTTGAGCCGTTGTTCGTAGGTCGACGGGTCGATGCGGGCGAGCACGTCGCCGGCTTTCACGGGCGTATTGTAGTCGACGAGGACCTCGAGGATCAGGCCGGAGATCTGGGAACTCACCTCGACTTCGGTGACCGACTCAAGCGTGCCGGTGGCGGTGACGTTCTGCACGAGGTCGGCGCGGGTGACGGTGGTTGTTGTGAACACCGGCGCGGGATCGGGGCGGCGCATCCACCAGACGATGAGCGCGGCGACGAGACCGAGCGTGCCGAGGACGAGGATGAGATTGCGAAGGAGGGAACCAGTGGAGCGGGCCATGGGTTGCGGGAGGGGATGTGGGCGCCCGGATGCGAGGGGCGCGGGGTGGAGGACGCGCGGCAATCGCGCGTGGTTACGCCGGCGACGGCGTTTCTCTACGTCGCCGCGTAGACGGCGCGCAGCGCCTCGGCGACATTCGGCGGGACGAACTTCGAGACATCGCCGCCGTGGCGTGCGACCTGTTTCACGAGCGAGCTGCTCGTGTAGGAGAAGTTTTCGTTGGGCATCACGAACACCGCTTCGACGGAGGCGCGGAGGTGGCGGTTCATGAGGGCCATGTTGAACTCGAACTCGAAATCGGAAAACGCGCGCAGACCACGGATGACGGCGACGGCGCCTTCGGACTCGGCGAAATCGACGAGCAGGCCGTCGAAGATTTTCACGGAGACGTGCGGCAACGCGGCGAGACTGGGCAGGATGAGCTCGACGCGGCGCTCGGCGGTGAAGAGGGGGCCTTTGCCGGGGTTGCGGGCGACGCCGATGACGATGCGATCGAAGAGACGCGTCGCACGCTGCAACACATCGAGATGGCCGTAGGTGATCGGGTCGAAGGTGCCCGGGAAGATGCAGGTGCGCATGAAAAGACGGTGCGAAGTTGTGGGGCTGCAGTGATCGCGGACGTAGTTGATCGATCCGCCATCTCCGGAGTTGCCCCGGAGGTTAGGCGGGTTTGCACTGCGCGCGCAACTCCGCGCGAAAGCACCGGCATGAACCTGCCGAACCTCCTCACACTCTCCCGCATCCCGCTCACGTTCCTGATCGTCCTGCTCGTCTATTGCGAGTGGACCGGTGCCGCCACGTGCGCGTTTCTGGCGTTCATTTGGTGCGGCATCACCGATTGGCTCGATGGCCATCTCGCGCGCAAGCACGGGATCGTCTCGAGCTTCGGCATCTTCATGGACGCGCTCACGGACAAGATTTTTGTCCTCGGCGTGATGGTGGCGCTCACGGACGCGCGGCTCATCCTCGGCGGCTCGCATTTCGTGCCGGTGCTGATGTTCCTGCTCGTGCTCACGCGCGAGTTCGTGATCACCGGCATGCGGCTGGTGGCGGCGTTGCAGGGCGTGGTCGTGGCGGCGGAGAAGGGCGGAAAATTGAAAACGATCATGCAGATCGTGGCGTTGGGCGCGTTCCTCTTCGTGCCGATGGTGCAACGTGACGTGCAACGCCTCTCGCCCTGGGACCTCTCGCTGGTCGCGAGCCTGGCTCACTATCTCGCGTTCGGAATGTACGCCGTCGCGGTGCTGCTGACGGTGTGGTCGGGGCTGACGTACTTGCTCAAGTACCGGCACGTTTTCGCGGAGAAGAAACCGTGAACCTGCCGCAACCCGAATGGCCAAACCGCTGGCCGACGGCGTTGGTCGTGGGCTTGGCGACGCTCGGTCCGGTCGGACGCATCCCGTTTGCACCGGGCACCTGGGGCACGCTCGTGGGCGTGATCTTCGTGGCCGGCGCGCTCTCGCACCTGCCGCCGCTGGCGTTGCTCGCGATCGGTCTCGTGCTCTCGTGGGCCGCGGTGGGGATCTGCAACGAAGCGGAGCGGCGTCTCGGAGCGGTGGATCCGGGCTGCGTGATCCTCGACGAGTTCGCGGTGATGCCGCTCTGTTTCCTCGGTTGGCCGCAACTCGCGGCGATCGTGCCGGCGTGGGTGGTGTTCGCGCTCGGGTTCGCGCTCTTCCGGTTGCTCGATATCACCAAGCCGCTTGGCATCCGGATGCTGCAGGCGCTTCCGGGTGGCTGGGGCGTGGTGGCCGACGACTTCGCCGCGGCACTCGGCACGTGCGCCTTGCTGCACATCGGGCTCGGTTTCTACGCGCTGGTGTAAGCGGGCGCCGTGTTTCCGCGGAAACGGACACGCCGGCAGCGATCTCGCCGGTGCGGCACCATGCGCGCCGCGTACGCACGTTAGCACGTGGCGTTACTTGCTCGGCGTAGACCCGCGAACAGCGTGAGCGGTCCCGGCGGTGCGCGCCCACGGCCGTGCAAGCGATCGGGATCACCTCAACCCCGCCACTCTTCTCGCACCATGATTTCGCCTCGTTTCACTGCCGGAGCCGCCGTCGCTCGCTTGCTCGGTTTTGTTTCGCTCACCGCGTTCGCCATCGCTGTCGCCGACGCGGCGCCGTCGGGCGGCCCGTACGGACCGATCCGCCAACATTACGAAATCCCGGCGGGCGCCCCGCATGTGATCTACGTCGCGTCCGACGCAAGGGCGGAGTCGAGCGGCGCCACGCTCGCGGAGCCCACAACACTCGCCAACGCGCTCACCCGCGCGACGACCGGCGATGTCGTCGTGCTGCGCGGCGGCACGTATCGCACCGGCAGTCTGCAACTCAACCAAGGCATCACCATCCAGCCCTACGCGGATGAGCAGCCGGTGCTGAAGGGCACCGAGGTCGCGACGGAGTGGGTCGCGCAGCGCAACGGCCTCTGGCGCACCTCGTGGAAGAAGCTCTTTCCCGCGCAGGCCGCCGACTGGTGGCACCGCGGCAGCGAGGGCGCGAAAACGCCCCCGCATCGGTTTAACAACGATATGGTGTTCGTCGATGGCCGGCCGCTGCGATCCG
>DATGXO010000155.1:0-5987 GCA_035298965.1 Opitutaceae bacterium | reverse complement strand
TTCCGCAAGCGCTGAACGAAGCAGCCGACGTTTTCGGAGCCGCGGTGCGAACACCGCGGCTTTTTTGTTTTGGCCGCACCCGCGCGCCGCATACCTTCCGGTCGGCGTCCAAGTCCCTCAGCCAATGCCGAAGATCCTCGTAATCGACGACGAAGAGAGCATGCGCCAGTTGCTCACACGGGCGCTGGAGCGAGCCGGGCATGAGGTTGTCCAGACGGGCAGCGGGCAGGTGGGCGTCGAGTTGGCCCCGAGTGAGAAGCCGGACCTCATCCTCTGCGATGTGGGATTGCTCGACACCACCGGTTATGAGGTGCTGCGCCGCGTCCGCGAACGACCGGAGACGCAGAACATCCCGTTCGTGTTGATGACCGGCGTGGCGGATCTGCAGGGGATGCGCGAGGGGATGCGGCTCGGGGCCGATGACTACGTGCCGAAGCCGTTCGATCTGCCGGATCTCCTGGCCTTGATCGCGGCAAGACTCCGCAAGGCGGAGGAATTGCGGCGCGACGCCGAGGACAAGGCGAGGCTGCTGCGCAGCCACATCAGCATGATGCTGCCGCAAGAGTTGCTCACGCCGCTGTCCGGAATCATCGGGCTCGCCGACATCCTCCGTGACGACGCGGATCGGATCGCACCCGGCGAAACCGCGGAGATCGGCCGCGACATCCAATCAGCAGGCGAACGGCTCCACCGGCTCGTCCGCAATTTCCTCATCTATTCCCAACTCGAGCTGCTGACCGTCGAGCAGGATCATGCGGTCTGGCTCCGCCAGATCGTACCCTGCCACACGCAAAAAATCCTTCCCGAAATCGCGGAGCGAGTCGCAGAGCGGCACCACCGCCGTGCCGATCTTCACGTGACGCTACTCGCGGCGGAGCTCGCGGTGAGCGACCAGAATTTCGCAAAGCTGGCGGAGGAGCTGCTCGACAACGCCTTCCGGTATTCCCCAGCCGGCTGCCGGGTGGAACTGCATTGTCGCATCACGGGGGACAAGTTCTGGCTCACGATCGCCGACGAGGGGCCGGGCATTCCGGCGGATGTGATGGCGAGCGTACGGGCGGCCGATCAGTTCGAGCGGATTTTTGGTGCGAAGCAGACGACCGGCTTGGGTCTTGCGATCGCGGTGAAGCTGGCCGAGCTGCATCAAGGTCGCGCGCTCATCCAGACTCAGCCAGGTACGGGCACCTCCATTCTCGTGGAACTGCCGCTCGCGACGAAAGCGCCGGTTGTGACTGAGCGCGCGGTCTGATCTCGCGAACGATCTCCGGCGCTGCTCGTGAACCCGACGAGGGATCACTTGCGACTTGTGCGTCGGTTCGGCCGGTCTAGATAGCGCGTCATGCCGATTTACGAGTACTACTGCCCCGACAACAATCGGATTTACCAATTTCTGGCGAAGACGCTGGAGCAGGGGCGAACGGTGCCGAAATGCCCCGACAACCCGGCGTTCCGGATGGAGCGAATGATGTCCACGTTCGCGATCACCGGCCGAAGTGAGACGCCGAATAACGATGCCCCCGAGCACGAAGGGCCCGCCGCCGCGGACGGCGCCGCCGAGCGGTCCGGCGAGGCGGATGTGGACGACGCGCGGATGGATGCGGCCTTCGCTGAGATGGAGCGCGAGATGGACGGTGTCGACGAGAACGACCCGCGGGCTATGGCTCGCATGATGCGCAAGATGTCCGAGGTGACTGGTGAGAAGCTCGACGAGCAGATGGAGGAGGTCGTGCGCAAGCTCGAGGAAGGCACCGACCCCGACAGGCTCGAGGAGCAGATGGGCGAGGCATTTCCCGATGCAGAAGCGGAAGAGGGCGGGGCGCCGAGCCGTGGGTTTGGCGGGATACCTTCGCGTGATCCCAACTTGTACGATTATTGAGCGCGGCGCGCGTGCGGCGCCTTGTTCTTTGTAACCAAACAACGGATTCTTCCGCGTTCGACGATGCGGGATTCCGGACGTGGAGAGGTATCTCGGTGAACATCGTCAGCGCGTGGCGCGCCAGCGAAAACGTGGCGCGCGGGAAAGTTTTCTGACGCGTGAGATTTTTCGAAAATGCGTGTTGACGGAGGAAGAGCGGAACTACTTACTCCGCACCTCTTCTCAAGCGGGCGTAGCTCAGTTGGTAGAGCACCACCTTGCCAAGGTGGACGTCGAGAGTTCGAGTCTCTTCGCCCGCTCCAATTTCCGCCGCCGATCCGAAAGGGTCGGCGGCGGTTTTTGTTTTCAGCGGAAGCGACGCGGGCGGGGCAGAAATGAAAAGGTCCTACAGGTCGCGATGGACCCATAGGACCTGGTGGGGAAACGGAGTCGGCGGGTTTATTCCTTTGCGTGGAATGCGGCGTCGTCGGGCAGGTCGAGCAGGACGAGCTCGGGGTTCTTCTCCTTGAAATAGTTCATCGTCCACTCGTTCGGGAAGAGCACGCACGGGTCGCCGTTCTTGTCGGTGGCGAAGGATACTCCGCTCGCGACGATGAGCGAGTGCAGGTCGGCGAGCGAAGGGTGGGGGGCGAGCCACTTGAGGAACGCAAAGGGCGCGGCCTCCAGCTTCGACTCGGCGTTGTACTCGCTTTGTAACCGGTACTGCACGACTTCGAATTGCAGCGGGCCGACGGCGGCGAGGAAGGTCGCGCCGGTGGGGGCGTTGCGGACGTTGAACGTCTGCACGACGCCTTCCTGCAGCAGTTGGTCGACGCCGGCGCGGTACTTCTTCGAATCGGCGGGCGACGGGTTGAAGATGTAGGCGAAACACTCCGGCGGGAACCGCGGGATCTCGTTGAAGAGGATCGAGCCGTCCGAGGCCAGCGTGTCGCCGATGCCGAATTCGTTGTGGCCGACGAGCCCGAGGATATCTCCGGGGTAGGCGACATCGACGGTTTCGCGATCCTGGGCGAAGAGCTTCGACGAATTCGAAAGCCGGATGCTCTTCCCGGTGCGGCTGTGGCGGGCGAGCATGTCGCGCTCGAATCTGCCGGAGCACACGCGGATGAACGCGATGCGATCGCGGTGCTTCGGATCCATGTTGGCCTGGATCTTGAAGACGAAGCCGGAGAAACGGTCGTCCTCGATCGGCAGCACCTGCTCGCCGAGGTAGCGCGGGGCGGGCCCGACGGAGTACTTGAGGAAATTGTCGAGCATGAGCTGCACGCCGAAATTGTTCACGGCGGAGCCGAAGAAGACGGGCGTGAGCTTCCCCGCGTGCACGGCCGCGAGGTCGAACGGGTGGCCGGCGACATCGAGCACCTCGAGTTGCTCGCGTACTTCGCCGTACGTGTGCGGATCGAGCCTCGCCGCCACGGTCTCGTCATCCAGTCCCGCGACCTGCACGGGCGCGCGATAGGCGCCGCCGGGCACGCGCTCGAAGAGATGCACGTGGCGGTCTTGCCGATCGAATACGCCTTTGAACGCCGGGCCGTTGCCCAGCGGCCAGGCCATCGGGCAGGCGCCGATTCCCAGCACGTTCTCCAGCTCGTCGAGCAGCGCGAGCGGGTTGAGCGTGGGTCGGTCGCACTTGTTGATGAACGTGAAGATCGGCACGCCGCGTCGGCGACAGATCTCGAAGAGCTTCCGCGTCTGGGTCTCGATGCCTTTGGCGGCGTCGATCACCATCACGACCGAGTCGACGGCGGTGAGCACGCGATAGGTGTCCTCGGAAAAGTCCTTGTGGCCGGGGGTGTCGAGGAGGTTGACCGCGCAGCCGTTGTACTCGAATTGGAGCACGGTCGACGTGACCGAGATGCCGCGCTTGCGCTCGAGTTCCATCCAGTCGGAGGTCACGGCGCGCTGGTTCTTGCGGGCGGAGACGGAGCCGGCGAGATGGAGCGCGCCACCGTAGAGGAGGAACTTCTCGGTGAGCGTGGTCTTGCCGGCGTCGGGGTGCGAGATGATCGCAAAGGTGCGGCGGCGCGCGGCTTCTCGGGCGATGTCGTTCATGGAAGCGGCGAGGCAACCGCGCCCGAGCGGCCTCGGCAAGAAAATGGATGATTCGCGCACGCAGCGCCAGTTCCGCAACGGGCTTCTGGTTTAGCGCCCTTTCCTGTCGATCAGATCGCCGATCGGGCAATTCACGCGGGTCACCGCACCGAACTGGCCTAAAGGTCGCGCGTGACGCGCTTCCATGACATCCGGTTGACAATGTTTTACGCCGCCATGACGCATTGCGGCGCCGGTTTGACTACACTGCTCCCATGCGACCCGCTTCGCTTTCTCTTCTGGCCGTTTTGGCCTGCTTGATCGCTCGGCCGCTCGGCGCGGAGACGTTGAGTTTGTCGGTCGCGTCGGATCGCACGATCTACAACCGCTCCGTCAACACCCCGATCTATCTGGAGGCCAAGATCGGCTCGGCTGTCGGCGCCGAGGCAGAGGCCGACCCGGTGCGCAACATCGCGCTCGTGCTCGATGGTTCGGCGTCCATGGCGGGAGACCCCATGCAACGGCTGCGCCACGCCGCGGCGGTGGTCGTCGGCACGCTCTCGGAGCGCGACATCGTTTCGGTGGTCGTCTTCGGATCGGAGGTGGAGACGGTGATTCCGGCCCAGCCCCGCGAACAGGTCAGCGATTTGGAATTGACGCTGGCACGGATCGAGCCGGCGGGAGGTTCGGCGCTGTACGATGCGTTGAACCAGGGGGCCGCCCAGCTGCGGCGTCACGCCGCGAAGTCTGCGGTGAATCACCTTATCCTTGTCACCGATGGCTTGGCCACAAAGGGTCCGCGCGAACACGGCGACTTCGTGAAACTTGTCGAGTCGCTGGCCGGCGAAAATGTGACCCTCTCGACGATCGGTCTGGGACGGGATTTCTCGGAAGATTTGTTGGCGGATTTGGCTCGTACGGGCCACGGGCGCTTTCATTTCGCCGCCACGCCAGTCGATCTAGGCGCGGCATTGCAGGCGGAGTTCGACGCGCTGCACCGGCCTTGCGCGCGCGACGTGACATTGCAGATCGAGTTCGGGTTCGGTACCCAGGAGAGCGAGGCGATCGGCTGGTGGGCGGGGCAGAGCGATGGCGACCGCATCATCTATCGGTTTCCGGTGGTCTATGCGGGGCAGGAGATTCGCGTGCTGGCGGCGACGCGGTACACCGGGCTGGGCTCCGCGCCGAAGATCGCGCTCACCCGCTTGCGCTGGCGCGATGTCGATGGCGGCACCGAGCACGAAGTGACGAAGCGGCTGACCGTGTACTTGGACGGCGACTCGTGGGCGTCGATAAAATCGATCGACCGCGAGGTGCTACGCGCGATCGCGGATGCGGTCATCAGCGGCGGCCTCCAGCGCGCGATCGAGCAGCTCGATAAGGGCGATCAACGCCGCGCTGTGCGGGAACTGCGCCGCGCGCGAGAGGGCGCGCTCAGCCTCAACAACGAAATCGAGGATCCGGTGATCGCTGCCCGGGCGAAGATTTTGCAGGACTACCTCGCGGAAGTGCAGGCGCGCGGCATCAACGGACTCGACCGGAAACTGCTGCGCTCCGGTCTGAACAACCGGTTCGAGATCCCCACCGAGGATCCGGAGGACCAGTGAACGGCGATCCCTTGAAGCCTCGTTTGCGGCAGTCGCTGCTGCTGTTGTGGATGATGCTCGCGCTGGCCGCGTGTTCGGTCGCTGTCGTTTTCCACCGGCTGTATTCGACGGCTCGCGATGAGATCGCCGCGCAATCGGCCGCGGCTGTCGCGCAGGAGAAGGCTCGCGCGGTCGCGCTCATCTCGGCATACGCCGACGAGGTGCGGCGCGCGACGGTGGCGGAGCTGGCCGGCTTCCATGTCGATGGCCTGAAGCACACGCTGCGGCGGTGGGACGAAGCCAACGAACTGGTGCTGGGGACATTCGTTTGGGATCCGAAGGACGGGATCGCAGGACTTTCATTTCCCGACGGGGCACTGCCGGCCGCCGAGCTGCAGCGTTGGCTGACCGAGCTGCGCGAGTGGCGAGCGGCGCACCTGGACGACCCCGCCGCCCCCCGAGCGGGCGGGGCGACGCACCGAAGCGCCGTCTAC
>DATGXO010000154.1:0-7518 GCA_035298965.1 Opitutaceae bacterium | reverse complement strand
CGATATTGCTGCTCGGTGATCATGGGCTCCCGTGGGGCCCGAAGCTTCACCCGGCACGCGAACCGGCGCCGACTTTTTCACCGCCTCCTACGGGGAGAAATAATCCGCACCGGTGCGGAGGAATAATCCGCAGTACACACGGACCTCCTTTGGCTGAATCGGGCCAGGCGACGGCGCCGGGGAACAGGCCGGTGAGGCGCTTTTCCTTCATGCGGTAGGACTCGTTCTTGATGTTGATGACGGCGGCGCGGGATCGGTGCGCCCCAGCGGGCGAGCATCTTCTGCTGACGGTAGAGCGGGAGAGGGTCGACGTCCTTGGCCGTCGCCACCCAGGCCAGCAGGCCGGCCGAGGCGTAGCCACCGGTCCCCGGGCGGGCCGGCGCGGGCGCGAGCAACGGCGGCTGCGCGCGGTCGGTCTTGTGCCGGAACTTTGGATGCACGAATTGTGGGCTTCGCCCGTCCCTGCGCTACGCTGTGGGATCACGCCTTCGGCGTGCCCGTCTACGCCGCGTTCCGTTGCGTTTGAAGACTTCGGGCGGAGTGATCTCGATCTCGAAGGTACGCGAGAAGCCGATGCGCTCGGAGGCGTCAGGCTGGGCCTTCACCTCCGCGGGCACGATCTCGACGGTCTCCTGCACGGGCAGCTTTGCGAAGGCTTCGCCAGCGGGCGGCCGCGGCGTCGGCGCCGCGCGTTCGTAGATGACCTTCTGGACGGCCGCCTCGGCGTGGGCGGCGAGCTTCTCGAGGGCGCCGAGCTGGAGCAGCAGTTGCGCGCGGTCGAGCCGCTCGCCCTTGCCGCCGCCGAAGAGCTGCTTCTTGAACCACTCGATCTGCGCCCGCAGCACCGTCATCTCCTGCTGGAGGGTGGGATCTGCCCGAGGGCTTCGTAGGGGCGACGCTTCAGCACAGCGAAAGCGCTGTCGCGGCGGCCCGCCAGAACTGGCTATAAGAGCAGGACGGCTTCGAGCCGAGCCGCCTGGTCTTCATCGACGAATCGGCCGCCAAGACGAACATGACCCGTCTGCGCGGCCGCTCACCGCGCGGAGAGCGACTGGTCGCCAGTTGCCCCCACGGGCACTGGCAGACGACCACGATGATCTCGTCAGTCCGGCTGGACGGTTCAAACGCCTGCCGCACCGTCGATGGTGCGACCAACACCGCGGTGTTCCAAGCCTATGTGCGCGAGGTGCTCGTGCCGACCCTGCGGCCCGGCGACCTGTTCGTGCTCGACAACCTCCGAGCCCACAAAAACGAGGACACCATCGCGCTCATCGTCGCCGCCGGCGCGCAGGTGCGCTTCCTGCCCGCCTACTCGCCCGACCTCAACCCCATCGAGATGATGTGGAGCAATGTCAAAGCCCTGCTGCGCGCCGTCCAGGCGCGCACCCACGAGACCCTCATCGTCGCCATCCGTTCTGCGCTCAACGCTGTCACGGACGCCGATGCCAAAGGTTGGTTTGCCGCTTGCGGCTACGGTTTTATCTAAACTGCTCTAGCGATCGTCTTTTGCGACTGGAGCGCGTTTCCGGTGGTTGCCGCCCATCGATTAGGCGGCGTTTCTATTCCCGCGCGATGGCGCAGGGCTTCGGATTTGCCCATTTTTCGGAGGTAAATGGCTCCTGCGCCGGGGAAAAGTGGCCAAGCAGGTTTCTTCGCAGCAAACCGGGAAAAACAAAACCTCCCAACCGCTTGGCGGTGGGAGGTTTAAAGTGGTGGCTTCGCAGGGACTCGAACCCTGGACCAATTGATTAAGAGTCAACTGCTCTACCAACTGAGCTACGAAGCCAACCGAATGAGGGGCTGAAGAGTCGGGAGCGCGGCGCGAGTGTCAACCCCGATTTCCGCGGGTTTTTTGCGCGCTCAAAACCTCCCCACCGAAGGCGCGAAGGGCCTCCCGTTCGGGGGCGGCGGTGAGTTTGCGTGTCGGACTTCAAGCCCGCGGCGGCAGATGCCGGTAATATGAGTCGAGGGTCGCGAGGTATGCTTCAGTTGGTGAATGGCCCGGGGCGTACTCTGGGGCGCCTTTGATTTCGTCGCGCTTGAGCGTGACCGCGACGACCCGATCGGGCCACGCGACTTGCTTCACCCAACGGGGCTCCAGCAGCACCTTCTTGCCGGGCCACCAGTTGCGCGTGTCCACAACGAGGTAACGGACGCTCCAGGATTGCTCGTCCAAAAGCAGATCCTCGACGTGGCCGATGGTGCCATCGCGCGCGGCGAGCGGCGCGCCCCGGATCTCGCGCACGCTGCGCAGGTGGGGATCACTGCCATTGTCCCGGTCCTCCGCGAGCGCGCTCGTGGCGCCTGCGCGGAGGCGGGGCACTTCGGCTCCGAGTCCCGGTGACGGAATCGTCGGCACGACTGGCGGCACCGCGAGGGGAATTCCGCCCATCGAGGAGGCGCCCCAGTAGTACGGCCAGCCGAAGTAGTCGTGGAGACGCTGCTCGTGCTGGCGCGAGACAGGGCGCTCCGAATCGGCGGAGGGGCTGTTGCGGACTTGCTCCATCGTTGCATCGACGTGCAGCCCCGGCGTGTTCGGAGCACCGGCACGCAGTTGCGCCGACGCGAGCAAAACGACGCGGCTCTCCAGCCACTTGCCGGTGTCGACCACCGCATAGCGCAGCACCCAATGCTCGTCGTCGATGTAGCTGTCCCGGATTCTCCCGATCGCGCCATCCGTGGCATGGATCGGTGTGCCTTCGAGTTCCTTTTCGCTGCGGAGCATGGCGGGTCCTTTCGCTTTCATCGTGGGGAGGGGAACGCAATTCGGCGCACAGATTAACGCGTGTCGGATTGCGATGGGATGGGGGAGGATCCTGCCTTCCGCGTCGTCTATCGCAGGCGCGGTCGGTTGGGAGATTTCCGCTCCGCAGGACGCTTGTCGCCACCGAGGTCCCCCCGAGGACGCAGTCGGTTTCGCGACCGGTGGCCGGAAACGCGGACGAGTGCGATGTTCGAGCCATGAACGCGAACATCGATTCCCAGCTTCCGCGTTTGCAGGCGATCGCGCGTCAAGTCCGCCGGTGGTGCTTGGAGATGACCACCGGAGCGGGCTCGGGCCATGTGACCTCGGCTTTCTCAGCGACCGACCTCATGGTCGGCCTCTGTTTTGCCGGTTTCTTCCGCTACGACGCCGCCGAGCCGGCGCATCCGAACAACGACCGCCTCATCTTCTCCAAAGGTCATGCTTCGCCGCTTTTCTACGCGCTCTGGGCGGCGGCCGGGAAGATCGACCCGGCCCAGCTCCGCACGTTTCGCGAGTTCGGCAGCACGCTCGAGGGGCACCCGACGCGCCGTTTTCCGTTCACAGAGGCTGCCACCGGATCGCTCGGGCAGGGCCTCGGCATCGGGCTCGGCATGGCGCTGAATGCCCGCTACCTCGATGATCTCGGCTACCGCACCTTTGTGCTCCTCGGTGACAGCGAGATGGCCGAAGGCTCGCAATGGGAGGCCATCCAGCTCGCCGCGCATTACCGGCTCGCGAACCTCGTCGGCATCCTCGATGTGAACCGTCTCGGCCAGCGCGGCGAAACGATGCTCGGCCGCGACGCCCGCGCCTACGCGGAGCGCCTTGAGTCATTCGGTTGGCGCACGCGCGTGATCGACGGCCACGCGTTCCCCGAGATTCTCGACGCGTTCGCTGCCGCCACCGGCGAGACGGAGCGGCCGTACATGATCATCGCGCGCACGGTGAAGGGGAAGGGCGTCTCGTTCCTCGAGGACACCGACGGCTGGCATGGCAAACCCGTGCCGGAGGATCGGCTGGGGGCGGCCTTGCAGGAACTCGGCGCGGCGGAGATCACGCTGCCGGCCGAGATCCCGCGACCGGACGACGCCCAGCCGAGCGCTGTTCATCCTCTGCCTGCCCCGGCGCCCGAGTACGAGCGTGGCCAGAAGGTGGCGACGCGCAAAGCCTACGGCGCCGCTCTCGCGCGCTTGGGCGATGCTTGGCCGCAGCTCGTCGTGCTCGACGCCGAGGTCAGCAACTCCACCGGTGCGGAGCGTTTCGCCCACGCCGCCCCGACACGCTTCTTCGAGATGTTCATCGCCGAGCAGGCGATGATCGAGGCCGCGGTGGGACTCGCGCTTCGCGGGAAGATCCCGTTCGCGTCGACGTTCGCGGCGTTTTTCTCCCGCGCATTCGACCAGATCCGGATGGCGCAATACTCCGATGCGAACATCAAACTCGTCGGTTCCCACGCCGGGGTGTCCATCGGCGAGGACGGCGCCTCACAGATGGGACTGGAGGACTTCGCGATGTTCAGGGCCGTACCGGGGGCGGTCGTGCTGCACCCGTGCGACGCGCTTTCGACCGAGAAGTTGGTCGAGGCTGCGGCGGCGCATCCCGGCATGGTGTATCTCCGGACGTTACGCCAAGCGACTCCGGTGCTCTACAGCGACACCGAGACGTTTCCCATCGGCGGCAGTAAAACGCTGCGCTCAAGCGAGCGCGACGTGGCCACAATCGTGGCCGTGGGCGCGACCGTGCATGAGGCGCTCGCCGCTCACGCGCGCCTTCAGACCGACGGTATCGCTGTGCGCGTGATCGACGCCTACTCGGTGCATCCGCTCGATGCCGCCACGCTCCGCCGCGCGGCGAACGAGACGGGTGCCTTCGTCACCGTCGAGGATCACCATGCGGCCGGCGGCCTGGGCGAAGCGGTGTTGGCCTCGCTCGCGGAGAACCCGCGCCCCACGGAGATCCTCGCCGTACGCAAACGCCCCCTGAGCGGCAAGGGCGACGAACTGCGCGAGTACGCCGGGATCTCCGCCGATGCGATCACGGCGGCGGTCATGCGGCTGCTCGGCGCCCGGCGCGACCGTCTCGTGGAAGTGGCCGCGCGCATCGGTTGATCGTCGCGGCGCACGGCGTCACGAGTTTCGGACTGCTCCGGAACGCCACGGCTGGTCGGCGCGGTCGTCGAAAGCGATCCGCTCCACCGGGAGTCGTCCGGGGTGTTGTTTGCGCGGCTCTTTAGCGCGGCCGATCGCAAGTAATGCGACGACTTCACAATCCTCGGACAGACCGAGCGCACTACGGACCGCGGCGGCGTCGAAGCCTTCCATCGGCGCGGTATCCCAGCCGAGCACCTCGGCGGCGAGCATCAGGCAGGTGAACGCGATCATCACTTGGCGATTGAGCCAGGTCGCGCGGTCGAGCTTGTCGAGAAACGCGAACGCCGAGTTCTTGATCTTCGCCGGATCGCGCGCGGCGCCGCCTGCGTTGGCGGCTGCCGATCTGAGGATCTCGTCGGCGGTTTCCTTCCAAGCCTCGCGCGGCGCGAAGGCGACGATCACCACGGGCGCTTCCGTGATCTTCGGCTGGTCGAAGGCGGCTTCGCGCAACCGCGCCCGCTGCCGCGGATCGCGCAGGACGAGGAAACGCCACGGCTGGAAGTTGTAGCCCGACGGCGCCTCGCGGGCGAACTCGAGTATGCGATCGAGATCCTCGGCCGGCACGGGAGTGTCCTCGAAACTCGGGGTGGCGCGGCGGTTGTGGAGGAGTTCACCGAAACTGAGCGCGAGATCGGTGCGGGTGCTGGAGCTGACAGTCATGGTTGGCGGGGTTGGGCGACGGGAAGTCGCGGGCTCAGGGTTGGATTTTCACGATGAGGTCGTTCTGCACGCGGCGCACGCCGGCGGTGGCGACGGCGAGTTCTCCGGCACGCGCCTTCTGGTCGGCGTTGTCGACGAAGCCGCTCAACTGCACCGTGCCGCGGAACGTCTCGACTTCGATGTCGCGTGCGCGAACGCGTTCGTCGCCGACGAGCGCCAGCTTCACCCGCGCGGTGATCGAAGTGTCGTCGATGTACTCGCCGGTGCTCTCGCGTGTGGCGGTCGCGGTGCAACCGGCGGTCCAGAGGCCGGCGGGGACGGCGAGCGCGGAGAGCGCGAGCAGGCGGACGAGTTGAGGTTTCATGGCGGGCGCGAGTGCGATGGGAGAGTACCGAGGCGGCGGCGAGATGGCATCGGGCCATGGGCGGAGCCGCCCATGGTGAAGTCGCCGAGGTGCTGAGCGTCACGAGCGTCTGGCGACGGAGTTCGCACGAGCGCGGCGCAGCAGCGCGGCCTGCCCGAGTTGCACGTTGGCCTCGTCGCCACGCCAAGCCGCCAACGCGGAGGACTGCAGCGCGCGGCCGAAGGAGAAGCTGAGCGCCCACGGCGCGGGGCCGGCGGAGTTGAGGGCGGCGAGGTGTTCGGTGGCCTCGGTCTCGCTCTGGCCGCCGGAGAGGAAGACGATGCCCGGCACCGCGGCCGGCACGGTGCGACGGAGGCAGCGCAGCGTCGCCTCCGCCACGGCTTCGCGCGATGGCAGAGGGCGGTGGTCGCGGCCGGGCAGGACCATGTTCGGCTTCAGCAGCATGTGGTTAAGCACGACGCGGTGCGCGCGCAGCTCGTGAAACACCACCGCGAGCACCGCCGCCGTCACCTCCTCGGTGCGCTCGAGCGGGTGGTCGCCCTCGGCCAACACCTCGGGTTCGACGATCGGCACGAGGCCCGCCTCCTGGGTGAGCGCGGCGAAACGCGCGAGCGCGTGCGCGTTGGCGGCGATGGAGGTGAGACTCGGGCGCTCGCGACCGATCGAGAATACCGCGCGCCATTTGGTAAACGCTGCGCCAAGACCGGCGTACTCGGCGAGGCGTTCGCGCAGGCCGTCGAGCCCTTCGGTGATCTTTTCACCGGGAAATCCTGCGAGCGGTGTCGTGCCGCGGTCGACCTTGATGCCCGGCACCAACCCGCGCTCGCGGAGGAGATCGACCATCGGTTGTCCGGTGCTGGTCGTCTGGCGGAGCGTTTCCTCGTAGAGGATGACGCCGCCAACATACTCCGCGAGCCCGGGCGCGGTGAACAGCATCTCGCGGTACGCGCGGCGGCTCGTGATGGTTGAATCCACGCCCACGCTGTGGAGACGTTTCTCGATCGTGCCCGTGCTCTCGTCGGCGGCGAGGATGCCTTTCCCATCGGAGAGAAGGTCGCGAATCGTCGCTTCCGGAGCCGGGGTCGCTTGGATGGCGCTGGCGGGGGTGGTCATGATGCGAACGTAGGTCCGCGGGCGCGCGCGTGCCATCGGAGGACCTGCGGCGCCCGCCATGGTGCTCGTGCCGTTCCTCGGCTACGCCGGGAGCCGTGAGGCGGCCCGGGCCGGGCACGGATCGGGCCGCGCGGGTTCCCGCCGATGGCGGCGTTTGCGCGAAGGGCGTTACGCTCCGGCATGGGCTACATCCTACTCGGCGCGATCCTGCTGGTGTTTGTCGCGGTCTTTTTCGTCGTGATGGCGATGGGGACCAAGAAGCCGCGCGGCCGGCTGCAGAGCGGGAAACCGGTGGAGGTCACCGAGACGGCGGCGGATGAGCCCACGCCCGGCGCCTCGCGCACGGCCTCGCCCGAGCAGGTCCGCAACGCGGAGAAGCGTACGCCGCCGAGTTGACCGGCCGGCCCGCGCTGCGACTGGGAAAAGTGAAGGCCGCACTTGGCGGTGCGGCCTTCAAAATGGCGGGATGGACGGGACTCGAACCC
>DATGXO010000153.1:0-6180 GCA_035298965.1 Opitutaceae bacterium | reverse complement strand
GTGCGCCGAGCGCGACGAGTACGGCGGCGCCCGCGAGCAGTTGGGCAGCGCCGACGATCGCGGCGGTTCGACGCAAGATGGCGCCGCGCGGGATCGCGCGCTCGGGCCGGTGCTGGGCGTCGAAGCTGGCATCGGCCACATCGTTGAGTGTGGCGCCTCCGGCGTAGGCGAGCGCGCCGGCGAGCAGGGCGCCGACGAAGAGTTGCGGGTCGAAGCGGTTCGCGCCGGCAGAAAGCACGAATGCCGCGAGCACGTTGCTCGCGACGGATGGGAAATTTCCGGCGCGGGCGAGGTCGAGCCAGTGGAGCGCGATGGAACGTTGCCGGGCGGCGTTCATCCGTGCGCCTCCGGCCCGGCGAGGCCACGCTGCGCGAGGGCGGCGAGCGTCCAGTCGTACTCGCGCACGATCTGCTCCTCGACCGGCAGCCGCAGCTCGGGCGGCAGCACGGCCCAAGTGTATGTCTCCATCTCCAGGTGACGGCAGGCGTCAGGATGCGCGGCGAGCCAATCGAGCGTGCCGAGCAGATGGTCGCGCGTGTCGCTGAGCGGCGAGGCCGGCGCGGCGTGCAGCGGCACGTGGAAATGGATCCGCCATTCGGAGGCGGCGGATGGCGGTTGCGCTTCGGCCGCGGCGAGCGCGTCGGGCAGATCGGCGAAGCGTTGGCGGACGATGCCGTGCTCGGCGGCGACGACTTGGTGCAGATAAGTTCGCTCGACGAAGGCGGCGAGTGCGGCGCGGCCTGCGGCATTGGGCCGCACGCGCAGCGCGGAGCTCAGATGGAGTTTGCTGAGGCGGATACTGGCGGCGGCGAGGCGGTCGAGTGCGGCGGCGGGTTGTTCGAATTCGACGGCGAGGTGGCAGCAGTCGTAGTTCACGCCGAGGTGGCGCGAGTGCGCGGCGGCGTCGGGTGTGCGGGCGCGCCACTCGTCGAAGAACGCCACGGTTTCGGCGGTCGTCTCGAGTTGGCAAAGCGGCTCGGGCTCGAGGCCGAGGTGGAGATCGAGACCGGTGCGTGCCGAGAGTTCGGCGACGTGGCGTACGCACGTGGTGAGGTTGGCGAAGATCGCTTCGCGGCGCGCGGGCTCGGCGGCGAGAAACGCTTTGAACGAGCCCGGCACGGTGCTGACGCTGCCGCCCGCCTCGGGCCGCGTGAGCACGGCGAGCAGCTCGAAGAGCCGGCACGTGTAGTCGAGACGTTCGGACGTGGACCAGTCCGGCGCGTAGACCTGCTCCTTCACGCGCATGCCGTGGAACGCGCCGTAGGGAAAGCCGTTCACCGTGAAAACATAACAGTCATGCCGGTCTAGCCAGCGGCGGAAGGCGTCGAGCGTGGCGGGTTGCGCGAGCTCGGCGGCGGCGCGGGCGCCCAGGCGTAGTCCGATCGCGTAGGGCTGACCGGGCGCGACGCGCGCGCGGATCGGCAGCGTGTGGCGCTCGAGGGCGGCCAGCGTCTCGCTCCAGGTTTCTCCGCGGTGGACGTTGGTGCAGTAGGCGAGGTGGTGCCCGCGGCGCAGTTTCATGCGGCGGTGTCGCCCGGCAGCCGGAACTTCGGGCACTGCGAGAGGAACCGGTGCGGGTTGCGGAAGAAGACGCGGTCGACGGTGTCGACGCTGTGGCCGCGGCGGCGCATCTCGAGGGCGGCCTTCGGCACGGCGAGCGGATCGCTCACGCCCCAGTCGCAGGCGCTGTTGAGCCAGAGGCGGTCGGCGTCGCCGCACTCGATCATGTCGACGGCGCGCGGCGCCGAGGCCTTGGAATGTGGGTACAGTGTGATGCCGGCCCAGAAACCGCGGTCGAGCACGAGCTTCACGGTGTGCTCCTCGACATGGTCGATGATCACGCGTTCGGGGCGCACGCCGGGGTGCGCGCGCAGGGCGTCGAGGATGAGGCGCGTGCCCTTGAGCTTGTCCTCGAGGTGCGGCGTGTGGACGAGGATCAGCTGGTCGTGGCGCACGGCGAGGTCGATGTGCTGCTCGAGCACGGCGAGTTCGTTGCGGGTGTTGCGGTTGAGGCCGATCTCGCCGATGCCGAGCACGTTTGGCCGGTCGAGAAACTCCGGGATGAGCGCGAGCACGTCGCGCGCGAGGGCGAGGTCCTCGGCTTCTTTCGGGTTGAGGCAGAGCCAGCTGAAATGGGGCAGGAGAAACTTCGCCGCGCGCGCGGGTTCGTACGCGGTGAGTTGGAGGAAGTAGTCACGGAAGCCCGCCGCCGAGCCGCGGTCGAAGCCCGCCCAGAACGCTGGCTCGCACACGGCGAGGCAGCCGGCGGTGGCCATCGCCTGGTAGTCGTCGGTCGTGCGGCTGACCATGTGGCCGTGCGGCTCGATGTAGCGAAACGCCTGATTCACGAGACGGCTCCTTTCCAGGCGCCGTGCGCCGCCTTGCCGTCGCTCACGGTGAGCGGCTCGGTCGTCGGATCGCTGAGGCGCTCGAGGATGCGGCGGGCGCGCTCGGGCTGGCCGTCGACGAGCAAGCGCGCGGCCTCGCGCAGCGCGGCGCAGCGGAAGTCGCCGGCGACGCCGTGGCGTTCGACGCGGTCGAGGAAGGCTGCGACCTCGAGCAGTTGCGCGCGGACCGCGACGAAGTCGACCAGGACGGTCGCGGTCGGCGCAGGGGAGGAGGTCGGCACGGGCATGGCGAAAATTGGCGGACGAAAACGACGCCGGGCCAACGCAAAACCGCGCGGGTCTCCTCGGAGAAGACCGCGCTCCGCGGCTGTCGCCGTGTTGTCGCTCCCGTGCCGCGGCGCGCCGGCGGCTCCATCCGCGTGGCGGCCGCTCAGCTTTGCGCCGGCCGCAGCGTGACGTTGATCTTCGAACGCGAGTGCTGGCCGCCGCCGTCGTCGGCGGTTTCGCATTGGTGGCTCGTCACGATGAGTCGGTCGCCGAGGCGGGCGAAGGTGAACTGCTCCTTCTGCGAGTGCTCGAAGCCGATGACGACGAGGGCGCGGCCTTTGAGGCGCAGGGCGCTTTCGGCGGCGAGCGGGGTGCCGTCGGCGGCGATCCAGAGGCGCGCGCTGCCGTCGATCTCCTTGATGACTTTGCGGTCCTCATCGCTGAGCGGCGGCTCGAGTTTGAAGGTCAGTACGCGCGCCGGCTGGCCGTTCCACGTCTCCTGCTTTTCGCCGAGCAGCTTCGCGCTCGCGAGGCGGCGTGAGAGTTCGCCGCCGGCCTCGAGGTAATCGTAGATCTCGATCGCGTTGAGACGCGCCATCGCGTCGCGGGTCGGCGCGGGTTGTTTCGGTTTTCCGGAGGCGTCGTTGGCCTCGCGTACGGCGGAGGCGAGCTGCTCGGGGGCCCACGCGATCCGGAGACCTTCGGCGCCGAGGCTGACGGTCGCGGATGCGTGGCCCTCCTGCTTGTTTGGTTTCTTCTCGTCGCCGGACGAATCGGAAAACGCGAACTCGAGCGTGCCCGTCACCGGTTCGGTGCCGGCGAGGTTTTGCAGCGCGGTGCGGAAATCGGCGAGCGCATCGGCGCGGGCGGAGATGCTTACGAGGGAGGCGAGGAGCAGCAGGAGGGCGTGGCGCATGGCGGAGTGGCGACAACCGCAGCGCCCGCTGGTTCCCGGGGCAATCGCGTCGGGTTGGGCGGTCGCGGCGCGGGATCGTTGGTGAGATCCGGATTGCCGTCGCCACCGGCCCGGTGCATCGAAGCCGCACTACCGCCGCCGGCCGGTTACCCACACGGTCGACGTCGCTTCACTCAACGCCAAGCCGCCGCCGGCCGATCCGCCGCTCCGCTCGAGAGCGGGTGTCGCCGTTTCCAACGTGCCTCCGTCACTCTTCCGTCTGCTCGTGGGTCTCGCTCTGCTGATCCCATTTCGGGCCGTAGCCGCCCCGTCCGCTGAAACCGCTCCCGCCACCCTGATCGTGCTCGATGCCTCCGGCAGCATGCGCGAACGCATCGGCGGCGAAACCAAGATGGCCCTCGCGCAACGCGCGGTGCGCGAACTCGTCGAGGGCTTGCCTCCCGGCGCGGTGCTCGGGCTCGTTGCGTACAGCCACCGGCGCAACGAGTGCAACGACCTCGAACTGCTCGTGCCGCCGGGCCCGCTCGATAAGGCGGCGTTTCTGAAGGCAGTCGATGCGCTGAAGCCCCGCGGGCCCACGCCGCTCTCCGCCGCATTGCGTTTCGCGGCGGAGAAGCTCGAGGCGCAGAAGCGCCGCGCGACGATCATCCTCGTTTCCGACGGACTCGAAACCTGTGGCGGCGATCCGTGCCTCACGGCGAACGAACTCGCGCGGCTCGGGCCGGGGCTGACGATTCACGCGGTCGGCTTCGACCTCACGGCGAAGGAAGCGCGCAGTTTCGCGTGCATCGCCACCGCGACCGGTGGCCGTTTTCTTCAGGCCAACGACGCGGCTTCGCTCAAGGACGCGCTCGGGCTCGCCGTCGCCGAGGCCACCGCGCCCGCGGCGCCACCGGCGGAGGTGTTGACTCCGGCCACGCTGAAGGTGCCGCCGCAGGTCACGGCCGGCGCGACGTTTCCCGTGGAGTGGACCGGGCCCGACAACGCCGGTGACTACGTGACGATCGTCACGCGCGGCGCACCGGACGATGCGTACGAGAGCAGCGCCTACACGAAACAGGGCACGCCGGTGACGTTGACGGCGCTCATCGATCCGGGCGCGGCGGAGGCGCGCTACGTCGCCGCGCGCTCGCGCACCGTGCTGGCCCGCGCGCCCGTCGAGATCCGACCGGCCGAAGTCACGCTCGCGGCGCCGGACAAGGTAATCGCCGGCGCGGTCGTGGCGATCGAATGGAAAGGTCCGGGCAACGCCGGCGACTATCTGACGATCGTGCCGCCGCAGGCACCGGATGGCGAATACGCCGCCTACGATGCGGCGCGCGTGGGAACTGTCGCGAAGGTCACGGCGCCGATCGCGGCGGGCGAGGCGGAGATCCGCTACATGAGCGGGCAGGGACGCCGCGTGCTGGCGCGACGCGCGATCATGGTTGTCGCCGCGGCGGTCACGTTGACCGCTCCGGAGGAGATCGAAGCCGGCGCGGTCGTGCCGATCGAGTGGACGGGACCGGGCAACGCCGGCGACTACCTCACGATCGTGCCGAGCACGGCGCCAGATGGAAAATACGAGAACTACGATGCGGCGCGCGCGGGGCAGCCGGCGCGCGTGACGGCGCCGATCGACCCGGCCGAGTGCGAAATCCGGTATGTCACCGGACAAGGCGTGAAGGTGCTCGCGCGACGACCGATCCGAGTGGTGGCGGCGGCGCTCACGTTGACGGCGCCCGAGGAGGCGAAGGCCGGCGGCGTGGTGACCATCGAGTGGACGGGCCCCGGCAATTCCGGCGACTATCTCACGATCGTGCCCGCGTCCGCCGCGGACGGGAAGTACGCGAACTACGACAGCGCCCGCAAAGGCCAGCCCACGCACGTGACCGCTCCGCTCGAGCCCGGCGACTGCGAGATCCGGTACATGAGCGGGCAGGGCGCGAAGGTGCTGGCACGTCGCCCGATCCGGATCGTGGCGACGCCGGTCACGCTTGTGGCGCCGGAGCGCGTCGCGCCCGGAGCGGCGGTGACAATCGAGTGGACCGGACCCGACAACTCCGGCGATTACCTCACGATCGTGCCCGCCGAGGCGCCGGCTGGCACCTACGCGGCGTACGCGTACACGCGGGCTGGTTCGCCGACGCGCGTCGCGGCCCCGACGAAGACGGGCGCGTGCGAGGTGCGCTACATCAGCGGTCAGGGCGCGAAGACGCTCGCGAGCCGCGCGATCATGGTGGAGGCGCCGTGACTCGTCGGGCGCCGGGCGAGCTCGTCTCGATCCGATCCGTGGAGGCCTCCGGGTGATGGGGCGGGCTTCACGCCCGCCGCATCGGGCCAGAGGGCGGGCGTGAAGCCCGCCCCACCATTCGGAGGAGACCGAAAGGAAGCGGCGTCGTGTCGTGGGTCTTTGGCGCCGCTCCGAGCTTGAGTCCGACGCGGCGCGCGGCGTTGTTTGCCGGCGCTTGGCGAAACGGCGCACCCAAAAGAAAACAGCGAAACGCCCTCCACGGTCGGCGGGAGGCGGCGGCACGACTTGGCTGGCGGCGTTGCTCCTGCTCGCGGCTGGCGGGGCCGGCGCGTGGTACCTGTTGCGCGGCGACGTCTCCTGGCCGACCAAGCCAGCGAAGCAGCCGGCGCGAGCGGCGGCCGTCGCGGCGCCGCGAG
>DATGXO010000152.1:0-4226 GCA_035298965.1 Opitutaceae bacterium | reverse complement strand
GTCACCTGGGTGGTGCTGCCGATTGCGTTCTACGCGTTCTATTTCCACACGCAGGAGGCGTGGTGGTACCTGCGCTTCGTGCTGCCGGCATTCCCCGCGCTCATCGCCCTCGCGTTGCGCGGACTGCGGCGCGTGCACGGCTGGATTTCGGGCGGAGTCGCCGCGGGACCGCAGCCGGTGCTGGCTGGAGCGGCCGTCGTGGTCGTGTTCGCGGCGGGGTTTTTCGTCCAGGCGCGGGCGACGCGCTCCTGGGACGCGCTGGAGTTCGGACGCGGCGAACAGGATTATCCCAAGCTCGCGCGGTTGCTCGAGCGCCACGCGCCCGCCAACGCCGTCGTCTTTTGCATGCAGACTAGCGGCGCGCTGTATTTCGCGGGGCCGCAGATCCTCGTGCGCTGGGATGCGCTCGAGCGTGATCACGCGAGTCGGCTCTATGCGGCGGCGACGCGCGCCGGCCGGCCGCTGTATGCGGCCTTTTTCCCCTTCGAGGTGCGCGACGGCTGTTTCAAGAAACTCCCCGGCCGCTGGACGATGATCGACCACGTCCGCGACAAGACGATCTGGCGGCTCGACGACCCGGCCGGTACGATGCCGGAGACGATCGAGCTGCCGTCGCCCTGAACGCACGGAGGAGGGCTCCACGGAGGTAGGGACGCCGCTCGCCAGCGCTCGTTGCGTCGTGGTTTGCCTGTGCGCCGTTCGGTACCGAACGGCGCGTCTGGTGTACTTTTTCGCCGAAGCGATCCGATCGCGCCGCCGCCCTCAGCCGCGGTGGATCTCCGGCTTGGCGTCGCGCTGCATCAGATCGCGCACGGCCTGCCGCGGGTCCTTGTCGGCGTAGAGGCTGGCGTGGACTTCGTCGATGATCGGAGTCTCCACTCCGGCGCGACGCGCGAGGTCGTAGGCGCTGCTGGCGGTCTTCACGCCCTCGGCGACGACGAGGCCCATCTCGGCCTGGATCTCTGCGAGTTTGCGGCCGCGGCCGAGCTCCTCGCCCACGTGGCGGTTGCGGCTGTGCTGGCTCGTGCAGGTGACGATCAGGTCGCCGATGCCGCTGAGGCCGGAAAACGTCTCGGGCCGGCCGCCGAGCGCCTGGCCCAGGCGCGCCATCTCCACGATGCCGCGGGTCATGAGCGCGGCCTTCGTGTTGTCGCCCATGCCCATGCCGTCGAGGATGCCGGCGGCGAGCGCGAGCACGTTCTTCAACGACCCGCCGAGCTCCGCGCCGACGACATCGTCGGAGGTGTAGATGCGGAGGTACTCGTTCATGAACGCCTGTTGCACCGCGCGCGCGGTCTCGGGATCGCGCGAGGCGGTCATCACGGCGGTGGGCACGCGGCGGGCCACTTCCTCGGCGTGGCTCGGGCCGGAGAGGATCGCGTAGCGCACGTCGCCCAGGATCTCGGCGACGAGCTCGCTCATGCGTTTGCAGGAGTCGGTCTCGATGCCCTTGGCGACGTTGAGATAGATGAGGTCCTCGGCGCGCGGTACGGCGCGAAGCTTCCCGAGCAACCCGCGCATGTACTGGCTCGGCGCGGCGAGCACCACGAGCTCGGCACCGGCGACGGCGCGGGCGAGATCGGCCTCGAACCGCAGCGCGGCGGGCAGCTCCACGCCCTTGAGAAACTTGTCGTTGCGCCGTGTGCGCGCCATCTCGGCGAGATACTCGGGGAACGGTCCCCACATCGTGACCTTGTGCCGGTTTTCGCAGAGGACCGTGGCAAGCGCCGTGCCCCAACCGCCGTCGCTGAGAACGCTGATGTTCATCGGGTGTGTATCGTGGAGTGAGGTGGCCGCCGGCGCTTCGCGCGCCGAGTGGGAAAAGGCCGGAGACTGTGCCGGTTCCCGCGGGGACGGTTCAACGGAAAAAGGCGCGTGGCCGCGGCGTCCGGCCGCGTGGCCCGCCGCTCGGTAGCGAGCGCGCAAACGTCGGGCGTGGAGCCCGTGCGTTGCCGCGAACTTGCCGCTGTGAAAACGCCGCCGTTTTCCCATGCTCGCTGCACCTCATGAAGAAACCCCTCCTTCTCCTCACGCTGCTGCTGGCGGCGATCACCGTGGCGCGCGCCGCTTCCGGCGGTTACCTGTTCGTCACGTTCAAGGGCGAGCAGAACCCGCTGACCGAGCAGATCTACTTCGCGCTCAGTGCGGACGGGCGCAACTGGCAGGCGATGAACAACGGCGAGCCCGCGCTCGTCAGCCAGCTCGGCGAGAAAGGGGTCCGCGATCCCTACCTCCTGCGCGCGCACGACGGGAACAAGTTCTACCTAATCGCCACCGATCTCTCGATCGCGCTCAACCCCGACTGGGGCCGCGCCGTCCGCGCAGGCAGCCGCTCGATCGTGATCTGGGAGACGACCGATCTGGTGCACTGGTCCGAGCCGCGGCTCGTGCCGGTCGCGCCGGCTGACGCCGGGTGCACCTGGGCGCCGGAGGCGATCTACGATGAGGATATGGGCGACTATCTCGTGTTCTGGGCCTCCACGACCGCGCGCGACGATTTCGCCAAGCACCGCATCTGGGCCGCGCGCACGAAGGATTTCCGCACGTTCTCCGCGCCGTTCATCTACATCGAGAAAGCGCAGAACGTCATCGACACCACCATCGTACGCGACGGGAAGAGCTACTTCCGCTTCACCAAGGACGAAACGTCGAAGGCCGTCACGATGGAGAAGAGCGAGAAACTTGCCGGGACGTGGCGCGCTGTCGCGGGGTTCTCCCTCGCCGGACTCGTCGGCTACGAGGGGCCGGAGTGTTACCCGCTCCAACCCGTCGCCGGCGAGCCTGCGACCTGGTGTTTGATCCTCGATTACTACAGCAAAGGGCAGGGCTACCAGCCGTTCGTGACGCACGATCTGGCTGGTGGCCAGTTCGCACCTGCGAGCGGGTTCACGTTCCCCTTCCGGTTCCGCCACGGCTGCGTGCTGCCGCTCTCTGCGGCCGACTATGCGACGCTCGTCAACAACGCCGCGGCCGCCCTGGCAAAGTGAGCGGCGGCGATGTCCGCTCCGTGGAGTAGGTCGGGCTTTACGCCCGACTTGCTGCGTACGCGTTACGCACGGCCCCCAGTTGACACCCCGGAGGCGAAACCCCGAGATGGCGCTCCGCGGTTTCGCGCGTTCTTTCTCGCCAGCGATTTTGGTCCGGGCCCTTAGCTCAATGGTTAGAGCAGGGGACTCATAATCCCTTGGTTGCGGGTTCGAATCCCGCAGGGCCCACCAATTGGCATCATCATTCCTCCGCGACGAGGCGGTAGCCGATGCCGGCCTCGGTGCGCAGGTGCCGCGGTTGGCCCGGGCTGGCCTCGAGCTTCGCGCGCAGATGCGCCATGTGCACGCGCAGGTAGTGCGTCGCCTCCTCGGCGTTCGGCCCCCAGATCTCGCGCAGGATCTGCCGGTGCGTGACGACCTTGCCGCGGTGCTGCACGAGTAGGTGGAGAAACGCGTACTCCTTCGCCGTCAACCGCACCTCGACGCCGGCGCGCCGCACGATGCGCGCGGCTTGGTCGACCTCGATGTTGCCGAAGCGCACGATCGCCGGTTCGGCCGTCGTCTGCGTGCGGCGCAGGATCGCGCGCAGGCGCGCGAGCAGCTCGCGTCCGCCGAAAGGTTTCGTGAGGTAGTCGTCGGCGCCGGCGTCGAGCGCGGCGATCTTGTCGTCCTCGCCGGAGCGTACCGAAAGGACGAGCACCGGCACCTTCGACCACTCGCGCAGGCGGCGGATGACGGTCGTGCCGTCGAGGTCGGGAAGGCCGAGGTCGAGCACGATGCCGTCGGGCGCGTTCACTGCCGCCTCGTGCAACGCGAGCTGACCGGTCTCCGCCTCCGTGACCCGGTAGTGCTCGGCCTCAAGCGTGAGCCGCAGCAACCGACGGATCTGCACCTCGTCGTCGACGATCAGGATGCGCGGTGGCACGGCTGTGGTCATGGCTCGGGCGCACCCTGCGGCGTGCGGTGTGGCAGGTAAATGGTGAACACGGCGCCGCCGCCGGGATTCTCGCGACAATCGACCGCGCCGCCCTGCGCGACCGTGAAGCCCCGCACGATCGAGAGCCCGAGCCCGAGTCCGCCGGTGCGGGCGGATTCGCCGCGCAGAAATTTCCGGAAAATGCGTTCGCGTTCCTCCACCGCGACTCCCGGCCCGCGATCGGCCACCGCGAGAAACGCCCGTCCGCCGTCCGGTTCGACGCCGGCGGCGATCGCGACCGCCGTACCGGCGGGCGTGTGCAC
>DATGXO010000151.1:0-4172 GCA_035298965.1 Opitutaceae bacterium | reverse complement strand
GGCTGGTCCTCTTCGAGCCGGCCACCGGACTGCTCGGCCGGATCACCCTGGGCCTGTTCCACCACGAACCGCTCGGCCTCGGCCAGCCGATCACCTGGGCGCCCCCCCCGGGCTGGGACCCGCACGAAGTGCGTTACTACGCAGCCCAAGGCAATGCTTGGCGTATCTTCCGCCGGGCCGAACACGCCCGGCGCCTCACCGGCTGGATGATTCGCGAGGTCACCTGCTTCCCCGCGCTGTCCTGGCTGCTCTGCGGCGGCTTCCGCGGTCCGCAGCTCTGCCCGCGGTTTGCCCTCCCGCTAGTCCGCTTCACTGAGCGAATGCTCGCTCTCTGCCCCGTCCTTTCCGCCTCCCGCATGATTGTCGTCTTGGAAAAAAACGCATGAAGGTCTCCGCCCATCCCCCACTCTCCGGTCATTCGCAAGCGCATCTTCGTGTCCTAGCCACTGCCTTCGATCAAGACGACGCGAGCCCGTCCCCCGCAGCCAGATCCTACCGGCGGTTGCTCGCCCGGTACTACAATCTGCTCATCCCTGCCGGGGCATCTGTACTGGAGGTCGGTTGCGGCGACGGGGAACTGCTCGTTCACCTCAAGGCCAAGAACAAGACTGGTGTCGACATCTCGATGAAGCAGCTCGAGCGGGCGCGGGCGCGAATCCCCGACGCGACGTTCATCCAGCAGGCGGGCGAGGAGCTGGACCTCCCGGGGCGTACCTTCGACACCATCATCGTCTCCGACACGCTCAACTTCGCGGCGGACGTGGAGCAATTGCTCGAACGGCTGCACGCGGTGGCGACGCCGCAGACGCGCCTCATCGTCAATTTTCACAACAACCTCTGGTACCCCGCCTTCAAGGTCGCTAGCTGGCTCGGCCTTCAGTCCAAGCAGCCGCAAAGTTCCTGGCTCTCGCGGCACGACGTCGCCAGCCTGCTCACACTCTCCGGCTGGGAGACGATCAAGACTCAGTCCCGCCTACTCTGGCCGGTCCGCACACCACTCGTCGCACCCCTACTCAACCGTTGGCTCGCCCCGCTGTTCCCTTGGGCCTGCTGCGCGGTCTTCACCATTGCTCGCCCGCGGCCCGTTCCGGTGGAGAAACCGCTGAGCGTGTCCGTCCTCATCCCGGCCCGCAATGAGGCCGGCAACATCGAAGCCGCGATCCTGCGCACGCCGCAAATGGGCGCGTGGACTGAGCTGATCTTCGTCGAGGGGAACTCCAACGACAATACGTGGGCCGAGATCCAACGCGTGAAGGCCGCGTACCCGGACCGTCGCATCAAGATCCTCCAGCAACCGGGCAAGGGCAAAGGCGACGCCGTGCGCGCCGGCTACGCGGTCGCCGAGGGCGACGTGCTCATGATCCTCGACGCCGACCTGACCATGCCGCCGGAGGAACTGCCGAAGTTCTACAACGCGATCGCCTCCGGCCGCGCGGAGTTCGCCAACGGATCCCGGCTCGTCTACCCGATGGAGAAGGAGGCGATGCAGTTCCTGAACATGGTCGCCAACCACTGTTTCGGCCATCTCTTCTCGTGGATGCTCGGCCAGCGGGTGAAGGACACCCTTTGCGGCACCAAGGTCCTGCGACGCGACCACTACCTAAAGATCGCGGCCAATCGCGCCTACTTCGGCGACTTCGATCCCTTCGGCGACTTCGACCAGCTCTTTGGCGCCGACAAACTCAACCTCAAGATCGTCGACATCCCGATCCGCTACCGCGACCGCACGTACGGTTCGACCAACATCAGCCGCTGGCGCCACGGCGTGCTCCTCCTACGCATGGTGCTGTTCGCCGCCCGCAAGCTGCGCTTCGTCTGAGCCTCTGCGTCGCCGCATTTCGGCGACCCGGCGAGTTTCGCAGCGATTTGTGAAACCGGGCGCTTGCGTCGTTTTCGCCTCCGAGGCAGCGTCCCCGCAAATGGGTTCGGCGGCAGGCCAGAACAACCTCGTTTCCCCTCGCGCCCCGCTCAAGCAGCGGGCGCCCACAGGATATCGCACCCAATGAAAACGCTGGTGGTGATCGACGACGAACCGGTCATCCGCGAGATGCTCGTGCGGCGCCTCGAGGGACAAGGATGGCACGTGCTCCAGGCCGACAACGGCACCGAAGGCCTCGCTCTGGTCGCGGCGCATCGGCCGGCGGCGGTGTTGTGCGATCTGCTGATGCCAGGCACGACCGGCTTCAACGTCTGCCGCGCGATTCGCGCGCGACGCGACGAGCTCGGCGATGTCACGATCATCGTCACCACCGGCAGCAGCTTTCCGGCGGATCGGCAGAGTGCGCTGGAGGCGGGCGCGAACTACTTCCTCGTCAAACCGGTCAGCCCCGCACAAGTCGCGGAGATCCTTGCCACGATCCCCTGCCCGCCCGCGCACAAATCCACTGCCGAGCCGGCGGCACCGGCCGACAACACCACGGTGCGCTTTTGGGGCGTTCGCGGCTCGATCGCCACTCCCGGCGCCGAAACCGTGCGCTACGGCGGCAACACCACCTGCGTGGAGGTGCGCGTCGGCAACGAGATCATCATCCTCGATGCGGGCACAGGCATCCGCCCGCTCGGCGAGCGGCTGCGGCGCGAGTTCGCCGAGCGTCCGCTGAAAGTGGCGATTCTCCTCTCGCACACCCACTGGGATCACATCCAAGGTCTGCCGTTTTTCGGGCCGAGCCACGACCGCGGCAACTCGATCACGGTGCTCGGTTACGAGGGCGCCAAACAGAGCCTGCTCAAGACGCTCGCCGCGCAGATGGACAGCGCCGTGTTCCCCATCGGCATGGACCAACTCGCGGCCAACGTCGTCGTGCGCGAGTTGCACGAGCTCGATTTCCGCGCCGGCCGTGTGCCGGTCCAAGCGACGTTCATGAACCATCCCGGCGTCACGCTCGGCTACCGGCTCGGTACGCCGGGAGGCGGCGTGGTGTTCATGCCGGACACCGAGATCATGCCCTACCCGCGCGCACGGCCGGCTCGTGCCGAACCGACACCCGATGCGGACACGGAACGGTTCAACGCGTACAAGAACCAACTTCTCGCCGAATTCGCCCACGGTGCGGAACTCCTCATCTGTGATGCCCAGTACACGGCCGAGGAGTACGAACGCCGCGTCGGCTGGGGCCACAGCTGCATCGACGACACCGTGCGGCTCGCTCTCCAAGCGAAGGCGAAATGCCTCGTGCTCTTCCACCACGACCCGACGCACGACGACGGCATGATCGACTCGATGGTCGCCCACGCCCGCCGCCTTGCCGCCGCTGAGGGCGCCGCTCTGCAAATCGAGGCCGCGGCCGAGGGTATGGAAATCACTCTCAGCCGGAAGCCGCGCTGCTGCCCGACCGGATGCCCGGCGGCGTGACCGACTCGCACGCCTACGGCTCCAGACGCTATCGGTCCCGGCCTACTGCGCGTACTTCACCGAACAACCGTACGCTTTCGTGACGGGGGTCTCGACCGGGCGACCTGCCTTGAGATCGCCGAGCGCAGCGAGCACGTAGTTTTTCGCCCGCGGTACATCGGCGGCCTTCGTCGAGGGGATGCTGTCGATCGCGCCGGAGTACGCGACCTTGCCCGCGGCATCGATCACGAAGAGCTGCGGCGTGTTGGTCGCGTGGTAGAGGTGTCCGACCTTCCCGTCGACATCGAGCAAGACAGCGGTTGGCGAGGCGTTCTTCTTGGTGGTGGTCGTCACCCACTCGTCGGGCTTCATATTGCCTTGTTGACCGTCCGCAGAAGAACAGATCGAGAGCCACACTGCGCCGTCAGCAAGGGCGGCCGCTTGGGTTTTCTGCATGTTGCCGGAGTCATAGTGCTTCTGCACGAAGGGGCAGCCGTGGTTCACCCACTCGAGCACCACGACCTTGCCCTTGTACGAGGAGAGCGTGTGCGACTGGCCGCGCGCATCTGTGAGCGTGAAATCGGGCGCGGGCTGGCCGATCTCGGGCCGCTCGGCGGCCAGGGAGGAGAACGTGAGCGTGGCGGCGACAGTCGCCGCGAGGAGCATGCGGAGTGGATTCATGGCAGAACAAGGTGGTGGTTGGAGCGGTGGTCCGGGTAGGGACAGATGGCAAAGCGCGCGGACAGAATTCGGCGTCGCCGGTTCCGCAACTTCCTCCCAGCTTCAGGCCCGGAGATTTCCCGATGCCGTTTCGCGTCACCCGCCAAGAGCAGAAGATCCT
>DATGXO010000150.1:0-36617 GCA_035298965.1 Opitutaceae bacterium | reverse complement strand
CTGCGCCTCCGAGAAACCTTCGCCCGCGCGCGCCGCCACATCGGCCAGTCGCAGCCCGCCCTCGGCGAGCGCCGCCTGCAGCCGCGTCATCTCCCCCGCGAGCCGCAGCGCCCAGCCGAAACCGCGGTCCGGCGGATCGACGGGAAACACTTCGCGCAGTGCGTCGAAATCCGCATCGCGCAGCGCCTCGACCCACGCGAGGAGCACCTGCGCCCGCGTCGCGACCTGCGCCTCGCGCGGCATCGCGCATTCGAGCAACTGCTCTGGCACGAGCACCCGCGGCGCGAGCACCGCTCCGCCACGCGCCGCGGCATGCACCGCGAGAGCTGCGCGCAGTCGCCGTCCCGCCTGCCGCGTCGGCACTACGATGAGGCGATCGGTGAGATCGAGCGCGCCGCCGTTCCAGTCCGCCGCAAAATGCGCCACCGCCCGCTCGAGGAGCGGCCGGTCCCACGGGAGGATGTGAAGCGTGCGCGCCATCGTGCGGTTGCCCGAGGAGGTTGGCAGACCCGTCCGGGGAAACACAACCCGCGCGTGTTCGCACGAGCCCACGTCCCACTCCGACTAGCGGGTTCTGCCCCTTCGATTGTCTTTCTCGACAGGGGGAGCCCGCATCCCTCGGTCCGAACTCCACCATGCCCGGATCCGCCCATGAAAACCGTTTCGTCCATCCAAGTCTGCCGCTTCGGGGTGTTTGTCCTGCTCTGCGGCATCCGCTCCCTCGCCACTGCGCAATCCGCCCAATCGGCGCCATACTACATCTCCACCCTCACCGGTGCTCCCCCGGGCGGCTATGCCGACGGCCCCGGAGCGGCGGCCCGATTCCTCGCACCCCGAGGCATCACCGTCGCGCCGGACGGTTTCATCTATGTGGTCGATGGCGGGGCCCACACGATCCGCCGCGTCACCCCCGCGGGAGTGGTCACCACCTTCGCCGGCGAAGCCGGCACCTATGGTGTGGCCGACGGTACCAGCACCGCTGCCCGTTTCCACTCTCCGCGAGGAATCGTGTCCGATCTCGCAGGCAACTTGTACGTCGAGGACGCCTATGCGCCTTACCTCTTCGAGCGTCCGATCCGGAAGATCTCGCCGACCGGCAGTGTCACCACAGAACCGCCGCGGCGCCCGCCGATTGGTCTGCTCCTAGCCGCGAACCAAATCACGGAAACAACCGCTGCCAACTTGGGGTACACGACTGGCCTCCTGGTCGAACACAACCCGCCGCCGCCCCTGCTCCCCTACATAATCCGGGATTACGAGCTCCAACCGCTTCCCTTCGAGCTCGCCGCCGATTCCGCCGGCAACGCCTATTCCTCCTACTTCGGTGCCGTCCTCAAGGCCCCCGCCTCAGGAGGCTCCACGCTCCATGCCGGCATGCCGGCCGAGATCGGGTACCGGGACGGCCCCGCCGACACCGCCCGCTTCAGCGACATCAAGAGCGTCGCCGCCGACCTCTTCGGCAATGTCTACGTGGCCGAACAGATTACCAACGCGATCCGCAAGATCGCCGCCGACCAGACCGTGACCACCGTCGCCGGCTCGCCGGGCACCTACGGTGCGACCGACGGCGACGGCAGCGCGGCACGCTTTCACGACCTCGAATCGATCGCGACCGATACCAATGGTAATCTCTACGTCGCCGACGGCCCCACCATCCGCACGATCTCCCCCAGCGGCATCGTCACCACACTGGCAGGCCGCTACGATCCCTCCGACTTTGGTTTCATCGATGGCGTACCCGGCACCGCACGGTTCGAATCCCTGTCGGGGGGCGCCGTCGGCCCTGACGGCGAACTCTTCGTCGTCGACGGCTATTCCATCCGCAAGGTCCGCCGCGATGGCTCCGTCACCACACTCGTCGGCCACGGCAGCGCAAACGCCCCTCACCAGGACCGGGACGGAGACGCCGCGAGCGCTTCGTTCACGGACATCCACGGCATCGCCGTCGACCAGGCAGGCAATGTGTTCGTCACCACCGCCTACTGTGTCCGGGAAATCATGCCGACGGGCGTGGTCAGCACTCTCGCCGGCGGGCCGACGGCCCAGACCCTCCCCGATTTTGTCACCAGCAACGGCGACGGAGTCGGCACCCGGGCCCGTTTCATGAACCCCGGGAAACTCGCGGTCGCCGCCGATGGTTCGCTTCTCGTCTGCGATGAGGGCCGGTTGCGGCAGGTCGCCATGGACGGCACGGTCACCACGCTCGATGCGGGCTACCTTTTCGGTCCGACACTCGTCGCCATTGATCGCGCAGGAAATCTCTACAGCTATGTCGATTGCACGATCCGGAGGACCTCGCGCTCGGGGCAGACGACGACTCTGGCGGGCCGTGCCGGGGAGACCGGCCAACGCGATGGCGTCGGCGAAGCGGCGCGCTTCGGTGCAGTCGCCATCCAGTCCATCGCCGTCGACGACCTCGGAACGATCTACCTCCTCGAAGGCGGCGGCGGGGCATCCGAGCCAGTCGGCTGCCTCCGCCGCATCACCCCGGCGGGTACGGTGAGCACGCTGGCAAGCATCCATTGGGAAGGTTGCCACTCCAATCTCGGCAGCATCGACGGCGTGGGAGCCGCGGTGCGCTTCTCGTGGGGAAGCCTCGCAGTGGAGGCCGCCTCGGGGACCGTGTATGTCCTGGAGTCCCAGGCGGTCCGCAAGGGCCAGCCCGCCAGCGCGATCTCGATTACCGCCCAGCCACTCAGCCAGACCGCCGCCAGCGGCTCCGCCGTCCGACTGTCGGTCACCGCCACCGGCGTTCCCGACCCGACCTACCAATGGCGGTTCAACGGCGCGCCGATCACCGGCGCGACCGCCGCCACGCTCGATCTCGCCGCCGTCTCCGCCGCCGACGCCGGCTCCTACACCGTCGTCGCCACCAACGCCCTCGGCTCCGTCACCAGCGCCGTCGCCACGCTTACCGTCACCGCCGCGCCGGTCACGCCGCCGCCCTCGTCCTCCGGTGGCGGCGGCGCGTTCGGCGGCTGGTTTGCCGCGCTCATGTTCGCGGCCACCGGTTGCCGCCTGCGCCGCAGCCGGAACACGCGCTGAAAACACTTGGATGGGTCCTGCGCCGGGTGAGGCCGCCGTTGGGAAGCGGCTCACCCGGCGCTTCGTTTTCGGGAAACAAATCCCGGGGCAGAATAGCGGGTTTCGCCCGCTCGGTTGTCCTGTTCTGTAGCCATGCACTCCTGTCCGCCCTTGCCCGCTCGCCCCGCGCCACCCCTGATGGCTGGTGTATCGTCGGCGGCCGCCGCCGCGCCACGGTACGCTGTCATGCCCAAGCCGCCTCCCCCTCACGGTCCTCTGGCCGCGCTCTATGCAGCGACCATCCGGCCGCTGCGCGGTTTTCTCGCGCGCCTCGTGACCGATCGCGACGAGGCCCAGGACATCGCCCACGATGCCTACCTGCGCATCCTGCCGCAGCTCGACGCCGCCACCGCCCGCAACCCCGAGGCGCTGCTCTACGTGACCGCGCGCCGCCTCGCCCTCAATCGCCTCAAACGCCGGCAGCGCTCGCCCATCGATCCCGCCGCCGTCCCCGAGAGCGAACCCGCCGACCCGCAGTCCGACACCGCCCGCGCCGCCGTCCTCCACCAGGAACTCGACCTGCTCGAGCACGCCATCGCCGAGTTGCCCGCCGGCTGCCGCTCCGTCCTCCGCCTCCGCCATCACGAACAACTCTCCCACCGCGCGATCGCCGAACGCCTCGGCATCGCCGTGAGCACCGTCGAGAAACAACACGCCCGCGCGCTGCGCCTCCTGCGCGCCTCCCTCGATTCCGCCACCGACAACGAAAGGGCGCTCCCATGACCTCCCCACATTCATCTCCACTTCCCGGCGACGAAGAAGCCGCCTCCCTCTGGGCGGTGAAACTCGAGGCCGGCCCGCTCTCCTCCGCCGAGCTCCGCGATTTCGAAACGTGGCTCGCCGCCGCGACCGGCCGCCGCGAACTCGTCGCCGACTACTGCGAATTCGCCGCCGATGTCGGCCACCTCCTGCCGCTCGTCGCCACCGCGGACCGGCTCTCGGCCGCGGCGTCGCCCACAACAACGCCGCGGCGCTCCCGCGGCCGGCTCGCCGCGTGGGCCCTCGGCGGCCTCGTCGCCTCGGCGGCCGCCATCGCGGTGTTCTTCGCCAGCGGGCCCACGCCGGCGTCGACCGCGCCCCAACACTTCGCCACGCCCGCCGCCCAGCGCCACTCATTCACGCTCGCCGACGGCACCCGCATCGACCTCTCCGCGCGCACGCAGGTCACCGTCACGTTCGACGAATCCGCACGCCGCGTGCAACTCGCCGGCGGCCTCGCGTTCTTCAGCGTCGCGAAGGATCCCGGCAAACCGTTCACCGTCGACACGCCCGCCGGCTCCGTGCTCGTCACCGGCACGAAATTCGCCGTCCGCGCCGAGCCCGGCAGCGGGCTCGAGGTGGTCGTCGCCGAAGGTCAGGTACAAATTTCGCCGACCGCCGCGGCCCCCGTCGCGCTCGGTGCCGGCCAACAACTCTCCGCCCACGGCGCCAGCGTGAGCATCGCCGCGCTTTCGTCCGAGACGCTCGCCGACACGCTGGCGTGGCGCGAAGGCCGGATCGTGTTCGCCGCCACACCGCTCGCGGAAGCGCTCGCCGGTTTCTCCCGTTACCACGACCGGCCGATCGCCGTGTCCGCCGAAGCGGGACAGCTCCGCGTCGGCGGCCGCTACAGCCTCGACGATCTCGACGGCTTCCTCGCCGCGGTCGAAGAAATCCTCCCGGTCCAGATCACACGCCCTGCCTCCGGCCCCGTTCAGGTCGGTCTGCGCGCCGCCAAATAACCCACGCGCCGCCATGATCGTCCTCACTTCTGCCGCGCTCCCGCGCGGTTCCGGCCTGCCGCAACTTGCACCCCCGCGTTCTGTACTCCGCCGCTTCGCGCGCAGCCTGGGCGCGTTGCTGCTCGGTTGCGCACTCGCCGCCACCGCACTCGCCAAGGCCGTGGCCTTCGACATCCCGGCGCAGCCGCTCGCCGACGCGTTGCAGGCTTTTTCGCAACAAGCCGCCGTCGAGGTCCTGTATTCCTACGACGACGTGCACGCCGCCCGCTCCAGCGCCGTCCGCGGCACGTACGAGCCCGAGGCCGCGCTCGATCTCCTGCTGCGCGACACCGGTTTTTCAGCACGCCGCCGCAGCCGCGGGCAGTTCGTGATCGCCGCCACCGTCGCCCTCACCGGCTCGGTGCGCGGCCGGCTGCTCGGGCCCGATGGCGCGCCGCTCGCCGGCGCCGAGGTCTCGCTCCCCGACGCTCGCCTCGTCACTACCTCCGGCGCCGACGGCCGTTTTCTGCTCCGCGATGTCCCCTCCGGCACACACCGACTTACCGCCCACAACGCCGGCGTGCGCCCGCTGCACATGACCGGTCTGCTCGTCGCCGCCGGCCGCACGCTCACCGTCGAGACGCAGACGCTCCAAGCAAGCGACGAGATCACCAAGCTCGAGCCCTTCGTCGTAACCGAAAATTCCGCACGCTTGGGCGCGGTCGCCCGCGGCGCGTCGTTGCTCGTGCCGCGCATCGCCGGCGGCAACCTCGACCTCCCGCGCACCGAAAACGGCGCGTTGCCCTACCGCATCTACAACCGCGAGCTGATCGAGCGCAGCGGTGTCGTGAATCTGAACACGTTCCTCCAGCGCGAACTCCTCGACAGCGACGCCGCCACGCGCCCGCCCGAGCAGGACGGCCTGCAGGCGGCGTTCACCACCGGGAGCGCCAACGTGAACCTCCGCGGCTTCGGCACCGATGCCACGGTCGTCCTTCTCAACGGCCGCCGGCTCCCGGAGTCGCCGCCGGCGCCCGGCTCCTCCGCCCTCGCCGCGCCCGACCTGAACTTCATCCCGCTCAGCCTCGTGCAACAGATCGAGGTGCTGCCCGTCTCCGCCTCCGCGCTCTACAGCGGCAACGCCGTTGGCGGCGTGGTCAACGTCGTCCTCCGCCCCGACCTCGACACCACCGAGATCTCCACGACTTACACCAACTCCCTCGGCCGTTGCAGCGCGCCGCAGTCGATCCTCTCGCTCCAACACGGCCGCACGTTGTTGGGCGGAAAACTTCGCCTGCGCTTCAACGCCAACTTCGCCTCCTCCGCACCGCCCACGAAAGCCGAGCTCGGCTACGACCGCCCCGCTGCCACAGCCAACGTCGCCGCCACCGCGCCGCTCTACGGCGCCACGCCGAACATCCGCAGCAACGAGGGCGCGCCGCTCTTCGGCGAGGGCACCGCGTCGGTCACCTCCGTCGCCCCGGGCGCCGACGGCACCGGCGGGCTGGCGGCCTTCACCGGTCGCGCCGGCCTGCGCAACGGGGATCTGTTCGCTCCCGCCGGCGGAGGCCTCGTCGCCTCGCCCCTGAGCTCCGCGTATCCATTCGGCCGACAGGAAGAACGCTCCGCCTATCTCGCGTCGGCGACCTACGATGTGCTGCCCGCGCTCCAGCTCGGTTTCGACTTCATCCACTCCGGCACGGTCGTGAACCGCGGCTACGATCTGTTCAGCGCCGATCTCGCCCTCGACGCGGAGTCGCCGCTGAATCCGTTCGGTCAGAACGTTTCCGTTTCCCTGCTCGAGAGCGCGCCCGCGCTCGGCGAGAGCTACAGCGAGGCGCGCGTCGACTTCAACGCCCTCGTGCTCGCCGCGCTCGTGCGCCTGCCGGGCGAATGGCGGATCACGCTCGACGGCCAGTACACCCGCAGCCGCACGCGTTTTCGCGGCGTCGTGGGCGCCGACAGCGAGCGCTGGCAGGCGCTCGTCGAGCGCGGCATCTACAACCCGCTGCGCGACACGCAGACGTTCGCCCCGCCCGCCGAGTTCTACGACGAGGTGATCGTCTACCGCGGGAGCCGCGGCCGTTTCGCCACGCTCGCCGACTACGAGACTTTCGACAGCGCGCTCCGCCTCACGAACCAAGGCCTGCATCTGCCCACCGGCCTCGGCGCGTTCGCGATCGGCGCCGACTTCCGCCGCAACACCCTCGCGCCGCACACCGACACCGGGACCTTCGGCGACCGCACCGCCGCGGAGGACCCGGTCGTCTGGTCCGGCCGCACGCTCGACCGCTACAGCTTTTTCAGCGAACTCCAGGCGCCGCTCCTGCCGGCGCGTTGGCTGCCGCGCTGGATCCGCGGCGTCGAGACGGACTTCGGCGCGCGCTACGTCGCCGCCGACACCTCGGCCGAGACCAACCTCGCGCCCACCGGCGGCGTGAAGATCGATTTTGCGCGCGGCTTCGCGCTGCGCGGCAGCGTCGCGACGGCGAACCGTTTCCCCACGCCGTACATGGGGAAACGCGTCATCGCCGCACCGGACGACCCCACACCCGGCCCGGGTCCCGTCGAGTACGTGACGATCACCGATCCGCGGCGGCAGGAAACCTATGCCGTGCCCGTGCGCGAAGCGCCGAATCCCGCGCTGCGTGCCGAATCGGCGGTTACACGCACCTTCGGCGCGGTGGGCGAGGTGGGCGACGAGCATCGTTTCCGCGCCGCGCTCGACTGGGTGACGACCGAGAAGACCAACGAGCAGGTTTCCCTCGACGCCCAGACCGCCGCCGATCTCGAGAGTTTCTGGCCCGCCCGCGTGATCCGAGAAGCCCGCCCCCCCGGCGACACGCACGACGTCGGCCGCATCTCCGCGATCACGAGCGGCGTGGTGAACTTCGCGTGGCGCCGCTCCGAGAACTGGCACCTCACGCTCGACTACACCTGGAGCCGGTGCTGCGGCGGCACGTTCGAACTCTTCGGCCGCTGGATCGGCTACGAGCGCTACGAGCGCCGCGTACTGCCCAACACGCCGATCGTCGACGAACTCTCCACCCCCGACGGCACCGCCGCCGGACTGCTGCGTGATCGCGCGGCGTTCGGAGCCAACTGGTCGAATCGCACCGTCGGCTTCGGCCTGGACGGCCGGTACTTCGGCCCGCGCGTCCTGCCGCTCGCCGAGCGCACGGCGCAAGGGCACGACCGCGTCTCCGCGTTCTGGCAGTTCGACACCTACGTGCAGTGCGAACTCGCGCGGCTCTTCCCGAAGCTCGTCGGCGAGCGCCGCGGGCTGCGCGCGCAGGTGCGCGTCGACAACGTCTTCAACTCCGGTTTCCCGCTCTACGCGAGCGACCCGTCCGGCGCCGGCGTGCAAAGCTACGGCGACTGGCGTGGCCGCACGTACTCGCTGTCGCTCACGGCGACGTTCTGAATGCCGCTCGCGGCGCGCGGCCCCGCGGGTCAGATCCCGAGCGCGCCGAAGAGCCGCGCGAGCACCGCGGTGCGCCGGATCGCCTCCGGCGCGGCTTCCTGTCCGCCGCCGGCCTTTTCCCAGTCGGCGAGCGCGAGCTCGATCGAGTGGAAGCCCAGGTCGGCTGCCGTGCGGCGGAGCGACACGAGATGCACAAGCGCCGTTTTCCGCTCCTCCTCCGTCTCGACCACGACGCGTGTCGCCGCCTGCAGTTCCGCGAAAAACTTCTTCGCGACCTGCGCCACGTGGTCCCGATCCGTGCTCAGCCGGCGCGTGACGGTGACGGGGTCCTCGAAATGTTTCCGCGTCCACTTCGTCGCGAGCGCCTTGGCCACCGCGGCCCGGATACGCAGCGCGTCGTAGGGTTTGGTGAGAAACGCCGCCGCGCCGAGCTGGACGGAGCTCAACACCGATTCGCGGTCGGGCGTCGCGCTGCACAGCACGACCGGCAACGCCGCCCAGATGGCGTCGCTGCGCAGCCGCCGCATCAGGTCGATGCCGGTCGCCTCGCCGAGCCGCAGGTCGACGATCGCGAGATCGGGGGTCGCCGTCTCCTCGAGCACCTTCCAGCCCTCGTCGGGCGAGGCGGCTTCCCAGACGGTGTGGGAATCGCGTTCCAAGAGCACACGCAACATGTGCCGCGCCGCGGCATCGTCTTCGATGAGGAGTATTCCGGCCACGGGCGCAGTGTGCGAATCGACCGCCGCAGAGCCAGCGCTTTTCAGAAACGTGGAGTCATCGCCCTAGCGGTGCCCGCAGCCGAGCGCATCCGCGGCACCACCCCCCCCGCGGACCGCTCCGCCGATCACGAAGGGCGCCGCGACTTCACTCCGCGCGGACCGGCGCGATCCCATCGGCAAACTGCAGCCCGAGTTTCTGGCCGGGCGCGAGCTCCGCGCGCCGCGCGACCGGACGGCCGGCTTCGTCCCGCACGATGGCGAAACCGCGATTGAGCACCGACGCGGGGCTCGCGGCCTGCAGGCGTTTCCAGAGGCCGAGCAGTTTCTGCGACTCGAAGCGCACGCGCGTCTCCGGCGAGGCGCGCTCCAGTCGCGCGCGCGCCGCCGCCAGCTCTTCGCGGGAAAGCGAGGTTGATTGGCGCAGCGCAGCGCCGAGGCGATTGCCCAGGTCGTCGAGGCGCAACCACGCCTGTTCCACCTGCGCGGACGGCGCGAGCAGACGCAGGTGGTTGCGCGCCGCGGCGAGGCGTTCGCCGGCGCGGGCGAGTGCGTCGGTCGCCAACTCGTCGAGCCGCGCCGTGGCCTGCGCGGCGCGACCCGCGCCGTCGAGAAAATCGCTCGAGATGAGCTCGGCCGCGGCGCTGGGCGTCTCGGCGCGCGCGTCGGCGGCGAAATCGCAGAGGGTGAAATCGATCTCGTGGCCGACGGCGGAGATGATCGGGATCCGGCACGCCGCCACGGCGCGCACCAGCGGCTCCTCGTTGAACGCCCAGAGATCCTCGAGGCTCCCGCCGCCACGCCCGATCACAAGCAGGTCGAAGGGAGGCAAGAGGCGAGAGGCGTGAGGCGTGAGGCCGGAGTCAGAGTCGACGGGAGGCTCCGGCAGCAGTCCGAGGTCAAGCTCCGCGGGCGGCGCGGTCCTCTTCTTGCGGCTCTTCCTCTCGCCTCCCGCCTCCCGCCTCTCGCCTTTCGCCTCTCGCCTCTCGCCTTCGCGTTGCGCGAGCTCGAGCATCGTGACCATCTCGGCCGCGGCGCCCTCGCCCTGCACTTTCACGGGCAACACGACGAGGTGTCCGCGCCAGCCGCGACGTTGGAGGATGCGGATGAAATCCTGCACGGCCGCGCCGGTGGACGAGGTGACGAAGCCGATCGTGCGCGGCATCGCGGGCAGCGGGACTTTGTTCTCCGGTGCGAAGAGCCCTTCGGCGGCGAGTTGTTGTTTCAACCGCTCGAATTCCGCCTGCAGCCGCCCCGCGCCGTCCTCGACGATCACGCGCACAATAAGCTGATACTGCCCGCGCGCCTCGTACACGCTCACCTGGCCGAACGCCGCGAGCTGCTGGCCGTCGCGCAACGTCACCCGCGAGCGCGCCGCGTCGCCGCGGAACATCACCGCGGAGATCTGCGCGCGCTCGTCTTTGAGCGTAAAATAGCAGTGACCGCTCGCCTGCTGCCGGAGGTTGGAAACTTCGCCGCGCACCCACAGCGCCGGGAAACTGCCCTCGAGCAGCTCCTTGAGACGCGTCGTCAGCTCACCGACGGACAGCGTCTCCTCGCCGGAGTTGTCAGGCCGTGCCGGCATCGCGTTTCGCGTAGCGTTTGCGGAGCAGTTGCACGACCGCGAGAGCGACGACGAGCAGCATCAGCCCGAGCAGAGCCATGCCGCCCTTTCCACTCATCAGTGCTTTTCCGAACACGATGAAGGCCGAGCCCATCACGCCCTGCACACCGACCGAGACCAGCATGTACGTACGGAACCGCACACCGGACAGGCCCAGCAGATAGCTCTGCACGAAGAGCGGCGGCCCCGGCGTGACACGCGCGAGCACGGCGACGGTCGTTTCGTTCTCCGGAGTCACCTGCGGCACGCGGTAGCTCGTGCGCGCCAGAAACCGCTCGAGCAGCGGCCGCATCGCGCGGTGCGCCAGCCAGAAGGAAAAGGCGAACTGCACCGTGTTCGCCAGCAACGCCGCGGCGAGCACACCCGGCATCGTCATCTGCGCCGCGAAGGCTTCGCCCGCGGTCAGGTAATAGGGCGAGATCGGGAAGCCGAACGACGGAAACACCGCCATCGAGCCGAAGAACGCCCACGGACCGGCCTCGCGCACGAAGGCGAATACCCGGTCGATCAGCCCGCGCACATCCACGCCGCGCAACAGCAGCACCGCGACGACGACCGCCGCGATCGCGACGAGACCGAGCTTCACCAACAACCCCACGGGCACCTTGGCCGGAGACGACGACATGGCCGCCAGTCCGCCGTCGCCCCCTGCCACCGTCAACGCGGTTTCTGAAAAGCGGCGGTGGGTTATGGGTGAGAGGTGATGGGTCATGGGGGACGGGTCATAGGGGATAGGTCATAGGTCATGGGTCATGGGAATCCCGCGGAGTCGCCCGCACCACTCCGCGCCCATCACCCATAACCTCTCGCCCATAACCCATCACCTATCACCTATAACCCTTCCGCCCTCTCGCCTCCTTTCCACTTCCCCAACTCCGCCGCAACGCTCACGCTCCGCCGCTCCGCTCACCGCATGCATCCGCGCCTCTCCGAATTGTTCGCCGCCCGTTTCGGCCACGCCCCGGCCACCGTCGAGGAGCTCCGCGCCCACGGCTCCGACCGCAAGCTCTACCGCCTGCGCGATGCCGACGGCCACAGCGCGATCGGCGTCGAGAACGCCGACCTCGGGGAGAACGCCGCGTTCATCAGCTTCTCGCGCCACTTCCGCTCGCTGCGCCTGCCCGTGCCCGAGATCTACGCCGACGACCGCTCGCAGGGCGTGTACCTCGAGGAGGATCTCGGCGACACCACGTTGTTCGACTTCCTGCAACGCGAACGCGGGCAATCCGCCGAGGTCCCGCCGCAGGTCGGCGCCGTCTACGAGGAGGCCGTGCGGCTGCTGGCCGCGCTCCAGATCAAGGCTGCGCGCGGCCTCGACTACAGCCTCTGCTACCCGCGCGGCGCCTTCGACCGGCGCTCGATGCTCTGGGATCTCAACTACTTCAAATACTACTTCCTCAAGCTCGCGCAGATCCCCTTCCACGAGCAGCAGCTCGAGAACGACTTCGAGACGCTCTGCACGTTCCTCCTCGAGGCAGGCCAGACGCACTTCCTCTACCGCGATTTCCAGTCGCGCAACATCATGGTGCGCGACGGCAAACCGTGGTTCATCGATTACCAAGGCGGCCGCCGCGGCGCGCTCCACTACGACCTCGCCTCGCTCCTGCTCGACGCCAAGGCCAACCTCCCCTTCGCCTTCCGCGAGCACCTCAAGAAAACCTACCTCGCCGCCGCCGCGCCGCTCGCCGAGATCGACCACGCACGCTTCGAGGATTTCTTCCGCGGCTTCTCGCTCATCCGCATCCTCCAGGCGATGGGTGCGTATGGATTCCGCGGATTCTATGAGCGCAAGGCCCACTTTCTCCAGAGCGTGCCCTACGCGATCCGCAACCTCGAGCACCTCCTCCAACAGGGCGAACTCCCCGTGCCGCTCCCGGCGCTCTCCGCCGCGCTTCAGCAGATCGTGCGCTCCACGCGCCTACGCGAGATCGCCCAAGTGCCGCTCACGCTCACCGTCGGCATCCAAAGTTTCTCCTTCAAGCACGGCTACCCGCACGACGACTCCGGCCACGGCGGCGGCTTCGTCTTCGACTGCCGCTCGCTCCCCAACCCCGGCCGCGACGAACGTTTCGCCCCACTCACCGGGCTCGACGCCCCCGTGATCGAGTACCTGCGCGGCCATGACGAGGTCGCGCGCTTCGTCACCCAGATCGTGCTGCTCCTCGAGCCCGTGCTCGCCGCCTACCAGAAACGCAACTTCACCCGCCTCTCCGTCGCCTTCGGCTGCACCGGCGGCCGGCACCGCAGCGTCTATTGCGCCGAGGAACTCGCACGGCAGCTGCGCGCCCGCGGCGGCGTGGCCGTCGAGGTACGCCACCGCGAACAGCCGGGCTGGGCGACAAAAACGTGAAAACGCCGCGGCCGCCCGCCGGGCCGCCGCTTTCGCCTCGTCTCCGCCGCCTCCCGACGCCTCCCTGTCGCCGCTCCGCCCGATGAAAGCGATGGTCTTCGCCGCCGGCCTCGGCACCCGCCTCAAACCGCTCACCGACACGCGCCCGAAGGCGCTCGTCGAGGTGGGCGGCGTCACGCTGCTGGAGCTCACGCTGCGCCGGCTCTCCGCCGCCGGGATCACCGAGGCGGTGATCAACCTCCACCACCACGGCGAACAGATCCCGGCGTTCTTGGAGAAACGCGGCTTCTTCGGTCTGCGCCGCATCGAGTACTCGCCCGAACCGGAGCTGCTCGACACCGGCGGCGGACTCAAGGAGGCGGCCTGGTTTTTCAACGACGGCCGGCCGTTCCTCGTGCACAACGTCGATGTGCTCAGCGACATCGACCTGCGCGCCCTCGCCGCCGAGCACCAGCGCACCGGCGCGCTCGCCACCCTCGCCGCCCTGCCGCGGCCGACGGCGCGTCCGCTTTTCTTCGACACAGCGAACCGCCTCGTCGGCCGCCGTTCGCCGCTGACCGGCGACACCTTCGTGCGCGCGCCGCAAGGCGAGGCGGTGCCGCTCGGCTTCTGCGGGATCCAGATGGTCTCGCCGGCGCTCTTCGCGAAGATGACCGAGTCCGGCGTGTTTCCGATCGTCGCCTGCTATCTGCGCCTCGCCGGCGCGGGCGAGACGATCAACGCCTTCCGGGCCGACGGCGCGCGCTGGCGCGACTGCGGCCGCCCCGAGGACCTTCGCCCGCTCTGAGCGGCCACCGCCGGGGCGGCGAGTTCGACCGAGGAACAGCAGCCGCCAAGCGTTCGTCGCCGATTGCCTGACAGAGATTGTCCGGCGGCCCGTCCGGTCCCGGGCCTATTCCCCGAGCCGGCACGCTCCGAGCGGCGGGCGGGCGCCATTGGGCTATACTCCGTGCGCACTGAAAACCAGACGGCGGCCCAATCACACCGTCGCTTCAAACCGCGGGTCACATCACATGAAATCTCTGCTGCTACCTTGCTCGCTGCTGGTCGCTTCCACCGTGTCGTACGGCGCGTTGTCCACCCCCTCTCCCGGCGGCCCCCGCTTGACAGATTACCAAGCGTGGTTCGACGGATTCGACGTCGCCTCCGACAGCACCGTCTACTCCGAGCCGTATCCCGACGGCGGGACTCCCGCTCCCTTCTCCGACGCGGACCGCACGTGGTCGGGCTGGACGCCCAATTGGGGCTCCGACCAACTCGCTCCGATCGCCAACACCGACGCCAGCCGCACGCTCTTCGTGGAGACGTTGTTCATCGGCGAAACCGCCGCGTGGTGGAACGACTGGGGCTACCGGATCACCGCCAGCGACGGGACGTTCTCGGAAAGCCTGCTCGCCGACGGCATTCAAGCCGCCGGCCCGATGGCGACCATCAAGTTCGGCGACTACACCTACATCAGCCTGGCACCCGGCGAGTCATTGGACTTTTTCTACAACGGTACCAATGGCTACAGCGCCGGCAATGGCGACAACTTCGACTCCGTCAAGGGCGGCCGCTACTACGCGTTCGACCAGTCGCTCAACCAGCCCGGCAGCGCCACAATGCAGTCGTACTACGGTACGCTCACGCCGCTCACCAGCGTGCGCGGCCCGGCGTTCATGGACAATCCGTTCACCCTGCTCGGCTTCGAAGACATCAATGACAGCGCCGGCTGGCAGGACATGGATCACAACGACCTGCTCTTCGGCTTCCGCGCCGGCTTCGACCTCCCGCAGGGACCGGTTCCGGAGCCCTCGACCTATGGCCTGATCGGCGCGGCGGCACTGCTGGCGGTTGTCGGCTACCGGCGTCTGCGCAAAAAGTGCTGAAAGCTCGAAGTGTGTGTCGGAGAGAATCGAGCACCCCCGGGAAAGCCCGGGGGTGTTTTTATTTTCAACCACATAAGGTGCTCACATGGGCAAATTGCCCACGGCCCGCTCGGCAGAAGTCGAACCCGAAAAACGGATCCGTGCCCATATCAATTCGGTCGGCACAGGCGTACGATCGGCGCCTCAACGGTGGCTGCGACGACCCGGCCGCCATTCAACAATACCCAGAAAGCACGATCATGAAAAAGCTGGTTTCACTCTGTTTGCTGCTCTCGGCGGCTTACGCGTTCGGCCAGTTGGAATCCGCCACGGGTGGACGCCTCGACAATTACACCAGTTGGTTTGGCGACTTCGCCGTCTGCTCGGACGCAACCTATCCAAACAACCCGTCACCCCCGCATCTCCTTCCGGCCGCAGGCACTCCGGAGGGTTGGCTCGGCTGGAATCAGAACTTCGGGTCCGGCACACCTCTGAGTCCGATCACAAATAGCAGCACCGATCCCACCTTCAGGCTGCGCGTCGAATACGTCTTCCTCGGCGAAACCGCCGGATGGAAGAACAACTGGGGCTATCGCCTGAACGGCTCCGACAACCTGATCGCTAGCGGCATCCAGGCATGCGGTTCCACCCCGAACATCAAGTTCGGCGATTTCGGCAGCGTGTTGCTGTACAATGGCGACACTCTCGATTTCTTCCTTCAGGGGATGGGCAGCGGAGGCGGGAAATACTTCGTGGTGGATCCCACGCAGAGCATCCCCGCGTCGGCCACGATGCAGTCCTACTACGGTCTATTCTTCACCTCTACTGAGGATACGGTGCCGTACACGATCATCGGCTTCGAAGATATCCGACTCGGCGCCTCCGGCAGCGACGGCGATTACAACGACTTCCTCTTCGCCTTCCGCGCCGCCAAAGACGAAGAACAGGCCCCCGTGCCCGAGCCGTCGACCTACGGTCTCTTCGCCGCGATGCTGTTGATCCTCCTCGCCGAGTACCGGCGTCGGAGGGCCTGAGCACAACCGCTTGTCTCTGCAGAGTCTCATCGCGCCCCCGGGGATCAGCAGCCGGGGGCGCTTTTGCGCCGCCCTGCAATCCGCGACGTCAGCGATCGGCGACCGGCCTGTGTCGTTCGTTACCGAGAGATTATGGCGCTACGATCTGCACACGGTAGAATCTCCGCGCGCCGGTTGCGGCCGTGTCGATGAACGTGAGCTCACCACTCACGCCGGTGAGCGCGCCGGAGATGTCCGGCCAGCTCGCGGCGGTCAGATCGGTGCTGCTGAGCACGCGGTAGGTGCGTCCGGCCACCACCGGACCGAAGAGGATCGCCTTCCGGGCCGGCTGCCCGGCTACGTTCTGAATCCGCACCGTGAAGACCGACGCCGTGGAATTCGGGTCCGTGCCGGCGAGGCATTCGAGGAGGTTGCTCTGGCCGTCGCCGTCGGGATCGGCGGTCGGACCGGCTTTCGCGTTGCCCGCGCCGAAGTTCGTCACCTGCCAGTCGTCGGGCAGGCCGTCGCCGGCGTACGGGCCGAAGTCGTCGGAGGTGAGATTCAACACCGTCACGGCGAGCGTCGCACTCACGCCGGCATAGGCGCCGCGCACCGTGGCTGAAGTGTGTTGATACACGTTGCCGGCCGCGGCGGTGCCATCGGCCGCGATGGTGGTGACGGGGCCGCTGACAACCGTCCATCTCACCTCGCTCGGTGCGGGTACGAGAAGCGTGCCGTCGTCGAGCGTGGCGCCGGCGGCAAGCTGCGTGGTGGCGCGCTCGTTCACGGACGTCGGCATCGCCGCGATCTCGAGTGCGACCACGTCGTAGAGTTGGCCCACATAGCCGGAGCGGTTCGAGTAGTTGGCCGAGGTGGCGGCGCCCGAGGCGTCGGGCGAGATGCCGCTGTCTTGGCGGTAGTTGGCGCTGACCGCCTGCGGCTGGCCGGAGACGGTGGCGGATTGGGCGAAGGCGGCCCTCGCCGCAACGAGCACGCAAAGCGCAAGGATTGCTTTCATCGAGGGCAATAGCAGCGGCCTCACTGGATTTTGGCTTCGAGCGCGGCGAGGCGGGCCGCGAGGCGGTTGATCTGCTCGTTTTTCTCGATGTTGGTCGTCTCGAGCTGCGCGATGCGGGCATCCTTGGCGGCGTTCTGCTCGACCAGCGTGGCGACGCGCTTGGCGAGTTCCTGGATCGAGGCGAGGGCCACGCCGTCGGCGTCGATCGAGGTGATGCTGGTGTCGCTGCCACCGAGCTGGAAGGTGGCGAAGAAGTCCTGCGCCATCGGCCCGAGGTGGGTGACGGTCTCGTCCTTGTACTTCCACGTCGAGAGCGGCAGCGCGCCGACCTTGGCGAGCACGGCGGCGGTATCGGCGGGGACGATGTCGGTCTTGCGGTTGCGGTCGGAGCCCTGGGCGAGCGCGCCCAGCACCGCGGCGTTGCCGTTCTTCAGGACGATGAACGCGATCGAGCGTGCGGAGTCGGAGGTGCCGTTGCCGATCATGAAAAGCGGATCAGCCGGGTCCCAAGAAGACGTGGTCCCCCCAATGGGCGCAATGATGGGAGCGTATGCCCCGATGACCGTCTCGCAGTAGATCCGCGCCTCGTTCGAGTGTCCCATCGCTGTCGAACAGACGCCGCTGGCGGTGGTGTTGTGGCCCGAGGTTGTGGCCCAGTCGCCGCTGGCGGTGGTGGAGGCGCCCAAGGCGGTGGCGTACCGGCCGCTGGCGGTGGTGGTGTAGCCCAAGGCGGTGGCCCCCTCGCCGCTGGCGGTGGTGGTGTAGCCCAAGGCAGTGGAGACATCGCCGCTGGCGGTGGTTGCGCAGCCCAAGGCGGTGGAGCCAAAGCCGCTGGCGGTGGTGTAGAAGCCGAGGGCAGTGGAACTGCGTGCTCCGGCAATGGAATGGTTGCCCACAGCAACTGAGGAGCTGCCGCTGGCAGTGGTTTCGCTGCCTATAGCGGTGGAGCGGTAGCCGTTGGCTACGGTGTTGTAGCCAAGGGCGGTGGAATTGAGCCCGATGTTGACAGCATCCCATTGGGACCCAGTCACCGTGCCGGCGCGGAAGGCGGAATAGCCGGGGAGGAACTCCATGCGAGTGCCGGCGCCGGAGACCGGCACGGTGGCGCCGGTCGCCGGCGTGTCTGCACTAGGGCCGGTCCCGGTGATGGTGACGCCGTCGACGGCGGTGAAGACATTCGCAGTGTCGGTTCGGACGAAGTTGGCGAAGGCGACACCGCCGAGGCTGGCGGTGTTGGCGGCCTCGCGGGCGAAGGGGGCGGCACGGAGCTCGAGGTCGGGCGTGATGGCCTGGAAACCGTGGGTGCCGTCGTCGAACCACACGCGCACGAAGGCGCGTTTGCTGGTGGCGGGGGCGAGCGAGACGGGCAGCGCCGCCATGTTGGCGAGGGCGGTGTCGCCGAGTCCGGCGCCGTAGAGGCCGTTGGTCACGGGGAGCGAAACGCTGGACGCCGGCTCGGCCACCGTTCCGCTGGTGGCTCCGGCTGCATTGGTCCAGAGCAACGCCGCCGAAGCCGTGTCGCCGGGCGTCTGCTCATAGATCGCGAACTTGAACTGGCCGGTGCCGGTGAAGTTCGTGCCGTCGACGGCGACGCGGCCCTGGTAGGGCACGGCATCGGGGATCGCGGCGAGGGTTGCCGCCGGCAGAAAGCCGGCGAGCAAGGCGATGGTGAGGGCGCTGTACAATGGGATGGTTTTCATTCGAAAGTGGCGGCGGTCGCCAGCCGACAGCACCCGGGCCTTCTGCACGGAAACCATACCATGGATACCAGCCGGGGCATGATACCGCCGGCAGTTCTCGTTGTGTGGGTTTGCCGTCCAGCTGCTGCCAAGAGGAAGCCGGCTGTGGAAGGCTCCAACTAGCCATCATCCAACGCACCGGTCAATGACCACCATCAGGGCGAGGGAAATACACCCCTGGCCCGCGACGTTTCGCACACGACCGGCATTCCTCCGCCTTAACCACTTGCCGGCCCGCATGGCCTGCGGCTTGCTCGCCACAAACTCACCGCCATGCCTCTCCGCGTCACGAAGGCCCTTATCACCGCCGCCGGCCCGGCCCAGCGGCGCCTGCCGCTCCAAACCCTCACCGACCGCGACGGTGCCCAGAAGCCTGCGCTCGCCATCATCCTCGACGAGCTCCTCGCCGCCGGCGTCGAGCAAGTCGGCCTCATCCACGCCCAGGGCGATCGCGCCGCGTACGAGGCCGTGCTCGCGCCGTACGCCGCGAAGCTCACCTACCTCGAGCAACCCTCCCCGCTCGGCTATGGCCACGCCGTGCTCTGCGGCCGTGACTTCGTCGGCAACCAGCCGTTCCTGCTCCAGGTCAGCGACCACCTCTACGTTTCCCAGTCCGCACAAAGCTGCACCCGCCAGCTCCTCGCGCTCGCGGAGGCGGAAAACTGCGCCGTCTCCGCCGTCCAGCCCACGCACGAAGGCCAGCTCCAGTACTACGGCACCATCGGCGGCTCGCTCGTCCCCGGACGCCGCGGCCTCACCGCGATCGAGCGCGTGCTCGAAAAACCGACACCCACCCTCGCCGAGCAGCACTGCCTCGTGCCCGGCCTGCGCGCCGGCTATTACCTCTGTTTCTTCGGCATGCACGTGCTCACGCCCGCGCTCTTCGATCTGCTCGCCGCCGAACAACAGGCCAACCCCGGCGCCAAACTCGGTCTCTCGCCCTCGCTCAACGCCCTCGCCGCCCGCGAGAAATACCTCGCCGCGGTCCTCGACGGACGCCGCGCCAACCTCGAGGCCAGCTTCGGCCTCCTCCGCGCGCAGATCGCCCTCGGCCTGAGCGGCTCAAGCCGCTCCGACATCCTCGCCCTGCTCGCCGAGGAGCTCGCCCTCGCCGCCGAGAAGCAGCCCGCCCGGAGCTGAGCGCCATGGATCAGCGCCTCCTCTCCCTTGTCGAAGGCCGGACTCCGGCCGGCGAACCACAGTATTTCGAACAACTCTGCCGCGCCGCCTCGCGCGCTGAACTCGAGGCGATGGCCGCCGCGCTCGAGCAGTTCCGTCGCGAGACGCCGAACTTCTACCACCGCGTCCGCGCGCTCTTCTTCCTCGAGGCGATCCACCGCTATTTCCTCCCGCCGCACTACCCGGCCGACAATTCCGGCTCCATCCCCTTCGAGGGACACCAACACGCCCTAGAGCGCCGCTTCGAGGAGGCGATCGACACCTTCCTCCGCCACCAACGCGAGCACGGCGCGACCGACGCCCTCAGCAGCGCGCTCGCCGCCGCGTATCACGGCCTCGAGTTCAAGACGCTCGCCACGCAGGTCCAGAAGACCGTGCGCACCGTCCGCGGCAACCAGTGGATGTTCCGCACCGGCCACCCGCTCGACTACCCGTTGCGCCTGCGCCCCGAGATGCTGCCGTCCGGCGGCGACGCCCCCGCGCCGATCCTCTTCGAGGAAACCCCGGTCCGCATGGACCTCAGCCACGCCGGCTGGTCCGACATCTTCTTCCTCGGCATGGACTATCCCGAGGGCGCGAAGGTCCTGAACATCTCCGTCGACCTCGGCGTGTTCGGCCGCGACAAGGAAACCCGTCCGCCCGTCTGCGCCTTCCTGCGCGTGATCGACGAGCCCGTGCTGCGCCTCGTCTCCGTCGATCTCGGCGCCAGCGCCGATGTCGCCTCGCTCGCCGATCTCTTCGATTTCGCGAAGGACTACCTCGGCCTGCTCAAGGCCGCCGTGATCGCCTCCGGCGTCGTGCCCTCCGGCCTCGAAGGCTCCGGCCACGATCTCGCCGCCATCCTCGCGCGCCTCGCCGGCCCGGGCCGCGGCCTCGAAATTGTTTCCCAAGTACGCGACATCCCGAAGGGCTCGCGCCTCGCGGTCTCCACCAACCTCCTCGGCTGCCTCATCGCGCTGCTCATGCGCGCCACCGGCCAGACCGCCGCGCTCACCGGCGAACTCACCGAGCCCGAGCGCCGTACCGTCGCCAGCCGCGCCATCCTCGGCGAATGGCTCGGCGGCTCCGGCGGCGGCTGGCAGGACTCCGGCGGCGTGTGGCCCGGCATCAAGACCATCGAGGGCGAGCTCGCGCAGCCCGGCGATGTCGAGCACGGCGTCAGCCGCGGCCGGCTGCTCCCGCGCCACAAGGTTTTCGACGACACCGCCGCCTCCGCCGCCACGCGCCAGGCGCTCCAGGACAGCCTTATTCTCGTCCACGGCGGCATGTCGCAGAACGTCGGCCCCATCCTCGAGATGGTCACCGAGAAATACCTCCTAAAGCTCGAGCGCGAGTGGCAGGCGCGCCTCGAGGCCGGCGACATCCTGCGCGGCATCATCGAGTGCCTGAAAACCGGCGATATCGCCCGGCTCGCCGAGCTCACCACGCGCAACTTCTTCGGCCCGATCCAGACCATCATCCCCTGGGCCTCCAACGCCTACACCGAGCGACTCATCGCCGAGGCGCGCCAGCTTCTCGGCCCCGCCTTCCGCGGCTTCGTCATGCTCGGCGGCATGTCCGGCGGTGGCATGGGCTTCTGGGTTGACCCCAAGGAGAAAGCGCGCGCCCGCGAACTCCTCCTCGAACTCATGCGCCGCACCAAACGCGACCTGCAGCACGCGCTGCCTTTCGCGATGGACCCGGTCGTGTACGACTTCTCGATCAATCCGCGCGGCACCTACGCGCAACTCCTCACCGGCGACCACGCGCTCTTCTCGCCCGAGTACTACCTCTACCGCGTGCCCGGCTGGGTTCGGCAGGATCCGCGCACGCTCCCCGATGCCGCCCGCCGCGACCTCGAGCGTTTCCTCGCCCGCCACCTCGGCGGAACGAACAACTCCGCAGTTTCCGCCGCGCTGCTCCACCGCCTCTTCCCACCGCAGGCCGGCGGCGGTTCCAGCTCACGCGGCGGCCAGTCGCTGCGCGAGCTGCTCGACGAAAACGGCTTCGATCCGCTCCAGCACGAGCAGATCCGCGCCGACCTCCTCGCCGGCCGCATCGGCCTGCCGCAGAACCGCCTGCCCGTCTCCGCCACCGTCGAGGACGTCCGCCCCGGCGATGTCGTCCCGATGTATTCGCCCGATGCGGCCGACGCCGCCCGCGGCGCCGAGCTGCTCCGCGCGGGCTCCGTCGCCGTGATCACGCTCGCCGCCGGCGCCGGCAGCCGCTGGACCCAGGGCGCCGGCACGGTGAAGGCGCTGCATCCTTTCGCCAAACTCGGCGGACGCCACCGCAGTTTCCTTGAGGTCCATCTCGCGAAGAGCCGCCGCGCCGGTCGCGCCGCCGGTTGCGAGGTGCCGCACCTCTTCACGACGAGCCACCTCACGCACGAGCCGATCCGCGCATTCCTGGAGAAGCACCGAAATTTCGGTTACACCGGTCCGCTGCTGCTCTCGCCCGGCCGCTCTATCGGCCTGCGCATGATCCCCACCGCCCGCGACCTGCGTTTCCAGTGGGAGGAGACCGCACACCAGGTACTCGACGTGCAGCAGGAGAAAATGCGCCAGAGCCTGCGCAAGGCGCTGCTCGACTGGGCCGTGAAGACCGGCGAGGGCCGCGACTACACCGACAACCTCCCGCCGCAAAGCCTGCACCCCGTCGGCCACTGGTTCGAGATCGCGAACCTCCTGCGCAACGGCGTGCTCCGCGACCTCCTGCGCGACCGCCCGCAGCTCAAACATCTCCTCCTCCACAATATCGACACCCTCGGCGCCGACCTCGATCCCGCCGTGCTCGGCCGCCACGACCGCGAGGCGCGACCGCTCGCCATCGAGGTGATCCGTCGCCGGCTCGAGGATCGCGGCGGCGGCCTGGCGCGCGTCGGCGGCCAGTTGCGCCTCGTCGAGGGCATGGCGCTCGCGCACGAGGAGGACGAGTTCAAGCTCACCTTCTACAACACGCTCACGTGCTGGATCGCGATCGACCCGATGCTCGCGCTCTTCGGCCTCGACCGCGCCGCGCTCGCCGACGATGCGCGCGTCGCCGCGGCCGTGCGCACGCTCGCCGCGCGCATGCCCACGTACGTGACACTCAAGGACGTGAAGAAGCGCTGGGGCAACGGCCAGGAGGACATCTTCCCTGTGCTCCAGTGGGAGAAGCTCTGGGGCGACATGACCACGCTGCCCGAGGCCAACACGCTCTTCTTCGCCGTCCCGCGCCAACGTGGCCAACAGCTCAAGGAGCAGGCCCAGCTCGACGGCTGGCTGCGCGACGGCTCCGCCGCGTACATCGAGAAGCTCTGCGCCTGGGAATAGCCTCGCGCCGCCACGAAACGCGTCAGCGTTTCGCCTCCTGCCCTCCTTCGCCCTCTCGCCTCTGGCCTCAAGCCTCTCGCCTCCCGCCTATGTCCTCCGCCGCCTCGCTCCTCCCGATGCTCCTCTCGCAACTGCTTTCGCAGGTTCCGGTCATCGTCGTCTGCATCGTCGGACTCGCGATGCTTGCCGGCCGACGAGCGGCGGGCGCGAAAGCGATCACGTGGGCGATGACCGGTTTCGGCCTCACCGCCGCGCTCGCGATCAGCATTCCGCTGCTCTACGCGACGTTGAGCTTCGTGCAGATGCAGGGCAGCCTCTCGATGGATTCGATGCGGTGGGTCTATCCAGTGATCGCCTTCGTCTCCTCGGCGCTCCACGCGCTCGCGTACCTGTTATTCCTGCTCGCGTTCCTGCGCTTCGTCCGCCCCGCCGCGCCGCGCGCGCCCTGAGTCGCGCTTGCCTTCGGACAACTCCGCCGGGCACCCTGCCGCGCAACATGACCGCTCCTGCTCTTACCGGCGCCCAGAAATCGCACCTCCGCAGCCTTGGCCAAACGATGGACTGCCAACTCGTCATCGGCCGCGAAGGCATCACCGCGCCCGTGGTCGCCGAGCTGGAGAAACTTTTCGCGCGCCACGAGCTCATCAAGGTGAAGCTCCTCGCCGAACGCGACGAGCGCCCCGCCCTCTGTGCCGCGATCGAGGAGAAAACGGGAGCCGCCGAAGCCGGCGCCGTCGGCAAGACCGCAATCTTCTACCGCCAAGCCGCCAATCCCGAGAAGCGCACCATCGAGCTCCCCGAGGCAAAGTCGAAGCCGGCGGTGTGAGCGAGAATCCAACGGCGAACAATGGGCAATACGGGGCGGCTCTCTCTCTTTGCCGAACTCCGGGCCGGTCTCGGCCAAGCACTGGCTCAGTTTCGAATTCCGGATCCACGACAGAAATCGGCATCATCTGGCGCTCCGGATTCGTCGCTTGATATCCCGCTCCGGTCCGAATGGCTCATTCCCGAATTGGAGTTTCCGATTCCGGATTGGCGCCTGGTCGGAGACTGGATCGAGGCACAGCCGCCGGAGCAGCACAACGCGCTCTGGACCGCCATCGCCCGCCGCTGGGCCACGCACCTCGCCAAAACGTTCGGCGGCTGCAACGTCTTCGAGACCGCCAACGTCCTCGCCGTCATCCCCGGAGACATCGGCCGCGGCAAACGGGCGGTCCGTCACTACGAAGAGACACTGCACACCGTGCGCACTACGCTGGGGGACATGGCCCTGCCCTCTTGGTACGGCAAGTTTCTGCTCCTGATCGCGCCCGACCGCGACCTCTACTACCGCTACCACTCCGCTTATTGCGCGCCAGGCGAGCACATCGCCTCCGGCGGTGTCTATCTGAACCGCGGCTATGGGCATATCGTGATTCCCTCGCCCGACTCGATGTTCGCCACGCGCATCATCGCACACGAGCTTTGCCACGCCCTACTCGTCCATCACACGTTGCCCCTGTGGCTCAACGAGGGTGTCACCCAGACCACGGAGGCGGCCGTCGCCGGACGCGCCATCACCGACCACAGCAAGAAGATCGAGGACCATCGCACTTTCTGGACACCGGCCAACATCGGCCATTTCTGGGACGGACGGAGCTTCGACATCCCCGGCGATCCCTCTGCGCTCAGTTACGACCTCGCTTACCTGATTGTGGGTGCGTTTCTCCGCCTCGACCGCAAGGCCGTGGCCGCGGTTGTCATCGAAGCGAAGCCCCACGACTCCGGCTTTGCTGCTTTCTCGGCTGCCTTTGGCCAAACGCCGGCCGACCTGCTCGCCGAGATATTTGGACCTGGTGACTGGGGGAACGGCCACCAGACGACGCTTGTGCGCTCAACGGATGGAGAGGTCACCGGTGATATGCCAGGTGACGTTGAGAAACGAGAAGGCCCGAAGCTGCCCGCGTTCCTGATTTCCTGAGCTCCAGATCTTCCTATCCGGAACCCAGAAACGCCCGCCTCACTTCGTGAGTTCGTACATCGCGTAGCCGGCGCGGAGGTTCGGCAGCACGGCGCACGGGCGTTCCCAGTCACCGCGCAGCAACGCCCGCCGCGCGACCCGGATGCCCTCCTGCGCGCAGAACGCCTCGAAGTCCGCCACCGAGAGCGGGTTCGTCGGCCGCGTGTTGGCCCAGTCGGTCGTGTAGACTTCATTGCGCAACTTGCCGCCGTGGCGGAGCGCACCGATGCGGTTCTTCCAGTAACCGTGGTTCACGAAACCAACATTCACGCAGCGCCCCGCCCGCAGCGCCTCACGCAGCACCTCGGCCGGATTCGCGAGCTCCTCGATCGTGCGGGAGAACACCACCCGGTCGAAATATGCGTCGGGCAACGCGCGCAGGAACGCCGTCATGTCGCCTTGGTAGGCGGTCACCCCGCGCTTCACGCAGGCCGCGATCTTCTCCACGTCGAGGTCGACACCGACCGCGAACACCTTGCGCGTGTGCACGAGGTACTCGAGCAGCACGCCGCGGCCGCAGCCGAGCTCGCACACACGGCTACCCGCCTCGACCCATTCGCCCAGGAGGCGCATGTCGACCGTGCGGCGTTCCGCGAGTTTACCGATGCTGGCCATCGCGTGACGATTGGCAGGCGCGCCGCGGCGGGGCGAGAAAAACGTGCGCCGCGGCGCCCAGCTTCGCGCCATCGTGGCTGCGTGATCGTCGCGGTCCTTGAGCTCCGGCCGGTGGGCAGGTCGGTCGAGAGCTTGTCTTCCTGGGAAATTGCGCTCGTTTCCGGCTGACGTGCCGAAAAGAACCACTACACAGTCGCTCGCCCACCGCCACCTCCGTCCCACCATCCGATGCCACCGGCCCCAGACGAGCACGACCACCCGCACGCCCACTCCCGCGAGGCGAATTACCGGCCGGACTCCGCCTCGATCATCCACGCGGTCGTGACGCGCCGCGACCGCACCGGCGCCATCAAGGACCGCGAAGCGCAGCAACGTGAGCAGATCGAACGCACCAACCTCGGCTTGCTCCTGCACGCGCTGCACGAGATCGCCGACGACGCCATCCCGCCCGCGCAGCGCCGCCTGGTGCAGGAGTCGGAAGTGCAGCGCGCGATGGCCGTGCTGAAACGTTCCGCCCTCCTCCACGCCGAGGTGCGTCTCGAGCACCTCCTCTCCCATTGCGAGGAAGCCACCGTGCGCGATCGCAATCCGGTCGCGCACCTCATCGATCCGTTCCAACTCCGCCACGTGCTCACGTTCCAGCCGGAGAGCGCCTCCGCCGCGTTTCCCGCGGAGGAACTCCACACGCTCGAGCGCCTCACCGAGCACGGCCCGGTCGCGGAGATCGTCGGCTGGTTCGCCCGCGCCATCGGCGCCTATCCGCAGCCTCCGAAAACGTTGCCCGGCGCACTGCGCCACGTATTCGCGCGTTCCTGCCGCGCCTTCGCGCCCTCCGCTCATCTCGAGGCGCTCTCGTTCGAGATCTCCGTGCTCACCCTCCGTACCCAAGGCGTGATCGGCTTCGAGGACACACGGCTGTTCTTTTCTCTTCTCAAACAGATCGGCGGCCCGACCGTGCCCGCGCTCGACGACTACCTTCAGTCGGACGAGGTCAACCACGCCACGACCCAGCACCGCGCCACTGGCAACACCGCCACCGGCGACTATTTCCGCGCGTTCGCGCACGCGTTCGATCACGCGAAACTTCCGGCGCTCGAGCGGCATCTGTTTGCCACGATCGAGGCGCGCAACGCTCCGCCGTCCCCCGCCGAGCCCGCGCCGCCCTCGCCAGCGCCTGCGCCCGCCAGCGAGCCACGCCGCGGGCTCTTCTCCAGCCTGCGCAACCTCGGTCAATCGATCATCTCCCGCGAGTGACACGGAACACGCCCGCGTGCCGGCGCTGCGATCGCAAACCGCTGATCGACGGCCGGAGCGGTGGGACGCGCACGCGGCGCTGAGGCAGAAGTTTGCGGGCTCCGCGGACACCGCTACACCTCTCGCGCCATGGCCACCGCTTCGCTGCTGGTCCGCCGCATGCATGCGCTGCTCCTGCACGACGACTCCCGTCGGGACACGGTGCTCGACGCCGTGCGCTGGCTCGGCGCGCTGCAGGCGCAGGATTACGAGAACAGCCTCTGGGCTGTGGGTGTGCGCACCCGCGCAGCCACACGGACCACGGTCGAGCGCGCAATCGCCGAGCGGAAAATCGTGCGCACCTGGACGATGCGCGGCACTTGGCATCTGGCGCCAGCCGCCGACGTGCGCTGGATGCAGGACTTGTTGGCTGCACGGCAACTGCCGGCAATCCGTCGGCGGTCCGAGGAGCTCGGGTTCTCGGAGGCGGAGGTGCGCCGCGCCCGGGCCGTGGTGGAAAAGGTGCTCGCCGGCGGGCGCGTGCTGCCGCGGCCGGAACTGATCCGGCACCTGGCCGAGGCCGGATGCCGCACCGACGAACAATGCGGCAACCACCTCCTGCGACGTTTCGGCAACGAAGGACTGTTGTGCAGCGCCGTGCCCGTAAACCGCGAGACGACGTTTGCCCTGCGCGACGAGTGGATCAGGTCTTCGACTACGCTCAACCGGGAGTCCTCGCTCGCGGAACTCGCCCGGCGCTATTTCCAATCGCACGGTCCCGCCACCGCCGACGATCTCGCCTGGTGGTCCGGCCTGCCGCTGGGAGAGGTGCGCGTCGCCATCGCGGCCGCGGGCCTCGCGCTTGCACGGGAGAACATCGACGGCGGCGAACACTGGACGGCCGCGGATGCGGCGCCCCCGCCCGCGCTCTCTCCCGTGGAACTGCTTCCCGGTTTCGATGAACACCTGCTCGGTTTCCAGGATCGCACGGCCGTACTCGACGACGCCTATGCGGGCGAAGTCTGCCCGGGCGGCAACGGCGTGTTCCGGCCGACACTCGTCGTGCGAGGCCGCGTGGCCGGAATCTGGAAGAAGCGGGAAACGGCGAAGCAGCTCGTGCTCGAGGTGAGGTCCCGCGCGCCGTTGGCGGCGACCGCGAGGCGCGCGCTCGAAAAGCGGGCGCAGCGGCTCGGCGAATTCCACGGCAAAGCCGCCGCCCTCCGGCTGCTCTGAAGCGCCGCCCAGCGCGATCGTGCAGCGCCAATGCGCTGTGAATCGGCGGTCAAAACCGTTTCGGAAAACGGCCGCACTCATTCGAGGAGAAGCGCCTCCCGCGGCTTGTCCCGCGTTTTCGTGACGAGCGCATCAACGGGATTCATGTTAAAACACTCCCGCTACCCGCGTTAGTGCCCCTAAACACCAGCCCCCAGTCCCACCGTTAGTTTCGGATCGAGTCGCGCGTGCCGTTTCCGCCCACCCACGGCGTCCTGCATTCCCGCCCTCGGTTCCGGGAGTTCGCCCCCCACGAGTTCCCTCACACCGGCCGCCGGTGTACCAAAACTCCAACCACACCAATGGAGCGGACGCCCCACACCCGCCCCAAACCTACTCGCCGACAACGCGAGATCCACCAAGCCATGACCACCATCGCCCCACGCCTCGTCGACCGAGGCACTCCGCCACAACAGCCAGGCTCGCCCCGGAGCCGAAGTCCCCTGAGCCGAATCCTCGGCCTGTTCACCACCCTGCTGCTTCTGCCCGTCGCGGCGCAGGCCCAGCTTCCCTCGCCGACCTACGGCTGGAACCTGGGCAACACCATGGAGGCCACTTGGGTGACGACGCCCACGGCCCCGCCGCAGAGCATGATCAACGCCGTCGCCGATGCCGGCTTCAACACGATCCGCATCCCCTGCGCGTGGGATCACAACGCGAACCAGTCCACGATGCAGATCAACGCCAGCTACATTGCGGACGTGAAGAAGCTCGTCGACTGGAGCCTCGCCCGGAACATGACGGTCATCATCAACGCCCACTGGGATAAAGGCTGGCTCGATAGCACGTTGGCCACCGGCTACAGCGAGACCGTGAACACGAAGATGCGCACCTATTGGACGCAGATCGCGAACACGTTCAAAAACTACGACAACCGGCTGCTCTTCGCCGGCGCGAATGAGCCGCCCGTTGAAGACGCCACGCAGATGGCCACGCTGCTGCGCTACTACCAGACGTTCGTGAACGCCGTCCGCGGCACCGGCGGCAACAACGCGAGTCGCTGGCTCGTCCTCTCCGGTCCGTACACTGACCTCGAGAAGACCGACAAGTTGATGAACACGCTGCCGACCGACTCCGCGACCGGCCGCCTCGCCGTCGAAGTCCATTTCTATGGCCCCTACAACTTCGCGCAGATGAAAGAGGATGCGGATTGGGGGAAGGCATCCTATTTCTGGGGCAAAGGTTATCACCACGCCACCCGCACCGATCGCAACTCGACCTGGGGCGAAGAGGATTGGATCGAGTCCCAGCTCAATCTCATGGTGAACAAATTCCTTAGCCGCGGTATTCCCGTGATCGTGGGTGAGTTCGGCGCCATCCGCCGCACCGGCCACACCGACCTGACGGGTGCCGACCTGAACCTGCATCTCGCCTCGCGCACCTATTGGAACAAAGTGCTCGTCGAAAAGGCTAATGCCAAGGGACTCAAGCCCATCTATTGGGACGACGGCGGCACCGACCCCGACTCCTTCGGCCTGTTCAACCGCAGCAACTCCACCTTGGTGGATCGCGACGTGGCTCGCGTGGTGACGGGCGGCGCCGCGCTGCCCCCTCCCGGAGGCGGCGGTATCGTCGCCAACGGCATCTACAAGATCGTCGCCCGCCACAGCGGAAAAGCCCTCGAAGTTGCCAGCTTCGGCAAGACCAATGGCAGCAACGTGCAACAGTGGAGCTACGCGTGGGGTGAAAACCAGCGCTGGGTGATCACCCACCTCGGCAACAATCAGTACAGCATCGTCGGCGCGCAGAGCGGGAAAGCCCTCGACGTAAGCGGCGCGAAGACCGCCAACGGCACCAACGTGCTCATCTGGGCCTACAACGGTGCGGCCAATCAAAAGTGGACGCTCACCGCGACCAGCGAAGGTTACTACCGGCTCACGCCGTCGCACGCCACCGGTTCTTGTCTCGACGTGAACGGCGTCTCCACCGCCGATGGCGCCAACGTCCAGATCTGGTCCTACGTGGGCGGCGCCAACCAGCAGTGGAAATTCGAAGCGCCGTGAGCGGATCGAGAACATCCACCGCACGTTTGCCTTCTCGTGTAGCCGGGTTTGCTGGCCCGGGTCCGAAAGACTCCGGATCGCCGACTCAGGCTGCAGAATAACAGGCACCGCTCCAGTCCATCATCGCTGCCGCGCCACTCTCCGGAGGGCGCGGCGTTTTTTTGTCGGCGCCATCATCAGCGCCAAAAGCGACGGAGTACGCCGCTCCCGCCGACGCAGATTCATGGGCGGATGGGCCGGCGGACCGTCGTTGCGAGCCGAGGGGCAAGAGCGCGTCCCGTGGTCCTACCTCTATTTTGACTACATACTCGCCCAACGCGGCTCTGCTAACATTGCGTTCACCCCGAGTTCGATAGCCGAGTTACCCGATTCCGATTCGACCCCGCCAGAACCACACACCGATAGCGTGTGCCTATTCCGCGAGTTCGCTCACCACGAAAACGCAACGCGCACCGTCGTCCGACTCTTCCCGGGCGTGGCCATGTCACCCACGCTTCACCGTGGGAACGACCACCACGGCCGCGCCTCCCGTTCTACCCAGCCGCAGCAAAACCCTAACCCCAAATGAAAACGTATAGCCACCGATCCGCCATCGATACGTCCGGCGCCTGCCCCCCCGCAGCGTTCGTCGGTCCGCAAACAGGTCCGGCCCCCCGCCGGAACCTGCGCCTCCTGAGCCGCCTCCTCGGTTTGTTCACGTGCCTTCTGGTACTGCCCCTCGCCGTGCAGGCCCAGCTTCCCACACCCACCTACGGGTGGAACCTCGGCAACACGCTCGAGCCGCCCGCCGGTGAAGGCGCATGGGGTCCCGCGGCAACGCAGGCCCTGATCAATTCCGTCGCCGACGCCGGCTTCAACACCGTCCGCCTCCCCGTCGCTTGGGACAGCCACGCGAACCAGTCCACCCTCCAGATCGACTCCGCGTGGATGGCCCGTGTCAAACAGGTGGTCGATTGGTGCTACGCCAGGAACCTGTATGTAGTTCTCAATATCCACTGGGACGGAGGTTGGCTTGACAGCCATATCGGAGACACCCCCGACGCCACAGTCACTAAGAAGATGAACTCCTATTGGACGCAGATCGCCAACACGTTCAAGGGATACGACAGCCGTCTGGTCTTCGCTGGTGCAAACGAGCCGCCCGCAGACACGGCTGCGCAAGTGGCGACGCTGATGAACTACTACCAGACGTTCATCAACGCAGTCCGCGCCACTGGCGGCAACAACAGCACCCGCTGGCTGGTGATTCAGGGCCCGAACACCAATATCGACAAGACCTACAACATGGTGAACACACTCCCCAGCGATTCCGCTTCCGGAAGGCTCATGGTCGAAGTCCACCACTATCCGTACCAGTGGACCCTCATGGATAAGGATGCGGATTGGGGGAAGATGTTCTACTTCTGGGGCCAGGGCTATCACTCGCCCACGATGACCGACCGCAATTCCACCTGGGGCGAGGAAGCTTACACCGACGAGCAGTTCCAGAAGATGGCCACCAAGTTCACCAGCAAGGGCATCCCGGTGATCATCGGCGAATTCGGCGCGATGAAGCGCACGGGCTATTCTGATCTCACGGGCACGGAGCTGCAACGGCACCTCGCCGGCCGGACGTTCTTCAGCAAATACGTCGTGGACAAGGCGAACTCCCTCGGGATCAAACCAATCTGGTGGGACGCCGGCGGCACCGGCAGCAACACGATGTGGCTGTTCGACCGCAACACTGCGGCTGTGATCGATCGGGACAACATCCGCGCCCTGACCGGCGGCGCCGCGCTTCCGCCTCCCGGAGGCGGCGGCATCATCGCCAACGGCATCTACCGAATTGTGGCCCGCCACAGCGGCAAGGCACTCGAGGTGGGCGGCTTCGCCAGGACCGACGGCAGCAACGTGCAGCAGTGGGGCTACGCCTGGGGCGAGAACCAACGCTGGGTGATCACCCACCTCGGCAACAACCAATACAGCATCATCGGCGCCCAGAGCGGCAAAGCCCTCGATGTGAACGGCGCGAAGACCACCAACGGCACCAATGTGCAGATTTGGACCTACCGCGGCGGGGCGAACCAGAAGTGGACGCTCACCGCCACCAGCGAAGGTTACTACCGCCTCACGCCGACGCATGCCACCGGCTCCTGCCTCGACGTGAACGGCGTCTCCTCCACCGATGGTGCCAACGTCCAGATCTGGTCCTACGTGGGCGGCGCCAACCAACAGTGGAAATTCGAAGCGCCCTGATCTGACTCCTCCAGTCCAACTCTAGCCACACTGCCGCGCTGCTCCTGCCAGGAGCGCGCGGCAGTTTTGTTTTCCGCGCGAACCTCGCCACTGCGACCGGCTTCACACCCGGTGCCCGTAGGTCGGACCCTCGTCGCCTCCGGCGCCGCCAAAGGCGGGTAAACTTTACGCCCGACTCTTCCGCGCTTCATCGCACCGCGTTCGGCGGGTTTCTTGCTGGAGTCCGAACGAAATTCATCCGCCATCGAGCGCGCCGTGCTGTTCGTTTCAACCCAAGGGAAACTACCGTGAACCTCTCGACACTTTCGTCCGCAACCGACGACTTCTTCTGGAGCCGGATCATGATCTACGGCTGCCTTCTCGCGGGGGTCTACTTCTCGCTACGGATGCGGTTTCCACAGCTGCGGCTCATCAAGGACATGGTCGGCCAGTTGTTCAGCGGCAAGGCGTCGGCCGCGGGCGTGTCATCGTTCCAAGGATTCGCCATGGCGCTCGGCGGCCGTGTGGGCACGGGCAACATCACCGGCGTGGCGTCCGCGATCTTCTTCGGCGGCCCGGGCGCGGTCTTCTGGATGTGGGCCATCGCCTTCGTCGGCGCCGGCTCCGCCTACATCGAATCTGCCCTCTCGCAGGTGTGGAAGGAACGGGTGCACGGCGAATACCGCGGCGGCCCCGCCTACTACATCGAGAAGGGCCTCAAGAGCCGCCCGCTCGGCATCGCGTTCGCGCTACTCACCGTCTTCGGCTGCGGACTCGCGTTGCCCGGCATCCAGTCGAACGCCTTCGGCCAGGCCGCCGCGCACTCGCTCGAGATCGCCCCATGGATCTCCGGTCTGCTCTACACCGTGCTCGTTGCCTATGTCGTCCTCGGCGGCGGTCGCCGCATCGCTAGAACGGCGGAGCGCATCGTCCCCTTCATGGCGATCGCCTACCTCGCCGTCGCCGGGATCGTGCTCTTCGCCCACGCCGACAAGATCGTCGAAATCTTCCAACTGATCTTCAGCTGCGCGTTCAACCGCAATGCCGCCTATGGAGCCGTCTTCGGCCTCGCGATCCAGTGGGGCGTGAAACGCGGCATCTTCTCGAACGAGGCCGGCCAGGGCACCGGCGCGCAGGCCTCCGGCGCCGCCGAGGTCTCGCACCCGGCCAAGCAGGGGCTCGTGCAGGCGTTCTCGATCTACGTCGACACGCTCCTCGTCTGCACGGCCACGGCGGTGATGATCCTCGCGACGAACGCCTTCAATGTCGCCGATCCCGCGCACGCCGGCGGCTTCGTCGCGCAGTTCCTCCCCGGAGTGGAGAAATCCAACTTCACCCAGCAGGCGGTGAACAACGTGCTGCCCGGTTTCGGCGGGGCGTTCGTCGCGAGCGCATTGTTTCTCTTCACGTTCACCACGGTGCTCGCTTATGCCTTCTACGCCGACTCGAGCATCGCCTATCTCTTCAAGAAGAACGCAAGCGGCCTGGGCTACCGCTACGGCATCCGCGCGAGCCGCGTCGCGGTGATCGTGGCGACGTTCGTCGGTTCCGTGAGCTCGGTCGATGTCGTGTGGAATTTCGGCTCCGCCGCCGTCGGCGCGATGGCGTGGTTCAACATCGTCGTGATCGTGCTGCTGGCGAAGCCCGGTATCGCGACGCTGCGCGACTACGAGGCGCAACGGAAGCTCGGGCTCGACCCCGTCTTCGTCCCCGCGCGCTGCGGTATCAAGGGCGCCGAGCTCTGGGACGAAATCGCCGCCAAAACCTACCCGCAGCAACTCGCCGCACTGCGAACGAAGGAAGCGCCATAGAGTGGCGACCCGGATAATCTGGAACTCACGAACTCAGAGGAACGGAAGGCGGACGGTAGAAGCATCACCGAGCCACATCGCCAAACGACAGGTTGAGCGATTCGAGAAAGCGCTTCGCTGCGTCGCGAGGGGTGGCTTCGTCCTGTTGGATTGATGCTTTGGTTCGCTCCAAGAAGCGTTTCAGCTGGGTCGAGAGCTCTGGGACGAACTTGTAGCCCGTCGGGCTGAGAAAAACCAACTGCATCGAATCGATGTGGCCGGCCGCCGGGACCCCATCCTTGGCGAACTGATAGTCGCCGATCTGCAGGTCGATCCCGTAATACCCCTTGGGATCATCCGGCGGAGTAATCGCCAGCGTCTGGAAGACAATCGAGCCTTGCATCGCAAAGCTGGTTTGCACGGTTCGCGGCAAGCCGATGGCTTGATCGAGCTCGGCCAACTGAATCGGCAATGGAACAAGAGAAAAGGTTAGGCCAACCCGCTGTATCTCGTTCTCGGACGCCCACTCGGACGGCTTTTGCGGCGGGACCTCTTCGATGATCGCACCAGTCTCCACCGAGAAGCGGTACAGCACCCCTTCGATCGTCTTGAGGCGGAACTCGCGATAGTAGTTGTCGAGATGCGGCTCACGATCTGGGTCGAAACGGAACCAGTCCGAATTGTCGGCAACTGCCAACCAGCGGTAATGACTCGCCGAAACCCGGACCCGTTTCTTGTCCTTGATCAAATCGGCTGTGGAGTAGGATCGGAGGAGTTGTCCATCGCGGTAGAAAGCGACTGCAAGGTGTTCGGGCGTCGGCTCCCAACCCAAAGGCCAGGGCCCCATGCGGGCCAGATGCCGGCCGTCGTCGGCGAGGAACACCTTGAATGCATACCATCCCTCGGTCCGCCACAGCTCCCGCATTTCCCCATCGCCACCGAGCTGATAGGCCGCACCGGTGGCCTTGGCGACCTCCACCAAACGGTCGCCACCACGGTCTGCCATCTCCGCCGGTACCATCTTGAAGAAACACATCTGGGACTCCGACGGTGTGACCATCGGAACCGGAGACATCTCTTGATCTGCAAATGCCGCCAAAGCGGCGAAGATCGACTGGACCAATAGCCAGAGGAGAACGCGTTTCATGGGGCGGATGGAGCGTATCCGACAGCCATTGCTCGGGGCAAGCAACGGAGCACCGAGGACGTCGGTGATTTGTAGGCGCCGCCCGCCGCGCACCAGAACTCGCGAAAAATGAACGCCCCGCTTGGACCTACGTGAGCCTCTGACGACAAGCGTCAGCGTTCGGTCAAGAGGGGCGTTGGGCGTAACGAGTCGTCAACGAACCCGGGAATCAAGCCCGTTCCTGATTTCCTGAGTCCCAGATCTTCTGGCTCTTCAATATTCGAAGCGGCCGCGGTAGGCCCAGAGGCCGAGGGCGGGATTCGAGATATAGAAGATCCGCTCGCCGTCGGGCAGCGTGTTCCAGCCGTCCTTGAGCTTCGCGGGATCGTAGCGCTTCGTCATCGTCGCGAGATCGGCGTACTGGAAGCCGGCGCCTTCGATCTCCTCGCGCGTGAGGTGGCCGGGGCAATACGTGATGTCGAAGCGGCCCTCGCTGGAGCCGTGGATGAGGTGCGCGGCGGCGGAGAGGTTGTTCTGCAGCTCGGCGTTGGCCTTGGTGGCGGCGAGCGTCTGCGGCGTACCGTGGTAGCCGTACTTGCGGATGAGGCGGTCGATCTCGTGGTCCTCGCCGAACTCCTTCAGCCCGGGCGCGAGGATGATGAGCTGGCCGCGGTCGGCCATCGCCATGCGGGTGCGGTAGATCGCCTTGTTGCCCAGCCACGTGCTCTTGAACTCGGAGGGATCGAGGTACACGACGACCTTCGCGAGCGGCTCTTCGAGCATCTGGAAGTTCACCTCGAGCGAGAGCTTCGCGGCCTGGTTGAACACCTCGGCGTCGTCGCCGATGAAGAGACCGCGGACCTTGAGCTGGCCATCGGTGACATCGCGGCCGACGACGGTGTGCACGTAGACGATCGGCAGGTGCTTCGTGAAATGTTCGCCGGCGTAGTTGAGAATTCGGCGCACGGGGGTGTCGGCCCGGCCCATCATGCGCTCCATGCCGTAGGCGGCGCCGACGAAGTGGCTCTTGTTGATGCCCTCGGCGCCGCCGGTGCCGACGAAGATGTTCTTGTTGTAGTTCGCCATGCCCACGACTTCGTGCGGCACGACTTGGCCGATCGAGAGCACAAGGTCGTGGCCGCCAGTGGCGAGGAGGTTGGCGACCTGCGCGGGCCACGGGAACTGGACCGCGCCGCCGGAGACTTCCTTCACAAACTCCGCCGGCACGGTGCCGACTGTGGTGATGCCCGTGCGCCAGTTGTGGACACGGAACAGCGACTCCGGCACCCCGGGGAACATCTCGTGGATCTGCTCGGACGTCATCGGCGAATGCGTGCCGAGCGCCGGGAGGATGTCGGTGAGCTGCGCGCCGTAGTAG
>DATGXO010000149.1:0-49429 GCA_035298965.1 Opitutaceae bacterium | reverse complement strand
GCGTTCCGCGTCGTCCATGGTGAAGAAACGCCGGATCGCGGCGATACCGCGCCGGATGTCGCCGCTGCCGATCGCCAACACGGCGAGTGCGACTCGGCCGAGTTCGACGAGCACTTCGAGTGCGATCACCGCCGGCGAATCGAGTTTCCCGAATCCTCCCTGAGCGAATCGCGCGGCGGCAACGACCAGGCAGAGCGGCGCCACGACCGCGAAGTTGCGGGCGAAGAATTGCAACGTCGTCCTCCCCGCGAGCCGTTCACCAGTGCGACGATGACCACTCATGCGAAAGCCTGAACTCGGCCGGTGTTTCCTCAAATCCGTGCCCGGCGCGCCGTTGCGAGTCCCGTCATCGGGGAGCCGCCGGATGGCGCGTACGCGCCCGAACACGGCGTCGCGCGGGAGCGGTGCACATCTCCGGCTTGCTTGGCGATGGAGGCGGCCCGTAGCGTCGCCGGCTCCGATCATGAGCGACACTCCCGCCGTCAACACCAACGACCTTTTCGCCGTCCGCCTGGCCAAGCTCCAGGAAATGCGCGCCGCCGGCTTCGATCCGTTCCGCGCCAACGTTTCCCCGACGCACACTTCGGCCGAGGCGCTCGCGGCCTATGTCGACGGGCAGGATTACGCGGTGCCGGTCACGGTGGCCGGTCGCCTCACGATCTTCCGCGACGGCGGCAAGAGCTGCTTCGTGAAGATCCTCGATCGCGCGGGCGTGATCCAGTTGTTCGTGAAGAAGGACCAGGTCGGCGAGGCGGCGTACGTGGCTTTCAAGAAGTTGGATCTCGGCGACATCATCGGTTGCACCGGCACGCTCTTCCGGACGAAGAGCGGCGAGATCACGGTGCGCGCGGATTCCTACACACTCGTCTCGAAGGCGCTGCGGCCGCTGCCGGAGAAGTGGCACGGGCTCGCCGATCCCGAGCAGGTGTACCGCCAGCGTTACCTCGATCTGATCGTCAACCAGGAGTCGCGGCAGCGGCTGATGCTGCGCGCTCGGCTCGTGTCGGCGGTGCGCCGTTTCTTCGAGGGCCGCGGTTTCCTCGAGGTGGAAACGCCGATCCTGCAGAACGTCGCCGGCGGCGCGGCGGCCCGGCCGTTTGTCACGCACCACAATGCACTCGGCGTCGATTTCTTCCTGCGCATCGCGCTCGAGCTTTATCTGAAGCGGCTGCTCGTGGGCGGCTTCGATCGGGTGTTCGAGATCGGCCGCAACTTCCGCAACGAGGGCATCTCGCGTCGCCACAATCCCGAGTTCACGATGCTCGAGATTTATCAGGCCTACAGCGACTACCGCGGCATGATGCAGCTCGTGCGCGACCTCATCCAGACGCTCTGCCGCGACGTGCTCGGCAAGATGGAGATCCCGCACGCCGCGACCGGCGAGGCGATCAAGTTCGACGGCGAGTGGCGCGAGGCGAAGTACAAGGACCTCATCATCGCCGAGACGGGCGACGTCGACTGGTTCTCGCGGACCAAGGAGGAGAAGTCCGAGAAGGCGCGCGCGCTGGGTCTGGAGATCCATCCGGGTTGGGAGGACTTCGAGGTGACCAACGAAGTCTTCGGCAAGCGCATCGAGCCGAAGCTGATCCAGCCGACGTTCGTCACGCACCTGCCCAAGGAACTCTGCCCGCTCGCGAAGATCACCGCCGACGACCCGACGACGATCGACGTGTTCGAGCTGTGCATTGGTGGCATGGAAGTCGCACCGGCCTATTCCGAGCAGAACGATCCGCTGGTGCAGCGCCAGATGTTCGAGGCGCAGGTGGGCGAGGACATCCAGAAGATGGACTCGGACTTCCTGACCGCGCTCGAGCACGGCATGCCGCCCGCCGGCGGCATGGGTATCGGCATCGACCGCCTCTGCATCCTGCTCACGGGCGCGGAGAGCATACGCGACGTGATCCTTTTCCCTCAACTGCGGCCGAGCGCGGCGACCTAAGGTAGAATGGTGAATGAAGAATGCAGAAGTACCGGATTGAAGTGCAGACGGTTTGGCCTCTGCCCATTCTGCATTCTGCAATCTGCCATCTTCCTTAGCAGCGCCGCCGCGCAACCATGACTTGGCCGCTTTATCTGGCGCTGAAGCAGCTCTTCCCGACGGGGCGGAGGGTGCCGTTCTTCACGGTCATCTCGCTGCTCGGCGTGGCACTCGGCGTCATGGTCCTCATCGTGACGCTCAGCGTCATGGGCGGCTTCGGCCAGCAGATCCGGAAAATGATCGTCGACACCAGCGGCGATGTGCAGATCAGCGCCTCGCAGCCGATGGCGAACGCCGCCGACGTGATGGCATTGGCGCGCAAGATCCCCGGCGTGGTCGGCGCCACGCCGCATGCCGAGGGCGTCGTGATGGTGCTCAGCGGCAACAAGCCCGCGTTTCCCGCAGTCCAGGGCGTGGACCTAGGGCACGTGGAGGAGGTGCTGCCGCTCAACAGTTACCTCCAACTTGGCAGCATCGAGGACCTCGACGACGATTCGGTCATCCTCAGCGTGGAGCTTGCGCGCTCGCTCGGCGCGAGCCTCGGCAGCCGGATCGAACTCTACACGCCGCTCATGCTCGAGAAGATGCGGCACGACGAGGTGCTGCTCCCGCGCGAGTTCCGGGTCGCGGGCCTCTTCGAGATCGGCCACACGCAACTCGATAGCAGTCTCGTCATCTGCACGCTGCGCACGATGCAGGACCTGTATGGGCTCGGTTCATCGGTGCATGGCGTGAGCCTGCGGCTGGCGCCCGGCGCGGACCCGGATGAGGTCGCGGCGGCACTCAACGCGCGCCTGCCGCGCGGTCAGCGGGCGCTCACGTGGATGGAGAGCAGCCGCGACTTTCTCTTCATCCTGCAACTCGAGAAGAACATGCTGTTCTTCCTGCTGCTGTTCATCGTCGTCGTCGCCGGTTTCTCGGTTGCCAGCTCGCTGTTGATCTCGGTGGTCCGGAAGACGCGCGAAATCGGGTTGCTCGCGGCGCTCGGCGGCGATGCGCGCGGGGTGGCGGCCTGCTACTGTTACCAGGGATTGTTCATCGGACTCGTCGGCACGGCGCTCGGCGTGGTGCTTGGCTTCACGGCGGTGCATTTCCGCAACGACGCGGTGCACGCCTTCACGCGGCTCACGCAGAGCGAGGCGGCGCTGCAGCGATTCTACATGTTCACCGAGATTCCGGCACACCTCGTGTGGACGGACCTCGTGATGATCGTGCTCAGCTCGATTGCGATCGCGCTCGTGGCGGCGGTGTTGCCGGCGTGGCGCGCGGCCCGGCTGAAACCTTCGGAGGCCCTGCGCAGTGAGTGACGCGAGCGACAGCGTCGTGTTGTCCGCGACCGGCTTGCGGATGAGCTACCCGAGCGGCGACCGCCGCATCGAAGTGCTCGCGGGTGTCGACTGCGACGTGCGGGCCGGCACGAGCCTGAGCATCCGGGGCGAATCCGGCTGCGGCAAAACGACGCTGCTGAACCTGCTCGCCGGTCTTGAGATCCCGGATGCGGGCGAAATCCGCTGGGCGGGCGAGGCAATCGGCAAACTCGGCCGCAGCGAGCTCGCCCGCCGCCGCGCGACGTTCATCGGGCTGGTTTTCCAGTCGTTCTACCTGATTCCCGAACTCACGGCGCAGGACAACGTGCTGATGGCGGCGCGCATTCTCGGCCGAGTTGGCGAACCGGAGCGCAAGCGCGCGGCCGAACTGCTCGCTCGGGTCGGTCTGGCGGATCGCAGCCACCATGTGCCGGCGCACCTTTCGGGCGGCGAGCGGCAACGTGTCGCCGTGGCACGGGCACTGATGAACCGCCCGCGCGTGGTGCTCGCCGACGAACCGACGGGCAATCTCGACGAAGCGACGGGCGAGGGCGTGATGACGGTGTTGCTGGAGGTCTGCGCCGAGCAGCAGGCGAGCCTCGTCGTGGTAACGCACAACGCCGCGCACGCCGCGCGCACGGCCGAGCGGGCGTTTCTTTCGCGACACCATTTGAAACGGCAGTGAACGAAGAGCTGTGTGGCGCCGTTGCGAGAATGGCGAGAACGCGAAGCGGAGCGGCTGAGCTGCTCTCGCGAGCAGCTCCACAAGGCATTGCGGCGGAGCGGCGGGACCGTTAACTCGCCGCCCATGGCCAACTCGACTCTCCGCATCGGTATCGTCGGCGCCGGGGCGAACACCCGCGCGAAACACCTGCCGCTTCTGCAGCGGCTCCCCGGTGTGAAAGTCGTGATGGTGGCCAACCGCTCGGTGGCCTCGGCGCAGGCGGTGGCGAAGGACTTCGGGATTCCCGGCGTGGCGCGGCACTGGCGCGAGGTTGTGGCGGCGCCGGATGTCGACGCGGTCGTCGTCGGCACGTGGCCGTACCTGCATGCGGAGGTGACCTGTGCGGCGCTGGGCGCGGGCAAACATGTGCTCACCGAAGCGCGGATGGCGGCGCAGCTGCCGCAGGCGGAGACGATGCTCTCGGCGGCGCGCGCGCGGCCGCACCTCGTCGCCCAGATCGTGCCGGCGCCGATGTCGTTGGATTTCGATGTCGCGATCGCCGCGTTGCTGCCCGAGCTCGGCTACCTGCGCGAGGTCTGCGTGACGCACACCGGCGGGCAGTTTGCGGATAGCGACGTGGCGCTCGGCTGGCGTCAGGAGTTCGCGCTCAGCGGCGTGAACACGCTCATGCTCGGCATCAACTACGAGATGGTGCTCCGCTGGCTCGACCTCGATCCGGAGTGGGTGCAGGCGGACGCAGCGGTGTTCACGCGCCGGCGCCGGCGCGACGAAGGCGGCGAGGGCGACGTCGAAATTCCGGAGAGCGTGAGCGTGCTCGGGCGGTACGCGACGGGCACGCGGCTGATCATGCATTTCAGCGGCGTGGAGCTCGGGCAACCTCGCCACGAGATCCGGCTCAATGGCGAGCGCGGAGCGCTGCGGTTCGATCTCGCCGCGCAGAAACTTTGGCACACGCCGCTCGGCGGCGCAGAGATTCTGGTCGAGCCGCCTGCGGCGCAACGCCGTGGCTGGCGCGTGGAGGATGATTTCGTGGCGAGCATCCGCGACGGCGCGCCGGTGAAGCTCACTGATTTCGCGACCGGCGTGCGCTACATGCGCGTCACCGATGCGATCTGGCGCTCGTGGAGCGGCGGTGGCGTACGAGTGGCGCCGTGAGGGGGCGCGGGCTTGCGGCGGCCGCAGCGTTGCGCGGCTACAGCGGCGACGGTCATTCGGCGTAAGGCCGCACTTCATGTGCGGCCGTGAAGCGGCTGCCGCTGCGGTGCTTGGTGATTCGGCCGCGGCGTCTTTGCCGTTCGTATCTGCCGGCGTGGTCTGAAGAATCGCGCCGCTCAGTGTTGGTCGGCGCCGCGGAGCGTGGCGAACGCAAGCTACGGCTGTTCGGTCTGCTCGACGCGCGGTTTCGGCGGATGGCTCTTCTTGTACTCCTGGCTGAGCCAGACGATCAGCGCCACGCCGGCGAGTCCGAGGAACGTCGCGAGCGCAAAGTAGATGAAGCAGCCGCGGCGGACATCGCTCTGGATCTCGGCCGGTTTGGATTCCGGCAACGAAGGGAGCGGAACGGAAGCTGGTGCGGATGCGTCGCTGGGTTGGGACGGATTAATTGGCAGCACCGGCTGCGGAGGTTCGCTAACCGCGTTGACCGTGAGATTCGGAGCAGGGCGCGGGGCATCCGCGGAGGATTGCAACGGGGAATCCGCCGGTGCAGCGGCGGCGATTTCGCGGTCGATCCAGGCGAGGTGTTCGGCGACGAGGGCACGTTGGCGGCGGAGTTCCGCGAGTCGGTCCTGCATGTGCCGAAGGTTGGGAGACGTGGGCTGCGGCGCAACTGCCAAGCGGCGGCGTGCGAGTGCCGAAACGTTGATGCCGCGGTCCGAGTCGGCGACGGGCTTGAGGGCAAGCGCGTCCGCCCTCACGCGTCGTTTCGCGTCTCTGGCTAACGCCGGACGGGGATGTCGCGGCTGGCGAGGTAGTCTTTCGCCTGCGGCACGGTGAAGGTGCCGAAGTGGAAGATCGAGGCGGCGAGGACGGCGCTGGCGCCGCCTTGGGTGAGGACCTCGGCGAGGTGCTCGAGCGTGCCGGCGCCGCCGGAGGCGATCACGGGCACTTCGACGGCCTCGCTCACGCGGCGGGTGAGCTCGAGGTCGTAGCCGTTGAGCATGCCGTCGCGGTCCATGGAGGTGAGAAGGATCTCGCCGGCGCCGAGCGACACGCCGCGTTTCGCCCACTCGACGACGTCGAGTTCGGTGCGCTTGCGGCCGCCGTGGGTGTAGACTTTCCACTCGTCCTTGCCGGGCTCGCGGCGGGCGTCGATCGCGAGGACGATGCACTGGTTGCCGAATTTGCGCGCGCTGTCGCGGATGAGATCGGGCCCGAGCACGGCGGCGGTGTTGAGCGAGACCTTGTCGGCGCCGGCGTGGAGCATCTTGCGAATGTCGTCGACGGTGCGCAGCCCGCCGCCGACGGTGAGCGGCATGAAGCACTGCTCGGCGGTGGCGGCGACGACATCGTGCATGATCGCGCGCTGGTCGCTGGAGGCGGTAATGTCGAGGAAGACGAGTTCGTCGGCGCCTTGGGCGTCGTAGGCGCGGGCGCAGGCGACGGGATCGCCGGCGTCGCGGAGTTCCTGGAATTTCACGCCTTTGACGACGCGGCCGGCGGTGACATCGAGGCAGGGGATGATGCGGCGGGAGAGCACAGTTGAGCGGAAAAGCGGACTATGCGGCGTCGAAAAGACGTGCGGCAATCCGGAACTGGGAACGGATCAACCGGAGCAGGGTACAAGACGGTTGAGCAAAAGAAAGGCGCCGTCGGAAAACGGCGCCTTTGCGAAATGAGCGTTGCGAGCCTTACGCTTCGATCAGCGTGATGTCCGGCTCGAAGCTGACGGAGAAGCGGTACTGCTGGCCCGGGCGCATGACCAACGCGTGGTCGCGCACGAGGTACTGCATGTAGTGTACTTTGCCGTAGTTCGTGCGGTAGGCGGGATCGTGGCTGACGACCTCGGTGTCCTGCCAGACGCCTTGGAAATCGTCCTTCACGACGCTGCAGCGCACGCCCTGCTGGCCGAGCATCGGAGAGATGCCGAGACGTTGGTGCGAGTGGGGCGCGGCGATGCAGAGGGCGAAGCGGAACTTGTCGAGCGTGACCTGGTTCTTGACCATGTAGATCCACTCGGCGGTGACCTTGTTGCCGGCGAAGGTCCAGTTGACCTTCACGGTGCCGAGGCCGGGCACGGTCTTCTCCTGGAGGTTGATCAGCTCGGGCTGTTCGTAGCGGAAGAAGAACGAATTCCGCAGGCCAAGACCGGTGACGCACTGTTTGCCGTAGAACGCGGGGATCGTGACGTTTTCGCCGAACGTGAGCTCGGGCACCATGACCGGCGCGTAGAGATCCACCGGGCAATCGAAGATGCCGGGCGCGTGCGGGAAGGGGAGGTTATCGGCCGTGACGCCGCCGCCGGAGCTGACGAGCGGGAGCTGGGTCTGGAGGCCGCTTTCGGCGTCGCGATAGAGGAAGAGTCCCTGTTCCTTGCGGTTGCCCTTGTCGAAGATCACGAAGCGGCCGGAGGTGCGAGCGGGCTCGGCCTTGGTGGCCTCGGGGGCGTTGACGGTCTTCGAGAGGCGCGACCACTGGCAGAGGTAGCGGGCGCCGTCGAAGTTGGCCAAACGCGTTGTGTGGCCTTCCATCGAGGTGCGCTCGGTGTCGCGCACGACCATGAAGCCGTGCTCCTGGTCGAGGTAGGTCGCGTAGAAGAAGAAGAAGAGGCGGCGGAGGATGTCGTGGTACTTCGCCTTCTGGTCGTCGGCGATCCAGCCGTCGCGGAATGCCTGGAGGATGAGGCTGATGCAGTGCATCTGGCCGTAAGCGCCGGAGCTGCGGCCGAACGCCCAGCCGAGGCCGTCGGCGCGGACGAGGTCGGGCATGAGCTTCACGTACTTCTCGGCGTAGGTGCGGAGAGTCGGGAGCTTGCGCTCGCGCACGCCGGAGTTGGCGTGGAGCTGGAGAGCCTGGCGGGTGAACACGAAGTTCATCACGCCGTAGAGGCTGAAGTTGCCGCCGATGCCTTCGGAGGCGTCGTCGAAGAAGCCGTTGGAGCTGGTGGCCTCGATGCGTTCGACCATCCGCTCGATGAGGCGCGAGGTCTCGTCCTTCTTGGAGAGGCCGAGGGAGTAGCGAGCGACGGCCTTGGCGACGTTGAACGACTGCCAGTGATTATCGTAGTCGCTGCGGGTGAGGAGCTGTTTGTCGAGACGCTGGCGAGTCTCTTCGACGAGGCGTTCCCAGACGGGGTTGCGCTCCTTGGAGGGGCCGAAGGAGAGGAGGCCGAGGGCGGCGTAGGCGAGGCCGTTTTCGGCGATCGGCTCGGTGAAAGCCTGGGCGGTGATGCAGCGGGCGGCGAGGTCGACGAGGTCTTTGCCGTTGAGGGTCGACTCTCCCGTGGCGCGGTAGAATTCGCCGATGGCCATGGCGGCGTGGCCGGGATCGTCGGGACGCTGGATTTCGCCGGGGACGGGGGTGACGGTGCCGTCGGGATTAATCGCGTCGAGATTGTGGCTCAACATGGAGCGGGCCATGTCGAGGCATTGCGCCGAGAAACTTTGCATGAAACAGTGATTTTGTAACGGAACGCCGCGCACGCCGGGGGCGCTACGCGAAAAAGGAACTCGATGTTGTTTCGAGTTTCGCGGGCACGGGCAAGAGGGAATTTGGAAGCGTGGCGGAGTTTCGCCGAAACGGGGCTCCGCGGGAGGCGCGCGTGGCAAAAGCTCCGGCTGCGCGCGCCGGGCGCGCTATACGGGACGGTTCGATTGAACTGCGAATGAACGCGAATACACGCGGATGAAACCGCAGACCGCCATGGCGCCTGAGCGGGCGGTCATCTCGCCTTCAGTCGCGCTTGTCCGAATCCATCCTCCGGGATTCGCGTTCATTGGCGTCCATTGGCGGTTCCTTCTGTAGGATTACGGCTCAGCCAAGGAGGACGTTGAGGATGGCGTTGCCGATGCCCATGAGCGCGGCGCCGGAAATCAGGCCGGCGCAGATCGGTTCGCAGCCTTCGACCCAGAACTGATAGCCGCGGGTGCCGGCGACTTTTTCGCGTCGGCCGAACCACCAGAACGCGACCGCGCCGGCCCACATCGCAAAGCTCGCCTCCGGCGGCAGCACGACGCCGAGGCCGATCGACACGGCAGAGAGCGGAAAACGCCCCCGCGTGGCGATGCGCGCGATCTCGAACGCGGCGGCGGCGATCGCGGCGACGGCCATCGAGACGAGCGCCGAAGCGGGGAGGTTTTTCAGACCGTGCGCGATGAGATCCGCCACGCCTTTCCATTGCAACGCGGCGGGGAACGCGAACTGGTCGGAAACCATCGTCGCCACACTGCGGGCACCGTCGGCCTGCGGCGGCAGGAAGAGCAGGTAGAAGAGCGGCACGGCGGCGAGCGAACCGGCGAAGATGCCGATCACATGGCCGATCGCCTGCTGGCGCGGTTTGGCGCCGAGCATGTAGCCGGGCTTGATGTCGGAGAGGAGGTTCGCGGCATTTGAGGCGATCTCGGAGGTCATGCCGGCGGGGATGAGGTTGCTGGCCGGATTCGTGCGATCGAGCGCACCGATTGTGAACTGCGTGATCTTGGAGAGCGCGCCGGTGGGCGTCCACGAGGTGAGCGCCATGGCGTTGGTGCAGATCACGGTGAGCACGGCGATGAGCGGGAAGGACGCGAACGCCAACAGCCACGGCACGCCGAAGAATGTGTGCGAGACCCACGCGCCGGCGACGACGCCGATCGGCACGCCGACGTACGAGACCCAGAGCGGCAGCTCGATGTGTGCGAGCACGTCGGGGCCGGCTTCGGCGGGCTTGGCCGCGGTGGTCTTGTTGCGGCGGAACAGGCTGCGGAAGAGGTCCGGTTTGCCGAGCAGGCCCACGAGTGAGCCGACGACCATCATTGTGACGCCCCACCAGAGCGCCCACTGGTTCACGATCTCGACGCGCGAAATCGGGATGGTCGAGCCGTCGGCGGCGAGGCGCGGCACGATGTCGCCGCGTTGGATGATGAACGGCGCGAGCACGAAGAAGTTCACGAAGGCGCCGAGCATGACGCTCGAGGCGACACGGATGCCCATGAGGCCGCCGACTCCGAGCATCGCCGCATCGAGGGTGAGGCGGAGGCCGAGTTGACGGATGTCGGTGCCGAGGATGCGCGGTGTCCACCAGTGCAGACGCGCGGCGAGATCGTAGTAGTAGGTGTCGAGGCGTTCGTGGAGATTCCACGGTTCCGTCAGTCCGGCCCAGCGGTCGAGGCGGAGGATCTTGAACTGGAGCAGGCGCATCCAGCCGTCGCTGACGATCGCCTGGTAGAGCGCGGTCACGCCGGCGGTGATGCCGAGCAGGCGCGCCTTGAAAACCCCCTCGTCGCCCTTGCCGTGGTAGAGCGCATCGAGTACGACGCCGCAGGCGCGGCCCTCGGGGAAGGGCATCTGTTCGTCGTTCACAAAGCGGCGTTTCAGCGGGAAGGCCAGCAGCACGCCGATCGAGGCCACGACGACGAGCCAGACGATGATGTGCCAGGCGGGCACGATTGCCCCCGTGACGAGCATGTACGCCGCGAGCGCGGAGATGAGCGGGCTTGTCATGTAGCCGGCCGCCGTCGCGATGGACTGCGTGCAGTTGTTTTCGAGGATCGTGAAGTCCTGCGCGAAGCCCGCGCGTGCGAGGCCGCGGTAGAGCGCGAACGCCAGAATGACCGACGTGAGCCCCACGCCGACGGAGATGCCGGTCTTGGCGCCGATGTAGAGGTTGGTGGCGGCGAGGATGCCGCCGAGCAGGAACCCCGTGAGCGCGGAGCGCAGCGTGAGCTGGGGCATGTCGCCGCGGTATACGTTTTCGAACCACCAGCGGTCCTTCTGTGCGCGGGTCCAGGTGCGGATCTGTTCGTCGGTGAGATGGGGAAGTGCCATGGAGAAAAACGGCGTGGGCGCTGGAAACGGGGTACAGCAGGCATCACGCCGGAGCCGTCGGGCCGTGCGAGCGTTTTCTACGCAACGAGGGAAAAAAAGCCCCGGTCGCGCGGACCGGGGCGAAACTGGCGTGACTGGCAACGCGCTCAGCGGGCGATGAGCTTGAGGAACTCCTCGTTGCTCTTCGTCTTGCTCAGGCGAGTGATCATCGTCTCGGACGCTTCCTCGATGCGGGCGCTGACGAGCGCGCGCCGGAAGAAGTGGATCGCCTCGAGATCCTTGGCGGGGATGAGCAGCTCCTCGCGGCGCGTGCCGGAGGCAGCCACGTTGATCGCGGGCCAGATGCGCATCTCGGCGACCTTGCGGTCGAGCACCATCTCCATGTTTCCGGTACCCTTGAACTCCTGGAAGATGACCTCGTCCATGCGACTGCCGGTCTCGATGAGCGCGGAGGCGAGGATCGTGAGGCTGCCGGCCTCCTCGGTGTTGCGCGCGGCGGCGAAGAGTTGGCGCGGTTTCTCGAGGGCGCGGGAATCGACGCCGCCGGACATCGTCTTGCCGCCGGAGCGCGCGTTGTTGTGTGCGCGGGCGAGGCGGGTGATCGAGTCGAGGAGGATGAGTACGTGGCGGCCGGTCTCGACGAGGCGCTTCGCGCGCTCGATGCAGAGGTCGGCGACGCGCAGGTGGTTCTGGAGCGGCTCGTCGTTGGACGACGCCCAGACCTCGGCGCCGGGGACGCTGCGGCGGAAATCGGTGACCTCCTCGGGGCGCTCGTCGACGAGCAGGATCATGACGTGCAACTCGGGATGATTCTCGAGCGCGCCGAAGGCGATGTCGCGCAGCAGCGTGGTCTTGCCGGTGCGCGGCGGGGCGACGATGAGGCCGCGGGTGCCCTTCCCGACGGGGCAGAACAGATCCATCGCGCGGACCGTCATGCGGTGATCCTGCGTCTCGAGTTTGATCTGCTTGTCGGGCGTGATCGTGGTGAGCTGGGTGAAATCCGCCATGCGCAGCCGTTGCTCGACCGCGACGCCGTCGATCTTCTCGATGAAACGGACTTTCGGATTCGGGAAACGCGGATCGGGATTGGCGATCGCCTCGACGAAGCTGCCCTGCTTGAGGCGGAAACGGCGGACGAGTTCCTTCGGGAGATACGGGTCGGTCGGCCGGGTCTTGCCGCACTTGGCGGCGTCGAGCAGGGAGCCCGCCTTGTCGTTGGTGAGATCGAGGATGCCCTGTACGCGGATTTCGTTCGGCGCGAGAGTCGCGGCCTGCGGTTGGGCCTGCGGGGCGGGAGTGGTGGGCTCGGCGGAGCCGGGCTGCTGGTTGTTTTCCATGATTACGTGGTAGCGACACGGCCGGGGGCGTGGCTCCGGGCAAAACGAGGAAGCGACGAGCAACGCGAAAAGACGTCTTCGACGCTCAACCTGATTCGCACCTGTGAACGACCGGACGAAATTCGTCGGATCTCCCGGGAGGGCGTGGTTTTCAAACCGTCTCCCGGGTCAGGAGCCAAGCCGCAAGCGGCTGTTTCGTCGGGCACCGTAGGGTCGGGGACGTCGCTGTCAATGCTGGGAATCGACGGGTTTTCTCGGAGCGTCCGTCCGGCGGCCGGACACGCGCGCGACAGGAAAACGGGATTGCCGAGCTGCGGTCATTGAACTCTGCTCACGCCGCTCGATGCGGAGCCGGTTGTCACCCCACGACCCAGGGCGGGCGTTCCCCAGGACGCAGCAGGCGCTGCCGCATGCCGCGCGCGCGAGCTTCACGTTGCTCGAACTGCTCGGGGTGATCGCGCTCGTCGGAATCCTCGCCGGCCTCGTCTTCACCTCGGCCGACGGCGTGCGCGAGCGGGCGTGGCGGGCGCAGGTGAAGGGGGAGCTCGCGGTGCTCACGGAGGCGCTGGAGGCGTTTCGCGCCGCGTACGGCGACTACCCGGTCACCGGTGCCGCCGAAAACGATCCATCTGCCGCTGCGGCGACTGACGACGGCCCCGGCATCTTGTTCAACGCGCTCGCCGGTCGCCGCGGCGTGCACGGCGCGCTCGGGCGTGAAGGATGCCGTTTCATCTCGCCCGGTGCCCACACCGCTCAACGCGTCGCGTGGCCACTCTCCGGCAACACCGCGCCCGGCGCCAACGCGCTGCTGGACCCGTGGGGACGGCGCTATCTCTACTACTACCGCACCGGCGCCGGCTGGAAGCGCCGCGCGCCGCTGTTGTTGTCGGTCGGTGCCGACGGCGCGCTCGCGTTACCCGGCGAACTCGCGACTTGGGACGGCTCGCTGCCCGCCGGCGGCGCAAACGCGGACAACCTCGTGGCGGGTGAGTGACGACGACGATGAAGCAACGAACGACAACGCAACCGCACTCCAGCCGCGCACGAGCGACGGCGGGCTTCACACTCGTCGAACTGCTCACCGTGCTCGCGATCCTCGGGATTCTCGCGGCGATTCTCGTGCCGGTCGTCGGCCATGCACAGGAGTCGGCTCGGCGGGCGAAAGTGAAGACGCAGTTCGCCCAGTGGGTCGCTGCGCTCGAGGGCTTCCGCGCGGAGTACGGCTACTATCCGAACTTCGCCGTGAGCACCAGCTCGCCAACGCCTGCGGCCAGCCGGATCAATGACGTGCCGGGCTTGTTTTTTCAGACGCTCACCGGCCGAAGCGAAACCGGCGCTGCGCCGGACCTCGCTCGCGCGACGACGGCGAATCCGCGGCGGATTGCGTTTCTCACGTTCAGTGCGGCGGAGTTGGGCGCGGGAACGCCTCCACCGATCTGCGACGAATTCGGCAACACCGACATCGTGTTGCTCCTCGACCGCGATGGTGACGGCATCATCCCGGCGCCGGCCGTGCCGCCCGCCGTGGTCTCGGCGCAGGCCGGTCGCACGCTCACGCCGCCGGCGGACGCGTTTCCCGCGGGCGGATTGCGCGCCTCTGTGGCGTTCTACTCCGCCGGGGCCGGCCGCGACGCCGACAGCATCGTCTACAGCTGGCGATGAACTCGCGACGCCCAGGCGGCTTCACGCTGATCGAGCTGCTCGCGGTCGTCGCGTTGGCGGCCGTCGTGATTGCGGTGGCGGTCACCGTTCTAGGCGGACGCGGCTCGGGCGCGGCGCGCGATGCGGCGGTGATGCTGTTGGCGACCAAACTCGCGGAAACGCGGACGCTCGCGCTCAGCCGCGGTGAGCCGGCGCGGCTGATGGTGCGTGCTGATCCGGCGGATGCGGCCAGTTACCTGCGCTTCGTCGTCTCCGCCGTGCCGGATGGCGCCGGCTGGCGCGCCTACGACGACGGTTGCGCGCTCCCGGAAGGACGGATTCTGCTACCGCCCGACGCTTTGACCGCTGCCGGTCCGGGCGCGATCCGGCGGGCGGATTCCGATTGGAGCCGCGGCTCCGGCGGACCGCTGCGCTCCACCGCGCTACGGACGCTCGCCGCGAGCGGCGGCGCGCCGGAGTTTCTCGGCAGCTCTGCCTGGCTCGTCGTGCATTTCTCACCGACGGGTGGAGCCCTTGGTGGACAACTCGTCGTGGCGCGCGGCTGTCCTGTTGACGGATCAATGCCCGTCACCGTGCTCTGCGAGGAGCCGGACGATGTCGCGGGACTCTCGCTTTCCGCGAACGGCGTCGCGACCGTGCTGCGCGGTCGTGCGGAATTCTGAACGATGCACCGCACACGACCGAAGTCCTACGTCAGCCGCCGCGGCCTTTCGCTCGTCGAGGTGCTCGTGGCGGTGGCGATCTGCGCCGGCGCGGTGATCGCGGTCGTGGCGTTGTTCGGCCCGACCGAGCGGGGCATCCGAGATGCCGCTGATCGGCGCGCCGCGGTGCGGTTGGTCGAGCGGGTCGAGACGGAGCTCCGCCGCGCTGGCTTCACGGCGGTCTCGGCCGCAGTGGCGGACGGTACCGAACTCGAACTCGTCGCTCGCGCCGATGGTTCGCAGGTGACCTTGAGCGCGGATGCAGACAACGATCCGGCTGCGGGCGCACCGCGGGGAATTCCGACTGCGGAACGCTACTTCCTCATCGAGGTCGCGCGGGCGGTGCGGCCGAGTTCGACCGCGGCCTGCCTCGTGTTGGAGGTGCACGTGAGCTGGCCGTTTCGGCTGCCGCCGGATGGCGCGAGCACGCCGGACGCGCAGCGTTCGGAACTGCGGTTCCACACGGCGTTGAACCGATGAAACGCGACCGCGAAAGCTCGGCGGCATGTTTCCGCGACGCGGGCTTCACGCTCGTCGAGTTGCTCGTCGCGAGCGCGATCACGGTCGTGCTCGCCGGCATCATGATCGCGATGCTGGCGCAGATGTCGCGCACTTGGGTGCGGTCGGGTGGCGGGCTCGCGGCGCGCCAACAAGCCGAGCAGGCGCTCGATGTCCTCGCCCGCGATCTCGAGTCGGCGATCCTGCATCGCGACGGGCGCGTGTGGCTGGCGGCGACGATCCAGCCCGATCAGAGCGGCGCCGGTGATGCGGGCGGCACGCTCGGCGCGTGGTCGCCGCCGGTGCGAAAGCCTGGCGCGGCGAATCCGGGCAGCGCGAGTTCTTCGCTCGCGCTGGAGCCGGCGAGCGGCCGCATTGAGGACTGCCGTTTCGGCATGGCCGGCGTGTGGCTGCGTTTCGTGGCGAACGTACCCGACCGCAACGCGCAGCCCGGCGACACCTCGGCGCCGCGCGTTATTTCATATCAGATCGTGCGCCGCGCAGTGAGCGCCGCGGCCGGTTCCGCGCAACGCTACGCGCTGTTTCGCGCGGAAGTGCGGCCGTACGCCGACGAAAGTCCGGCGCGCGAGCGCTCGGCTTTCGTGGTTGGTTTCGACGTTTTCGCGCCGGCGTACAACTCGGCCGCTGGCGGTGGGAATCTTGGCGACGCGGGCACGGTGCGGCGTCCGCGACGCGATCTATTGCTGGCCAACGACGTGATCGATTTCGGGGTGCGTTTCTTCCGCCGAGACCCGAGCGCGCCGGGCGGCGAACGAGTGTTGTTCCCGAGGGCGAACGGCAACCTCGGTTTTGCGGCGACGACCGACGCGGAGGCGCGTCCGCCGAACCCGGACGTGGCGGCTGGAGCGATGAGCTACGGGTTTCCGACCGAGGCGGAGCTGCTCGTGCGCGTGCTCACGGAGGAGGGCGCGCGGCAGATCGAGGCGCTCGAGGCGGGGCGGCTCGCTGGGCGGGGATGGTGGGAGATCGCGCTAGCGCATTCGGTGGTGCTCACGCGTAGCATGGCGCTGGAGGCGACGCCGTGAGAACGAAACGCGACGGTTTTGCGGTGGTGCTGGTGGCGGCGTTGCTCGCGGCGATCGTGCTGTTGCTGGTGGCGTTGGCCGGACTGGCGCGCAGCGAACTGCGGTCGGTGCGTCAGCGGACTGCGGCCGAGCAGGCGCGTCGCAATGCGATCGTCGGGATGCGCGTCGCCATCGGTCGGTTGCAGGCGGCCGCGGGACCGGATGCGCGCAGCACGGCGACGGCGCAGCACGTCGGCGCGCGCAATTCGCGTTGGACCGGCGTGTGGTCGGACGCCGGCGCGCCGCTCTGGCTGGTCTCGGGCGCACCGGCGGACGCCGATGTCGAGGTGACGACTTCCGGTCCGGGGGCGGATGGCGCGTTGCTCGTTGGAGCGAACACTTGCTCGCTGGCGGATGGCGCCGTGGCGGCGTTTTTTGAGGAGATCGCGGAGGCGGATTCTCCGGGCGCGGCGAGCGTGGGCCGCTACGCTTTCTGGATCGGCGACGAGGGCGTGAAGGGAAATGTCGGCGTGGTCGATCGCATCGACAGCGTGCCGCTTCCGCCATGGGCGGAAATCGACGATCCGGTGGCGACCGCGGCGGAGCGGGCGCGGTTGCGTCAACTGATCGCGCACCGCGCGGGCAACGACGCTGTGGAGGGCTTCGCGCTCGCAGCCGAAACCGATGCCACGGCGCGCGCACGCTGGGCGCAATTCGGCGCGGCGCTGACGCCGGCGCAGTTGCGGTTTCAGGAACTCGGTACGGCGCAAGAGACCGAGAACTACCGCGCGTTCCTCCGTCGGCGGTTTCACGATTTCACCGTCTGCTCCGCCGGTGTGCTCGCGAACGCGGCGAGCGGCGGACTGCGGCGCAACTTCAGCGATCTCCAGGCGAGCGCGGTGCCGGCGGCGGTGCGCGATCTCGAGCGGTTTCGTCCGGTGAACGGCCGGTTGCCGATCAGCGCCGGCACCGCGCCAGCGGGCGAGCCGAGTGCGCAGGTGAAGCCGATCGTCACCGAGTGGGCGCTCGATTTCGTGCCGTACCACGAGGATGGCGGGAATCGGCTGCTGCTCGGCTGCCGACTGCGAGTGGAGTTGTGGAATCCGTTCAACCTGCCGCTGGCGCAGAACGCTTCCGGCGTGCCCGATTTCTGGGTGCGCGTGGGCGAGACGCCGGCGAGCGGGCTGCCCGCGGTGCGCGTGCGCGGACCGGCCGGCGAGGTCGGCACGTTCGATCTCGGCGGAGTGCTCGGTGCGACGCGCGCGGTCCCCCTCGATCTCCCTGGCGATGTCGCGGCGGGCCGCGTCACGCGAATCGAAACGGTGCTCGCGGATGCGTGGGACACTGGGCTGACGGTCGACGATCCTACGCCGGAGGATGCGAGTGACGACTTGCTCCGATTCGAGGCTGCGGACGATGCGGCGCTTGCGATCACGATTGTGCTGACGACCGGTGAAGGCGCGCCGCTCACGACGCTGAGCGGGTCTCCGAGCCGGGGTTTTGCGCGCTCCACCTCGGGCGGCTGGACGGTCGTGGGCAACGCGCCGTTTGCCGCGGGTGACGGCGGTGTGGAGCGGCTCGGCGTGAGCTACCATTTCCGGCTCGATCCCGCCCGGGGGAGTTGGGGCGACTGGATCGCGCCGTCGGCGCCGCTGCTCGCGGCGGCGGATCTGAAGGCGGTTCGGCTTGGGTGGGAGTCCGAGTTGTGGCGCTCGGTCGGCGCGGACCCGGCGGCGTGCGCTGCGGCGGTGCGGGCGCAGTTTGCGAGCGACGAGCTGTTCTCCAGCGGGACTGCGCTCGCGCCATTCGATTTCACGGTGCAGCGCAATCTGAGCATCGCCGCGCTCGGGCAGCTCTCGGCGGAACTCGAGCGGGCGCTGGGCATCGGGAATCCCTGGGGCGGCGCGCGCAACACGGTCTTCGACGAGGCGTTCTTCAATCCGGTGCCGCGCTCTTGGCGCGCCGGCGAAACGCTGCCGAACGTGCGGCACCGTGTCGTGCCGGACAGCGCCGGCCGCGAGCCGACGGCGGCGGAGTTGGGGGGCGAGGGCGCGGCGCGGTTTCTCCTCGTCGACGGAGCCTTCAACGTGAACTCGACCTCGGCCGAAGCGTGGACGATCGCGTTCGGGCGGGCGGTGCTCGGCTGGACCGACGCGAGCGGTGCGGCGGCCGATTTCGAGAATCCGTTTTTCGGACTCGGGCAGTCGGCGCCGTTTGCGCAGTCGGGCGCTCGTGGTGTGCGGCAGTTTCCGGACGAGGCGATCCGCGCGCTCGCCCGCGAAATCGTGCAGCGGATCGGAGTGCGGCCGCGGCCGTTTCGCTCGCTCGGCGAGTTCGTGAACAGCGGCGTGTTGCAGGACGCGATCGACGCTGCCGGGCTGAACACGCGGCTGGAATTTTGCGCCGATCTCGGCGGCGTGGCGCCGGAACGTTTCTCGGTGAACTATCTCACACAGGCGGCGGTGCTGAACACACTCGCGCCGTTGTTGGCGGTGCGCTCGGATACGTTCACAATCCGCGTCGCCGCCGAGGCGTTGAATCCGGCGTTGCCGACGGACGATCCGGATCACGTCGCGGCGCGGGCGTGGTGCGAAGCGGTGCTACAACGCCTGCCGGAGTATGTGGATCCTGCCGAGGACGCGATGGTGCGGCCACCCAACGCCGCGGACAACGCGACGCTCGGCCGGCGCTTCCGCATCGCGCAGTTTCGCTGGCTCGGGCCGGACGACATTTGAGCGCGCCCGGAGTCTCGCGTGGGATGGCTCGCGCCGTGCATTTCCGGCCTGACAGCGGCGCGCTTCGTGCCACGAAATCGCGCCATGCGCATCCACTACCTGCAACACGAACCGTTCGAGGGACTTGGCAGTATGGAAGCGTGGTTCCACGCTCGCGGCGCGACGATCGCCGCCACGCATCTCTATCGTGGTGACGCGTTGCCCGATCCGGCCGGCTTTGACTGGCTCGTGCTGATGGGCGGCGGCATGAGTGTGAACGACGAGGCCGAGCTGCCGTGGCTCGTGGCCGAGAAGGCGCTCGTGCGGCGCGCGGTGGCGGCGGAGAAACGCGTGCTCGGCGTGTGTCTCGGCGCGCAACTGATCGCCAGCGCGCTCGGCGCCCGCGTGTACAAGAATTCGGCGAAGGAGATTGGCTGGTGGAAACTCAGCCGCGACTCCGGTGCCGCCAGCCATCCGCTCGGCGCGGCTCTGCCCGACGGCGCGGAAGTCTTCCACTGGCACGGCGAGACGTTCGACCTGCCGACGGGCGCCGTGCGGCTCGCGCGCAGCGAGGCATGCCTGAACCAGGCGATGGCTGTCGGGCCGCGGGTGCTCGGGCTGCAGTTCCATCTGGAGACAACCGAAGCGTCGGCGCGCGAATTGATCGCGGGCTCGGCGGGCGACTTGAGGAATCCCGGGCCGTTTGTGCAGACGCCGGAGGCGATGCTCGCTCAGCCGCAGCGTTTCGCGACGCTCAACGCGCAGATGGCTCGGGTGCTTCAGACGCTCGCGGCCAGTTGACGAAGTCGCGATAACTCCGCGCCCGCGGGCTTTCGGCTTGGCGTGGACGGGTGCCGCGGCTGAGTTTGCCGCATGACCACAACGCCACCGCCAGCGCCGCGCGTGCTTGATTGCCGCGGACGGCGCATCGTGCTCGGCGCGGAGCCGGTGATTGTGGGGATCGTGAACGTGACTCCCGATTCGTTCTTCGATGGCGGGCGGCACGCGTCGACCGAGGCCGCGGTGGCCCATGCGGAGAAACTCGTCGCGGAGGGCGCCGGCATGCTCGACATCGGCGGCATGTCCACTCGGCCGGGCCATGCCGCGGTCACGGTGGAAGAGGAGATCGCGCGCGTGGTGCCGGTGATCGCGGCGCTCGTGGAGAAAGTTTCTGTCCCGCTCTCGATCGACACGTACCGGCCGGTCGTGGCCAAAGCGGCGCTGGAGGCCGGCGCGCACGTGCTGAATGACATCCACGGCTTGCAGCGCGCGCCGGAGATGGCGGTGTTCGCCGCGCACTGCGGGGCGGCGGCGATCGCGATGCACTTCGACGAGAGTTTCTCCTTCGCGCCCGGCGAGGCGATCGCGATGCAGCTGGCCTTCTTTCGTCGCACGATCGCCATCGCGATGGAGGCGGGATTGTCCGCCGAGAAACTCGTCCTCGATCCCGGCATCGGCTTCCACAAGACCCAGGCGCAGAATCTGGAACTGATCGCGCGCATCGGCGAACTGCGCGCGGTCGGCCTGCCGGTGCTGCTCGGTGCGTCGCGCAAGTCCGTGATCGCGCATGTGCTGGGGCTGCCGCCGGAGGAGCGACTCGAAGGCACCCTCGCGACCACCGCGCTCGCCGCGTGGCAACGGGTGGAGTTTCTTCGAGTGCACGATGTGGCCGCCAATCTCCGCGCCGCCCGGATGGCGGCCGCCCTGCGCAACACCCTCCCATGAACGGTCGAATCCTCCTCAAGAACATGCTTTTCTACGGCTATCACGGCGATCTCGCCGAGGAGAACAAGCTGGGGCAGCGGTTCATCGTCGATCTCGCGTTGACCCTCGACATTGCCGAGGTCGCGCGCACCGACGCGCTCGAATCGACGGTCGATTACGTCGCGGTGCATGAGGTTTGTCGCCGACTCGTCGAGGAGGAGCGTGTCCGGATGATCGAGACTCTCGCGGCGCGCATCGCGGAGAAACTGCTCGCCGGATTCCCGCGCATCGCCGCGGTCGACGTGACGGTGAAGAAGCCCAGCGTGCCGATGAAAGGCGTGCTCGATTTCGTGGCGGTGGAGACGAGCCGCGCGCGGTGACGACCGCCTACATCGCCCTCGGCAGCAACCTCGGCGAGCGGGCGGCCCACCTGCGCGGCGCGCTTGCGGCCCTGCAACGCGACGGCGAGGTGCGCGTGGTCGCGCAGTCGGCCGTGTACGAGACGGCGCCCGTCGGCGGTCCGGCGCAGCCGGATTATCTGAATATGGTCGTCGCGGTGGAGACGGAGCTGGGCGCGGACCCGCTGCTGGAGCGCTGTCTTGCCGTCGAGGCGGAACACGGCCGCGTGCGACGAGAGCGTTGGGGGCCGCGCACGCTGGATCTCGATCTGCTCTGCTACGGCGAGATCGCACGGGCGACGGAGCGGCTCACGCTGCCGCATCCACGGATGGCGGAGCGGGCGTTCGTGCTTGTGCCGCTCGCGGAGGTCGCTCCGGCATTGAAAATCGGCGACGTGACGGTGGCGGAACTCGCGACGCGCAGCAACCGTGCGGGGTTGCACCGGCTCGGGCCGCTGGCGGACGTGGGAGAGGGTAGGGCGAGTCGTCCCCGACGAGCCGAGTCCGATGCGGCTCACCCCTTCTCCCTGCGGAAGAATCTGCGAGAGGGTCCGCCCCGCCTCGGAGGTTGAACCATGGCGGTGACGGTACGAGAACTCGGCGCGGGCTTGATCGCGGAACGGCTGTTCACGGCGATCGCGGGACGGCGCGGGGCATTCTTCCTCGATAGCGCACGCGCTGCCGGTGGGTTGGGGCGGTGGTCGTTTCTCGGGTGCGAGCCGTTTCTCGTCTTCCGGGAAACCGAAGCGGAAGGCATCGTGATCGAGGAGCGCGGGCGCGCGGCGGAGCGGCAGGCCGGAGACGTGTTCGTGCGATTGCGCGAGTGCCTGCGGCGTTTCCCGGCGGCGGCGCATCCGGAGATTCCATTTACCGGCGGCGCGATTGGCTTTCTGTCGTACGAACTCGGAGCGGCGCTCGAGCGCGTACAGCCGCGGGTGCCGGGCGACATCGGGGTGCCACGCGCCTGTTTCGGCTTTTATGACGGCGTGATCGCGCACGACCATGCGACCGGCCGGACGTACGCCGTCGCGAACACGGTGCACGAGCGCTCCGCGGAGCAGATCCTCGCGGAGCTTGAGGCGGTGCCGGCTGAGGCGGCGAGCGGTGCGGCGCAGCCTTGTCCGGCACCGGTAGGCGGCGCGGACGAGCCGATTTCAAATTTCACCAAGCCGGGGTACCTCGAGCGGGTGCAGCGCGTGCGGGAGTACATCGCGGCTGGCGACGTTTATCAGATCAATCTCACGCAGCGTTTCGCGACGGAGTTTCGCGGCGATCCTTACGCGCTCTATCGACGGCTGCGCGCGGCGACTCCGGCGCCGTTTGCGGCGTACCTGAACGGCGGTGACTTCCAGGTGCTGAGCAGCTCGCCGGAACGATTTCTGCGGATCGCTGGTCGCGAGATCGAGACCCGGCCGATCAAAGGCACGCGGCCGCGCGGGGCCACGCCCGAGGAAGACGCGCTTCGGAAAACGGAGTTGCTTGCGAGCGAGAAGGACCGCGCGGAGTTGCTGATGATCGTCGACCTCGAGCGCAACGACCTCGGGCGCGTGTGCGAGACCGGTTCTGTGCGTGTAGACGAACTCTGCCGGCTCGAGACGCACCCGACGGTGCACCATCTTGTGGCGGCGGTGCGCGGGCGGCTGCGGCCGGAATGCGACGCGCTGGACGCGGTGCGTGCGGCGTTTCCCGGTGGCTCGATCACGGGCGCGCCGAAGGTCCGCGCGATGCAACTCATCGACGAGCTCGAGACGGTGCGGCGCGGTGTCTATACCGGCGCGATTGGCTGGATCGGCTTCGACGGCGACTGCGATCTGAACATCGCGATTCGTACGATCGTCTGTCGTGGCGGCCGGGCGTATTACCACGTCGGCGGCGGCGTGGTGTGGGATTCGGATCCGGAGAGCGAATTCCAGGAAACGCTCGACAAGGGGCGGGCGTTGCGCGCCGCTCTCGTGGGCGCGAATTCGACCGTGTCGCCGAGTGCCACCTTTCACCGGTTCGCGATGCGTGGAGACGAACTCGTCGAAGCGGCGGATCTGCGTGTTTCGCCGTTGGGCGACGGGTTCATGTTCGCGCACGGGCTGTTCGAGACGGTCCGCGCGCTCGGCGGCCGGCCGGCGTTTCTGGACCGGCACGTGGCGCGACTGCAGTGCGGCGCGCGCCGGCTCGGAGTGGAGTTGCCGACGGAGGTGCAGGAGTGGCGCGAACGGCTCGCGCGGTTGGCGCACGCGAATGGCCTCGGCGACGGCAGTTTCAAGCTGGTGCGTTTCCGGGATGTGGGCGCGACGGCGGAGTTCGCCGTCGCGCGGGGCGGAGGTTACGCGGCGGCGCAGTATGCGCGCGGTTTCCGCGTGCGGCTTGCTCCGGAGCCGCGGGCGGGCGGGATGCACGGAGTGAAGTCGCTGGCCTACCTCGAGAATCTGCTCGCCCGGCGCGCGGCGCAGGCGGACGGCTTCGACGAGGTGGTGTTCGCGGATGCAGCCGGTGCGCTGCTGGAAGGCGCGGCGACCAACGTGTTTGCGGTGGTCGCTGGCCGGGTGATCACGTCGCCGCTCGGCGCGATATTACCCGGGGTGGCGCGGGGTGTGGTGCTGGAAATCTGCGGCGCACGCGCCGAGGAGCATCCGCTCACGCGCGAGCTCGTGGCTGCGGCGGAGGAGTTGTTTCTCACAAACGCGCTGCTCGGCGTGATGCCGGTGGCGGAGTTCGACGGGCGGCGCTTCGACGTGGGGCGGGCGAGCGTCACACGCGAACTCGCGGCGGAGTTTTTCAGGCGGCAGCGGGAATCGGCGGGGGAGTGAGCAATTGGAACCGGGCTCTGTCTTCCGCGTCTACGTACTTCGGCCGGAGTTCATCTATTGGCGAATCCCAATCAGTCCTGCTGGGCGAACGGCGATTTCTCGGCGCTCCCGAAGTTCCGCGAGACTACGTCGGGTTTGGGCAAAGGCAGCAAAAGCGGCGCAAGTCCGACCGCTGCTGACATCAAGGGCACCAAGGGAAACTGGCCGGTTTCTGCGACTCGGAATATCGCACAGACAATAGTCGCGATCACAATGGTGTGTCTGATCCACCCGATCGCTCCCGGCTTCGCTTTGCGGATTCGCTCGCATTCGAAACGATCACGCATGAGGAGGAGCAACCAAGGTGCGATTCGGTACATCCAGAGTGCCATGATCGCGGTGATCTCGATCGCGGTGGCGAGGGCAAATGGCACCATCGCCCAGTCCGCCATCGGCAGATAGAATTGCCCGTCGGCAAGCGCCACTTCGACTCCGAAAGCGACGATCTGTGCAATAAGCCCAAACGCTGCGGCAATGCAGCTCGCGAAGAGAAGGCGCATGTCGTCTCAGCGCTCGAAGCGGAGGTGGCGGACTTCGGCGCCTTCGTTGATGAGCCGTTGGAGGGCGTCGATGCCGATCCGGAGATGGAGGTCGACGAACTGCTCGTTCACGTGGCGGTCGCTCTCGGCAGTCTTCACGCCCTCGGGCACCATCGGATGGTCGGAGACGAGGAGCAGCGCACCGGCAGGGATGTGGTTGAAGAAGCCGACGGCGAAGAGCGTGGCCGTTTCCATATCGATCGCCATGCAGCGCGTGCGGCGGAGGTATTCTTTGAAGTGCTCGTCGTGTTCCCAGACGCGGCGGTTGGTGGTGTAGACGGTGCCGGTCCAGTAGTCGCGGCCGTGGTCGCGCACGGCGTTCGAGATGACCTTCTGGAGCGCGAAGGCGGGCAGGGAGGGCACCTCGGGCGGCAGGTAGTCGTTGGATGTGCCGTCGCCTCGGATACCGGCGAGCGGCAGGATCAGGTCGCCGATGGCCGGCTTGTCCTTGATGCCGCCGCATTTTCCCAGGAAGAGGCAGGACTTGGGATGCACGGCGCTGAGCAGGTCCATCACGGTGGCGGCGTTGGCGCTGCCCATGCCGAAGTTGATGATCGTGATGCCGCCGGCGGTGGCGTTGGACATGGGGCGGTCGGCGCCGACGACGGGCACATCGTGCCAGCGCGCAAAAAGGTTCACGTAATGCTGGAAGTTCGTGAGCAGGATGTGCTGCCCGAATTTTTCCAGCGGCAGCCCGGTGTAGCGGGGCAACCAGTTTTCCACGATCTGCTCGCGGGTCTCCATGCCGCGATGCTGCGGGCGGGACGGGCGCTGGCGATGCGAAAGGCGGAGGAAAGCCGCGACGCGGTGGGCTGGCGCCGGAGCGAGGTGAAACGTTCACGCGTTCCGCTACGAAACGGTTTCGGCGCGGCGAAACTGTGCCGCGCGACTCCGCGCTTGCGGGGGGCAAACGCCGCCGCAACGGTTCGCGCACCATGGGCAGTGTCTTCGGCAAACTCTTCACGATCTCGACCTGGGGCGAAAGCCACGGCGGCGGGGTAGGCGTGGTCATCGACGGTTGCCCGCCGCGCCTGCCGATCACCGCCGAGGAGATCCAAGCCGAGCTCGACCGGCGTAGGCCGGGGCAAAGCGACATCGTCACGCCGCGCAAGGAGGAGGACAAGGTGACGATCGTCAGCGGCGTGTTCGAGGGACGGACGACCGGCACGCCGGTCGCGCTGCTCGTGGGCAACGCCGACCAGCGGCCGGGCGCCTACGACGAGATGCGCGACAAGTTCCGGCCGTCGCACGCGGATTTCACCTACCAAACGAAGTACGGCATCCGTGATCACCGCGGCGGCGGGCGTTCCTCGGCGCGTGAGACGATCGGCCGCGTGGCCGCGGGCGCGATCGCGCGCAAGCTGCTCGCTCAGGCGGCAGGCGTGGAGATCCGGGCTTTTGTGACGCGGATCCACACTGTTGCCGCGCCGGAGAACCTCCCATTTCCCTCGCTTGCCGAGGTCGAGGCGTCGCCGGTGCGTTGCCCGGATGCGGCGAGCGCGGCTCTCATGGTCGAGCGGATCAAGGCTGTGCGCGCGGAGGGCGACTCGGTTGGTGGCGTGATCGAGTGCCGCATCCGCAATGTGCCGGCGGGGCTCGGCGAACCGGTGTTCGACCGGCTCGAGGCGGATCTCGCGAAGGCGATGCTTTCCTTGCCCGCGACGAAGGGTTTCGAGATCGGCAGCGGCTTTGTGGGGTCGTGGCTGAAAGGCTCGGAGCACAACGACCGTTTCGAACAACGCGAGGGGCGCATTCGCACGGCGACGAACCGCTCCGGCGGTGTGCAGGGCGGCATCAGCAACGGTGAGGAGATCGTCTTCCGCGTGGCGTTCAAACCGACCGCCACGATCCTGCAGTCGCAGTCGACGGTGGATCTCAAAGGCGAACGCGCCGAGTTGATGGGCCGCGGCCGCCATGATCCGTGCGTGGTGCCGCGCGCAGTCGTGATCGTCGAGACGATGGCGGCGCTCGTGCTCGCCGACCATTGGATGCGGCAGCACGCGCAGTGCAGCTCGTTCGGCCTCTGAGCCCTCCGCCCGAATCACATGGCGATCGAACTCTATTTCATCCTCGGCAGCGCCGGTGCGCGCCGGCGCGCGGTGTTGGCGGATCTGCTCGAGGGACTGCTGCCGACGGACCGTGGGGCGGTGCTTTTGAGCGATGCTGAGACACCGGATACAGCGGGCGACGCGGCGCTGGTGAAGAGCGGTGCGACGGTCGCGCGCTGGCACTGGGCGAAGCCGGAGATGGAGTTCGAGGTGCCGGTGGAGGCGACGCACCTGTTTCTCGTCGCTGACGGGCGTGCCAACCCAGTCGATCAAGTCGAGGCCGTGCGCGAACTGTTGCTGATGCGCGCGGACCTGCGGCTGGCGCGCGTGCTGTTCGTCGCGGACGCGGCGTTGTTGCACGCGCATCCCGAGCTCCAGCCTTGGTACGACGCTTGCGCGCACTACGCGGATGTCGTTGTGCTCACGAAGCCCGAGGGGCTGCCGCAGAAATGGGTGGGGGCGTTCGAGAAGCGTTACCGCGAGCAATATTTCCCGTTCCTTTTCGAGGTGCTACGGCGCGAACAGTTGAAGAACCCGGCGGCGATGCTCGTGCCCGAGGCGCGGCGCGTGGCGCAGGTGTTCGACGAGGACATCGCGCTCGCCGATGAGAGTGACGAGGAGATCGAGGCGGCGATGGCGGAGAACGACAAGTATTTCGCCCGCACGCGCGGCGGCTCGCGCGTGGAGCACATCCCCGACATCGCGGCGCACCTGCCGCCGTCGAGGTGAGGCCTGATTGAGCCGTTCGTGCCCGTAGGCGAGCGTGGCCGGGCGCGCGTGGCGGGATCGGTGACCAGGCCGTTGCGCTCGGCGAGGGCGATCATGTTCAGGGGGACGACCATTGGCAGGCCGAGTTCGGCGAGCTGGGCGACGAGGTCGAGGTTGCGCTCGAGATTGGCGGCATCGACCACGCAGAGGATGAGGTTGGGCGCGGCGGTGTCGGAGAGGCGGCCGAGGCTCACGTCGCGCGCAACGGCCTCGTCGGCCGAGCGGGTCTGGAGCGAAATTCGTCCTCGGAAGATAAAGCAGCCCCGAAGGGCTCGCCATGCGCGCCGGCGAGCTGGCCGATCTTCTCGACGGTCACGCCGGGATAGTTACCCACCTTCTGGCGCAGGCCGGTGAGCGCATTGAAGAAGAGCGCGGTCTTGCGGCTGTCCGGGTTGCGCGCGATGGCGATCGCGCGGACGGCGCGGGCTGTGGGAAAAGGCGCGGTGACCACGGTGGTGTTCGATACCAGACGACGGAGATTTGCACGCCGGCGGCTTCGGTTTGGCGCCGGTGACCTTGGCAAAGGTGCCGACGGATTGCCTGGCGAGGACGGTGGGGGCGGAGGACATGGAATCGCGGTGGACGGAGGGCGTGGTCAGAAGGTGAGTTCGGCGCGGAGAGCGACGACGGTGGCGGCATGGCGAAGGCCGTCGGCGGCGGGGCGAGGGTTGAAGTGGCGCTGGACGATGCCTTGCACGGCGAGGTGCCGTGTGAGGTGCGCGCGGTAGGTGAGCTCAAGCGCGGTCTCGGCGGCGACGAGGGATCGATCGAGGCGGCGGTAGGCGTCGCTGTACTCAGTGTACGAGACGGCGACGCCGGCGGTGTCGTCGGCGCGGCCGGGGAGTGGTGCGAACCAGTTGAGGCCGGCGTCGGCATAGCGGTGGACGGCGCTGCGGTCGTGTTGCGGGCTCAGGCCGGCACGCCAGAAGGCGCCGAGGGTCGGGCGGTCGGCATCGCGGGCGAGAAGGATGAGGTCCTGGATCAGGTAGAAGCTGTGCAGGCCGCGCACATCAGGGGCGTTTTCGTCGCTGGCGAGGGCGGCGAAGTTATCGAAACGGCCGGAGTGGATCGCGCCGCCGGCGTGCAGGGTGGAGGGGCGACCGGCGAGGGAGAAGGTATAGGCGCCTTCGTAGAAGACGACAACGCCGTGGCCGGAGCCGCTGTCCCAATCGAAGCCGTGGTTGGCGCGGCGATCGTGGCCGGGGCCGCCGTGGTAGGCGCCCAGTTGGAGCGAGAACCGGTCGTCGATCGTGACAGAGAAATGCACACCAGGTGCGGCGACAGCATAGATGGGATACGCGCAGCCGCCGCCGGTGTGGCCGCTGTGGCCGGTGGCGACTTGGGAGGGCATGGCGCCGAAGGCGGAGAAGGCGAAGAGGCCCGCGTAGTCGGACCCCATGAAGTCGTCGTCGATGGCAAGCTGGCCGAGCTTGAGCGCGAAACGGTCGCCGCTCCACGACTGGCGGTAGAAGAGGTTGAAGACGCGCCAAGCGTCGCCGGCGGTGAGCCCGGAAACGGGGTTGGCGGTGCCGGTGAGGTCGTTGAAATCGGCCGCGGTGTTCTGGCTCTCGATCCAGAAGAGCTGGGCGAACAGGGACGAGTCGGCGGTGCCGCTGAGGGCGCCGAGGTCGATCGTGATCGAGAGGTCTGCGAGGCTGTTCCAGCGCGAGCCAGAGGCGAGACCACCGGCGGCGTTTTGCCAGAGTTCGCCGGTGACGGTGAACGACGGGTGGACGACCGGAGTAGCCGGTGCGGCGAGGTCGGGTGCGGCCTGAATCGGTGTCGGCCGGAATACGGCAGCGAAGGCGAGGATCAACAGGGTGCGGACGGGTGCGGATGTGTTGTCGGGCATGACGATATCCTCGAGGAGCGACGCCGAGAAACGCCGGTGGTAGCGGCGCGAGGAGCGGCGGTGGCTGGTTTTCTGAAGGACATCGGAGGAACGCAGGGACGAGGGTTACGCAACTGGCCGGCGGAAGAAGCGGCGCCAGGCGAGGGCGAAGCCGGTCCACGCGAGGACCAGCCCGGCGGCGCACGCGAGAGCGGCGGCGAGCTGGCCGGGCCAGCCGAGCGCTTCGCCGGTGTGGAGGAATCGTGCCCAACTGCGCAGGCGCCGGCCGGCGGGCAGGTCGGCAAACGTGTCGGTGCGCAGCACCGTGCCGGTGAACGGATCGAGATGTAGCGTGGTCGACGCGAAGCGAGGCCACTGGTTGCCGGTACGGATGGTGATTGCGGCCGCCTGTGGGCTGCGCCGGCGCGGCGCTTCGGTTGCAGCGGCGGAGGCGACGCGCTCGAGAGTTGACGCAGAATCCGAATGCTGGGCACGCGGGGCGGCGGCCGAGTCCCGACGCTCGGGCGCAGCGAGCCGGAACGTAAGCTCGGTCCAATCCGGTTGAGCGGCGATGGCTGCAGCGAACAGCATATCGAGCGGCAGCGGTTGGGCCTCCGGCGCGGGCGGCGGGACAGCGGGGCCCGGGGGCGGCGAGCCGGGGCCGGCGGTCTGTGGGGGCGACACGGTGCCGGTGGCGGAGTAGAGGAGGTTGTTGGCCCAGCGGTAGGAGATCGGCAGCGCGGTGAGCGTGAGCACGATCAGCACCGGTGCGGACCAGAGCCCGAGGGCGTTGTGCCAGTTCCAGTCGCGCGCCTTGCCGGCGAGACGAAAGTTCAGAACGGCCACGGCCCGCAATCCGCGCCAGGACCATGACCGCGGCCACCAGAGGTAGAGGCCCGTGACGGCGAGGATAAGGAACGCGGCGTTGGCGGCGCCGGTGATCGCCTTGCCGATCGGCCGATGCTCGCCGCCGAGGGCGAGCCAGCGATGCCATTCCTCAAGGGAGTGGAGGAGGTCGTGCACGCGCGTTGAGGCGGGAGCGCGGACGTAACCAGTGTACGGATTCACGTAAAGAGCGCCTTCGCGGCCGAGCTGGAAGGCGACGGCGGCGCGCGGGTCGGCGGCGACGACGAGCGCGGTCGGTTTCGCCTCCGGATGGGAGAGGCGGACGCGTTGCGTGAGTTTGGTGAGCGACAGGCGCGTGGCACCGGCGGGAGCCTCGACGCGGCGGGCGTCGCGTTCGGCCCAGGCGCCGAGCTGTTTCTCGAAGGCGAGGGCGGTGCCGGTGAAGCACAGGACGGCGATGACGAGACCGGCGATGACACCGCTGGCGAGATGGAGCCAGAAGAGGGCGCGGCGCATGGATTGCGGATTTCGGAATGCGGATTGAGGAGTGGGCGGACGCGGCACGAACGGGTGCATCCGTTTCGGCGGACGGCACTGTCGGGCGCGAAGCGTTCGCTGTCGCCGCTCAGAACGTCGTCGTGACGCTGAGGCGGACGGCGCGCGGGGAGCCGGGGGTGATGTTGTTGTTGCTGTGCGCGGCGGAATGGTAGTCGCGGTCGAGTACGTTCTCGACGTTCACCTGGGTGCGGAGGTGGTCGTTGATGCGGTAGAACGCGGCGAGATCGAAGCGCACGAAGCCGGGGAGGCGCACGGTGTTGTCGGTGGAGGCGAAGATTTCGTCGCGATAGATCGCGCCGAGGCCGACGCCCCAGTCGCGGGAGAGATTGTAGCGGTTCCAGAGCGAGATCGTGTGGCGGGGGAGTTGCGCGAGGCGGGCGCCGGCGCGGACGGTGGCGGACTGGGTCGAGCGGATCTTGCCGTCCTGATAGGCGTAGCCGCCGGCGATGCTCCAGTTGCGTGTGATGCGACCGGTGACGCCGAGCTCGAGTCCCTTGGTGCGCTGGCCGTCGACCAGGATGGACTTGGTGGAGTCGGCCGGGTCGGCGATGGCGACGTTGGTGCGATCGAGGCGGTAGACCGCGGCGCTGAAGGAGAGCTCGGGCCGGAGGTCCCACTTCACGCCGACTTCATAGTTTTTGAACTCCTCGGGATCGAGGTTGCGGTTGGTGAGGCTGAGCGAGGCGAGCTGTTCGCCGGCGCGGGGGACGAACGACATGCTGTAACTGGTGTACAGCGACACGTTCTGCGCGGGCTTGAGGACGAGTCCGGCGCGCGGCGAGAGCATGTCGTCGGCGGAAGCGAGCGCGACGCGGTTGCGATTGTTGCGGAAGTCGACTTCGAAGCGGTCGTAACGCAGGCCGACGATGCCGAGGAGGTGCGGCGTGAACTCGATCTGGTCCTGCGCGTACAGGGCGACGGTGCTGGCGACGCCGTGGTTGTCGGCGTCGGTCGCGCTCTGGCGGAAGCTGACCGGGAGTGTTGTGCGCGGGTTGCCGATCGGGACGAGGATCGACGTGGTGGTCGGGCTGATCGTTTCGAAGTAGCCCGTGTTGCGAAAATTGTCGGTGACCTGCCGCCCGAGCTCGAGGCCGGTGAGGAGCTGGTGCTTGAGGCCGGCGGCGTCGAGGTCCCAGACGAGGTCGGTCTGGTTGAAGAGATTATCGCGTTCCGTGGCGTTGTTGTAGGCTTGGAGCGCGACGCTGGTGCCGGCGGCGTTCACGGCGCCGGGGAAGACGTTCTGGTAGAACTTGTCGTAGGTGGAGAACCGCGTGTGGTTGCGCAGCGTGAGGTTGGCCGCGAAGCGGTGCTCGATCGTGGCGAAGGCGCTGTGAACCGAGGCCTCGACGGGGCTCTGCGCGGGATCGCCGAAGAACGTGGACGGATCGACCGCGAGCGGCCGGCCCTGGTAGGACGACACGCCGCGGTCGGCGACGCGCTCGTCGTGGAAGTATTCGTAACCGAAGCGCAACGTCGTTGCGGGGGACACGGTGTAGCGGAAAGTCGGGTTGACGCCGTAACGACGCAGAGTGACGCCGTCGCGGTAGCTGCGGCTGTCCTCGTACAGCGCCGTGAGCCGGTACGAGAACGTGTCGATGAGTTTGTCGCCGACATCGAGCGTGCCGCGGTAGTGATCCCAGGAGCCGAGCTGCACGGTGGCTTCGTGGTGGGCGCGGCCGTTGGCCTGCCGGGTGACGCGGTTGATGAGGCCGCCGGAGCCACCGCGGCCGAAGATCATCGCGTTGGGTCCTTTGAGAATCTCGACGCGGTCGACGTTGTAAAGGTCGCGGAAATACTGAACGTCGTCGCGCACGCCATCGATGAAGAAGTCGGCGGTGGTGCTGTTGCCGCGGAGGACGGGTGTGTCGCGGTTGCCCTCGCCCTGAGCGATGCCGGCGCCGGGCACGTAACGGGTGACATCGCCGATGCTTTGCATGGATTGGTCGTCGATGAGTTCGCGTGTGATGACGGAGATCGATTGCGGGACATCGACGAGCGCGGTGTCGACCTTCGTGGCGGTGATACTGCGCTGGACGGCGTAGACGCCTTCGTCGCGCTGGCCGTTCACTTCGAAGTCGGTGAGCTGATAGACTTCATCGGAGGACGGCAGATAGCTCGGCGTGGCGAGGTCGTCGGCCTGAAGACAAGCGGCCGCGAAGGAAGCGGCGAGCAGTGCGGCGGCGGTGGAGCGTGGGAGTGCGTGAGCGGGCATCGGGTAGTTGATTGAAATGAGAAGCGGTCGCAGTAACGGCCAGCGAAGAATGCGATCGGGTCGCAACAAGCAAGCGTCAAAATGCGACCGTGTCGCAACGAGGAAGTGCGGCTTGAGCGTTGGGTTGACGTGGAGGGCACTTTAGCCGTTGGTTCACGCGATGTTATCCGAACTTCGCGTCGAGCTTGGTGAACGCAGCTATCCGATCCGCTTGGGCAGCGGACTCGCGCCGGCCGTGGGCGAGCAGGTGGCGACGTGGCGGGCCAAGGGGCGTAAGGTCGCCGTGGTGATCGACGAGGCGGTGGCGAAGGCGCACGGAACCTGGCTCGCGACCGCGTTTTCGGACTGCCCGGTGATGGCCGTGCCGGCGGGCGAGGGGAGCAAGACGGTGGCAGTGTTCGGCCAGGTGCTGGAGTTTCTCGCCCTGCAGCGGCTCGACCGCGGTGCCGTGGTGGCGGCGGTCGGCGGCGGCGTGATTGGCGATCTCGTGGGTTTCGCGGCGGCGTCGTTCCTGCGTGGCGTGGATTTCCTACAAGTGCCGACGACGTTGCTTGCGATGGTCGACAGCTCGGTCGGCGGAAAGACCGGAATCAATCTCGCGGCCGGCAAGAATCTCGCCGGCGCGTTTCACCAGCCGCGCGCGGTTTACATCGATACCGGGTTCCTGGCGACGTTGCCGGAGCGGGAGTTCGCGGCCGGCGCGGCCGAGATCGTGAAATACGGTCTGCTCGGAGACGCGGCGTTGTATGCCGAACTGGCGGCGCGGCCGCTGGTGTCGGCGGCGGACCCGCGGACGGCGGCGATCGTGCGGCAGTGTTGTGCGCTGAAGGCGGCGGTGGTGCAGGAGGACGAGCGTGAAACGAAAGCCTCGGGTGGTCGCGCGCTGCTGAATCTCGGTCACACGTTCGGCCACGCCGTCGAGCAGGTGACCGGCTACAAGCGCTATCTGCACGGCGAAGCGGTCGGCCTGGGACTCGCGGCGGCGGCGCGGCTTTCGGAACATCTCGGGCTGCTCCGGAGCGGAGAAGCGAAGCAGATCGAGCACGCAGTGGCGGCGCACCATTTGCCGGTGCGACTGGAGCCGACGCTCGAGCTTGGCGCGCTCATGGCTGCGATGCAGCGCGACAAGAAGGTGCGCGCGGGACGGCTGCGTTTCGTGGTGCTTGCCGGAATCGGCAGCGCGCAGACGCACGAGGGGGTGCCGGTCGACGCCGTCGAGGCCGTGTGGCGTGAAGTCGGCGCGCGCTGAACCGCTCCTTGCCGCGTTCCGGCGCAACCGCCACACTCCGCTCCACGCATGTCCGCCATCGACGAGGAGATTGTCCGCGAATACTTCGAGCAGAACGGCTTTTTTGTCCGTCAGGTGCGCAAGTATCAGGTCACGGCGCGCAAGAAGACGGATGACGAGGAGATCGATCTGCTCGTGGTGAACCCCGGCTGGCAGAAGGGCGCCGGCAAACCGGACTTCTTCCTTTTCGGCACCGAGCTGCCGAAGGTCCACCGCGCTGTCGTGGCGGTGAAGGCGTGGCACACGGACCGGTTCACGCCGAACACGCTCAAGAGCAACCCCGAGATCTTTCGCTTCGTGCAGGACGAGGTCCTCAAGGAGGTGGAACGCTATTTCCCCGACGACGGCGAACCCGGCGCGCCGAAGGACCTGCTGAAGATTCTCGTGCTCCCGGGCCTGCCGACGGCGGATCCGTTCAAGAGCGAAAGCGTGCGCATGCTGCAGGAGAAGGGGGTCGACGCGATCCTCTCGTTTCGCTCGGTGCTCGCCGACCTGATCGACAAGGTGGAGGTCAACAAGAGCTACAGGAAATCGGATACTTTGCAGGTGATCCGACTCCTGAAGAACTACGACCTGCTGAAGGACCCGCAGCTCGATCTGTTCAAGCGCTGAGCGCTGCGGCGCGTCGGCCCGTCTTCATGAGCCAAATCCATCCCACCGCCATCATCGAGGAAGGCGTCGAACTCGGGCGCGACTGCGTGCTCCATGCGCACGCGATCGTGCGCCGCGGCACCGTGCTCGGCGAACGCGTGACCGTGCATCCCTTCGCCGTGATCGGCGGCGACCCGCAGGACTTGCGTTTCGATCCGGCGACCGCTTCTGGCGTGCGCATCGGAAGTGGCACGACGATTCGCGAGCACGTGACGGTGAACCGCTCGACGAAAGCCGGCGCGGCGACGGTCGTCGGCGAGCGCTGTTTCCTGATGGCCGCATGCCATGTCGCGCATGACTGCGTGGTCGGCAACGACGTGGTGATCGCGAATGCGGTGTTGCTCGCCGGGCACGTGCAGGTGGGCGACCGGTGTTTCCTCGGAGGCTCGGCGATGTTCCACCAGTTTGCGCGCGTCGGCGAAGGGGCCATCATCAGCGGCGGTTCGCGCGTGGCGCTGGATGTGCCGCCGTTCGCGATGGCGGCGGAGCGCAACGAGGTGATCGGGCTCAACCTCGTCGGCCTGAAACGTCGCGGTGTGGCGCGCGAGACGATCCGGGAAATCAAAGACGCCTTCCGCGCAGTGTATTTCACGCCGGGAAACATCCGTTCGGTGGCGGCGGGGGCGCTGGGCACAGGAGCGTTCCGCAGCGACGAGGCGCGACGTTTCCTCGAGTTTTTCGCGACCGGAAAACGCGGCTTTGCCCGCGCGCGGCGTACGACGGACGCCGAAGGCGAGACTGCCACCGGCTGAGGGTCGGTGGCAGCGGGGCTCCGCGCGGCCGGCTGCATGATCCTGCCGGGGCGGGGCCGTTCAGGACGAGAGTCGCCGGATCGTGGCGACGAGATCCTCGAGCTTCGGCGGTTTGCCGAGCACGGCGTCGACCGGGGATTGCTTGTCGCCGGGTGTCGCGGGCGGTTCGCCCCAGCCGGTCATCATCACGACGGGCGTGCCGGGCGAACTGGCTTTGATCTCCTTCGCAACCTGCGAGCCATCGAGCTCGGGCATCCCAAGATCGGTGACGACGAGCTCGTAGGGTTCGCGTTTGTCGAGGGCGGCGCGGAACATCGAGAGGCCGTGCTGGCCGTCGCCAGCGACGGAGACGTTGTGCCCGAAGCTGCCGAGGCAGTCGGCGAGGAGGTCGCGGACCTTCGGTTCGTCATCGATGCAGAGGATGCGCAGCGGCCGGCCGGAAGGCGCCTTGGCGGTGGCGAGAGCGGGGGAGGCCGGGGCGACGGGCAGTTTCTCTGGGAAAACGAGTCGCACGGTGGTGCCGCAGTCGGGTGCGCTGTCGATCTCGATGGCGCCGTCGTGGCGTTGCATCATGCCGTAGACCATCGCGAGTCCCAGGCCGGTGCCCTGCTGGGCCTTGGTGGTGAAGAAAGGCTCGAGGCAGCGCCGGCGTGTCTCGTCGCTCATGCCGACGCCATCGTCGCGCACTTCGAGGACGATGCGGCGGCCGGGGCCGGCGGAGGTGTCGCCGACCCACGGTTGAAGCATCGCGCCGAGCTCGATCACGCCGCCGCGCGGCAGGGCATCGACGGCATTGAAAACCAGATTCACCAGCGCCTCGCGAATCTCGGCCGGGTCGCCGGTCAACGGCGGCAGCGCCGGGCTGGGGCGGACGCGCACCTCGATGGCGATGCCTTGGCGCTGGGCGTCGTCGCGCCAACGCGGCCGGGTCATGTCGGTGACTTCGGCGAGGAGTTTGGGAACGTCGATGGGGACGAGGCGTTCCGAGGGATGACGTGGGCGATAGAACTCGCGCATCCGGCCGACGATCTGCGCGACATCGCGCGAGGCGTTCTGGATCAGGCGGAGATAGCGGCGGGTTTCCTCGGTGGGTGAGGGCAACGTGTAGGTGAGCAACTCCGAGTAGGCGGAGATCGGGCTGAGGGCGTTGTTGATGTCGTGGGCGATGCCGCTGGCCATCTGGCCCAGCGCGCGCAGGCGCTCCTGTTGCACGACGACCTGCTGGGTGCGGCGGAGCTCGTCGTAGGCGCGTTGCACGCCTTCGGTGAGGCGCACCTGGTCGTACATCCGACGCACGAGTTCCTCGCTCGAGAGGACCTTTGCCTGGAGCTGCTCCTTCTCGGTGCGGATCTCGGCGATCTCGGCGAGGATGCGCTCGGTCTTGTGTCGCACCTCCTCCAGCACGAGCACGATCATGCTTACCGCGATGAACAGCTGCAGGACCGCCGCCACGAGGTACGCGACGCTGTGCAGATCGGGATAGCTCTGCGCCACCGGGTATACCGCGAGGTACAGGCCCCAGAGCAGGAAGCCCAGCGCGAGCATGCCGGCGCCGACATACGGGAGCTTGCGCCGCATGCGGTAGAAACAGACGCCCGCGAACGCGCTGCCGGAGCCGAGCAGGATGAAGACCGGGAGCTGGATTTGCAGTGCGTTCGAGGCCACGCTCGGGATCGCGAATGTCCATACGACGAGAAACAGCATGAACAGCCCGAAGAGCGATTGGCGCACCGCGATCTCCAGGAACCGCAACGTGCCCCAGAGCAGAAAGGCCGCGGAGATCGCCACGCAGCTCTGCCGCACCATCGCGTTGAGCGAAGTGAGATCGTTCGTCGGCCACGTGAGCCCGAGGGTGAGCCAGAGCGCGTAGGAGAGCCAGGCGGCCGTCCAGATGGTGAAGTAGTCCCGCTTGGTGTAGCGGTTGAGATAGTAGAAGAGTCCCACCAGAACCCAGACCGAGAGTAGCGATACCAACAAGGTTGCGTGGAGGTAGGAGTGAGTGAATCCCGTACCCATGGCCGGCTTGTAGCGGAGTCGCCGGCAAACAGGGAACCTCAAAACGAGAGGACACGGCGCGGGAGACAGCGGACGGTTGCTGCGTGACGCTCCGTCTGCTCTCATTTTCGCCATTCTTCAAAGACCCATGAAAAACGTCGCCGCCGGCCGTCGCTCGCCTGTTCTCGCCATCACCTGCGGTGATCCGGCTGGAGTCGGCCCCGAGATCGTCGCGCGTTGGGCGTTGGCGCGTCCGCGCCGGCTCGGTCATGTCGCGTTGCTCGGGCCGGAGTCGTGGCTGGAGACGCTCCACGGCCGCTGCAACGCCCAGTTGGTCGCAGTGGGCGACGACCGCTTCCGTGCGACGCCGGGCAAACCGACGGTCGCCGGCGCGCGGGTGGCGCTCGCGGCGATGGAGGTCGCGGCGCAGGGGTGCATCGATGGAGATTTCGATGCCGTCGTGACCGGCCCGGTGAGCAAGGAATGGCTCGCGCGCGTATCGCCCGGCTTCGTGGGGCAGACGGAGTTTTTCGCGGAACGCTGGGGTGGTGAGCCCACGATGGTGTTTGCCGGTGGCAAGCTCCGGATGGCATTGGCGACGTGGCACGTGCCGCTGAGCGCAGTGTCGCGCGAACTCACGCCGGAGCGCCTGAGCCGCGCGGTGCGTCGCGCGGACTGGCTCTGCCGCGCCGAGGACATCGAGCGGCCGCGGATCGCCGTCTGCGGCATCAATCCACATGCGGGCGAGCACGGCCTGCTCGGGGACGAGGAGGATCGCTGGATGAACGGCTGCCTGCGCCGTCTGCGGCGACGGGTGCCCGGTGTGAGCGACGCGCTCCCGGGCGACACGGTCTTCGTGCGCGCGCTCAAGGGCGAGTTCGACGCGACGGTGGCGGCGTACCACGATCAAGGGTTGGCGCCGCTCAAAGCCGTCGATTTCGACCGCAGCGTGAACATCACACTCGGCCTGCCGTTCATCCGCACGAGCCCGGACCATGGGACGGCCTTCGGGATCGCGGGGCAGGGGCGCGCGAACGTCGGGAGTTTCGCCGCGGCGATCCGGATGGCGGAACGCCTCGCGCGCGCCCAGCGTCGGCTCGGTCCGCCCGAATGAGCGGAATGGTGGCACGCCGCCCAGAAATGGGTTGAAACCCGAAAGGCTAGCGGCCAAACAAGCGCCGACACTTCCCGTTATAGACGAACGAAATCCGACTCGTTGATGCAGAAACCTCCTTCCTTCGCCGGCTCAAATCAGGGCGGCAGCAGCAGTAACAGCAGCAGCGGCCCACAGCGGCCGGGCTATCAATCTCGGGGTCGTAGCATCGATCCTTACGCCCATATCCGGCGGAATCTTCGTATCAAGGCGGCCCAGGTACGTGTCATCGATCCGGACGGCAAACAGCTTGGCGTGATGTCGTCGGACCAGGCCTACAAGATCGCCCAGCAGATCGGTCTCGACCTCGTCGAGGTGGCGCCTAACGCAAACCCGCCCGTCTGCCGCATCCTCGATTTCGGCAAGTACATCTACGAGGAGAACAAGAAGACGAAGTCCTCGAAGAGCGGCGCGACCAAGATCAAGGAGATCGAGCTCACCGCGCGTATCGATCCGCACGATCTGGCAACGAAGCTGCGCCACGCCGAGTTGTTCCTCTTCGAGGGCAACAAGGTGAAGATGCGCCTGAAGTTTCGCGGCCGCGAGATGGCCCACACCGAGATCGGTTTCGACGTGATGAACAAGGCGCTCGCGGATCTTTCCTCCGTCGGCCACCCGGACTCGGAGCCGAAGCTCGCCGGTCGCAACATCATGGTGATGGTCTCCGCGTTGCCATCGAACAAACGCAAGCTCCGGCTCAACGCCGAATCGCCGGCGCCGAAGCCCGCTGCGGCTCCGCAACCGGGACAGCCCTCCGCTTGAGGGGATCTTCCCGATGACGCGTGCGCGGCTCGTTCGCTGGGTCGTCGGGAGCGTGTTGGTTTTCAGTCTCGGGCTCGGGGCCCTCGCGGCCCGGGCCGAGCGTCTGTACGCCACCGATTACGATCCGATCGAGTCGCTTGCTCGCGCGGCCGGGCTGACCACCGCGTGGCCAGTTCCGCAGAAGAAAGCGGTGCTGGCGGGCGGTTCGTGGCGGCTCACGTTCGAGGCGGATAGCCGCGACTTCGATCTCGACGGTTTGCGGGTCTTCCTCGGCGAGCCTGCGGTTCCGAACCGCCGCTCGATCTACATCAGCCGGATCGATCGTGAACGCTTTCTTCTGCCGATCCTCAATCCGGCCGCGATTTCCGGTCCGGTGCCGCGTCTTCGTACGATCGTGATCGACCCAGGCCACGGCGGGAAGGACGACGGAACGGTGAATGCGAAGCTGAAGCTTCGGGAGAAGGCGATGACGCTCGATGTGGCGCTCCGCCTCGAGAAGCTCCTCAAGGCCGCGGGCTACCAGGTGGTGCTGACGCGTCGGAAGGACGCCTTCGTCCCGCTGCCCCTGCGGCCCGCCTACGCGAACAAGGTGAAGGGGGATCTCTTCATCAGCATCCATTTCAACGCGATCGACAACAAGGCGATCTCCGGGAGCGAAACCTACATCCTCACGAAGCAGTTCCAGCGTTCGACGAGCAGCGACAAAAGCCAGCCCGACGACAACCAACGCTATGCGGGCAACTCGGACGATCCGTGGAACGCGGTGCTCGGTTACCGAATGCACCGCGCGGTCGTCGGCTCGCTGCAATCGTTCGACCGCGGACTCAAGCATGCCCGCTTCGCGGTGCTTCGCGATCTCGACTGTCCCGGATTGTTGGTCGAAGCCGGCTACCTCTCAAACGACGCGGAGGCGCGGAGGATCGGCACTGCCGAGTGGCGCCAAAAACTCGCGCAGGCGATCGCCAACGGCGTGGCGGATTATCGGACCGCGCTGGGTGCCGCTCGGAAATAGCGCAGCAGCCGCGTCGCGCGGGAAAGCTGTCGCGCCGACACGCTGCCGTCGCGCGTGCGGTGGGGCCGGGCTTCACGCCCGGCCGCCATAGCGCAAGCCGCTCTTCTCGTCGGCGTGGCGGCGTGTGGCTCAGTGCACCAGCCGCGTGCTCATCGCGTAGACGATCAGTGCCAGCAGGATCAGCCCGAGGCCGAAGAACAGGAATCCGAACGTGCGTGCGATCGGGCGGCGCGCCTCCCAATCGTCCTTCACCCGGTGCGCTTCGAGCCGGCCCTCGGCGACGAGGCGGTCGTACCAGCGTTTCCGTTCGTGGAGGAGTTCGCTCTTCGAGATGCGGCCGGAGAAGATGACCGTGTCCATCGGGAATTTCTCGAGCCGGAAATGGGTGTTGAAGAAATGGAAGGTGAAGATGAATCCGGCGGCGAGCAGCGCTTCGTCGGAGTGGACGACGTGGGCGATGTTGATCATCCAGCCGGGCATGAACTTCGTGAAGAACGACGGGAACCACATGATCAGCCCCGACACGCCGATCGCGAACACGCCCCAGAATACGGCGAAATAGTCGAAACGTTCCCAGTAGGTCCAGCGGTCGAACTGCGGGCGCTCGCCCTTGCCGAAGAACCATCGGTTGTGGGCCACGAAATCACGCCAATCCTGCGGTGACGGCACCATCGAATCAGGCCCGAACACCGCGGCGATGAGCCGGCGCGGCGCAGGACGCCCGGTGGCGGGATCGCGCAGCACGCCACGTCGGCGCCAGAGCACGCCGAGCAGCGAGAACAGGTGCAGGCCGAAGTACGCAAAAGTCACGATGGCGCCGAACCGGTGCAGCGAACGGGCCACCTCGGCGCCGCCGAGCAGGTCGAAGATGCCCTTCGCCCAATCGGTGTAGTAGAACTTCAACGGCATCCCGGTGACCACGAGCAGCAGGAAACTCGTCACGACCATGAGGTGCAGGAACCGCTCGAACGGCGTGAAGCGCGTGAACCACTCGTCGTCCTTCTGGATCTCGATCTTGGCTTCGCGGAATTTCTTCGAGTCGTGCAGGTAGAGGTAGATCGAGCGCAGCAGCCAGAACACCGTGTGCACGCCGAAGAACGCGAACGTGCCGACGAGCAGTGTCGTCATGAAGACGAAGACTTTGTTCAACGTCGGATAATTGGCGCGATCGAGGGGATTGGCGTGCGGCCGGTACTCGGTGAACGACGGCGAGATGCCGGCGTGGCAGCGGCTGCAGGTGCCGACGATGTTCTCCTTCGAGAGCCGCGAAGCGGGATCGGAGACACGGAGCACGTCGTGGTGGCCGTGGCAGTCGTAGCAGGCGGCGACATCGGGGGCGACGTTGGGCCGGCCGAGCGCCATGGCCTTGCCGTGGTAGGTGTCGCGGTAGTGGGCGAGCCGGTCCTGGTGGCACTTGCCGCAACGTTGATCGCTGCCGGCCTTGAAGTGCGCGTTCACCGGATTTTCGATCTCGTGCGCGGTGTGGCAGTCGGAGCAGACAGGGCCGCGCTTGTCGCCCTCGGCGAGGATGCGGCCGTGCACGCTCTTCTTGTAGATCTCCTCGACGCCGAGGTGGCACTTGCCGCAGGTGTCGGCGATGTTGAGGTGGTTGACGCGCGAGGTGCGGTCGACGGAGCGGCGGATGTCGTGGACGCCGTGGCAGTCGTTGCACGAAGGGGCGACCACCAAGCCCATCTCGAGCAACGCGCGGCCGTGGATGCTCTCCATGTAGTGCGCGGCGGCATCGGGGCGGGGCATCTTGTACTCGGCGGCGAGCGTGGCGTTGCTGTGGCACTTCGCGCAGGTGCGCGGCAGGTTGAACTTGAAAACGGGGCTCGTGAGCGACGCGACCGGCGTGATGTCGTGCGTACCGTGGCAATCGGCGCAGGTGGCGGCCGCGGAGGCGCCGAGTTGGTGGCTCACGCCGTGGATGCTTGCGGCGTATTCCTTCGCCATCGGCTCGTGGCACGAGGCGCACTGCGCGGGCTGGAGTTTGTCGGGATGGGGCACGTCCTCGATGTCGGCGTGGCAGTCGACACAGGCGAGTTTCGCGTGGACGGATTTGGCGAAGAGCCCGGTAGCGACGGCGGGCGTCGCGCCGGGTTTGCGCGCCGGCCCCGGGCCGTTGGCGACGGCGTCGTGACAATCGAAACACTCGGAGTTCTCCGGCTTCGCTCCAACGCCGGGGAGGAGCGCGGAGAAGAGCAGAGTCGCGAGTAGGAAGCCGATGAAGCGGGGCAGGGGTCGAGCGGGGGCTGCGCTGGACATGCGGCCGACGCTGTCGGCGGTGGACGAAAGGGCAAACGCGATGCGGCCGATCGCCTATTTCCGCGGCGAAAAAGCCAAAAAATGGTCGTTTGACGAGGGCCGGGCGCGGCCTACCGTTTCGTCGCACCCTGCAGTGTTCGTGTTGTTCATTACCACGCTCTCGGCCCTTTATGCTACTTCGGGAGCCGGTACCGGCGGCGAATGTCAGGCCGTCCATCGGAAGGCAGACGTCGTCGGGAGGCGCCCACTTGAACTTAAAATGGACTAGAGCCATTTGAATTCACGGCACAGGCGGGGTGCCTTTTTACCCCAATCCAGCCGGAAAACTCCCTGAAAACCTCGCGAGCCCCTAGACGGGGGCGGCTGCAATCTGGTATAACCACCTCATGGACGCCGAGAACCTGATTCCTGAAATCGCCCGTTTCGCCATTTTCGAGGGCGCTCTGCCGAGCACGCGGCCGGAGGATATCATCCACCTGGCCGGCAAAGTGCGCAGCGCCAACGCCGGCCGCGGGATCGACCTCGGCGTGGAAAAATTCCTCTGGGTGCACGAGAAGGAGGCGTTGCGGATGTTCGGCCCGAATCCCGCCGGCGCCGCCACCGCGATCCGCTCGCTCATCTTCAACTATCTCCTGCCGGAGCTCGGCGCGATCTCTCCCGAGGCGCTCGCCACGGAGCTGGCCACGATGGAGATCAAACCCGACACGAAGATGGATGTGCCGGCGCTCTTCAAAAAAATCAGCAAGCCGGCCAAGGCCGAGAAGCCGGGCAAGGAAAAGGGCCGCTGAGCCGCGCGCCGCGATAACGGTCGCCGCATTTTGTGACCCGGGCGCTTTTCGCCCGGGTTTTTGTTTCTTCGCGGCGGCCTGCTCCGGCGCCACTCGTGCTCAAAGCCGCCGGCGCGTGTCGCCGCCTTCGACGATCAGTCGCACCGCGTCGAGCCGCACGCGGGCCTCGGCGATTGCCGCGCCGACCCGCGCGAGGCGTTCACGGGCGAGCGTGATCTCCTCGGCGCGCACGTGGTCGTTCACGCGTTGGAGATCGACCAGTCGTTGCAGCTCGGCCCCGAGCACCGACTCGGCGCGTCCGCGGGCGACACGGCGCAACTCGGAGGCCGGGCGCTCAGCGTGCGCGGTGGCGGCATCGGTCATCTTCTTCAGCAGATCGGCGGAGAAATGCGGCTGTTCGAGGAAACGTTTCAGCGCGTGCTCGGGCGTGTCGTCGTGGAGCGGGCCGGCGGGCCGTTCCGCGGTCAGATCGTTGCCGCGCAGATCGACGACGATCCGGAGCGGCGTCGGCGGGAGGAACTGGTCGCTGTGCCATCGAGTGTCGGCGACGGTCTCGAGCACGAACACCGCCTCGAGCACCAGCCCGGGCTGCTCGGCCGGTACGAGCGCGAATGCGGCGGTGCCGGTGGGCGAGTTGAGCAGCAGATCGAGCGTGTCGCGCACCAACGGGTGGTCGCGGGTGACGAAGGGGATGTCCTCGCGCGCCAAGGCGCGGGTGCGGTCGAACGTGACGAGCGTGCCCTCCGCGGGGAGGCCGGGAAACGCCTCGACGAACGCGTGGCTCGGATCGAGAAACAGGTCGCCGAGCTCGTGGTCGGTGATGCGCACGCCAAAGTGGTCGAGCAGGTCGGGCAGCAGGCGGCGTAACAGAAGATCGGAGTCCGCGGCGCGGACCTGGTCGATCAGCTCGCGCGCGATGTCGCGGTTGAACGAAGCCAGCTCGAGCAGCCGGTCGCGGCCCCGGTGCAGGCGCGCCAGAAGCTCGCGGCGGAACTTCGCCGTCTCGGCGATGAGCGCGTCCGCCGCCTTGCGGTGCGTTTCGGGCCGCCCGCCCGCGGACACCGCCTGCGCCAGCAGCGGCTCGCGGAAACGCGCCTCGTACTCGGCGCCGCCATGGAGTGGAGCGGCGAACGCATCCAATCCGCGGTGATACCATTCGACGACGCACTCGTCGGCGCTGCCGACGAGATACGGCACGTGCACGTGGATGGTCTGCTTCTGGCCGATGCGATCGAGCCGGCCGATGCGCTGCTCGACGAGGCCGGGATTGAGCGGCAGGTCGAAGAGCACGAGGTGGTGGGCGAACTGGAAGTTGCGCCCCTCGCTTCCGATCTCGGAGCAGAGGAGAATCCGTGCGCCGTCGGACTCGGCGAACCACGCGGCCTGCCGGTCACGTTGCACGAGCGGCAGGCCCTCGTGGAAGAGCCCCGTCTTCACGTTGATCCGCTCCTGCAGCGCGGCGGCGATGGCCGCGACTTTGCGTTGCGAGCGGCAAATCAGGAGGACTTTCGCGGTGCGGTGTTGGCGCAGGAAGCCGGCGAGCCACTCGAGCCGCGGATCCTCTTTGTAGGAGTGCCGGATCTCGGCTTCGCGGCCGGTTTCCTCGGCTTCGAGTTCGCGGGCCACGCGGGCGAGCAGGGTGGCGTCGGCGCCTTCGAGCGGCATGGGGCAGAATTTTCGTTTCGGAAAACCGCTCATCGCGCTGCGCGTGTTGCGGAACATCACGCGGCCGGGGCCGTGCTGGTCGACGAGGGTGCGGAGCAGTTCCTCGCGCGCGCCGGGTGCGCCGGCGTCGAACGCGGCGAGGCGGCTCGCGAGCGTCTCGGGTGCACGGGCGAAGAGGCGGGCGAGCGTGGAGCGGTCGCGCGCGGAAAGCGGTTTCGCCTCGAGCAGGCGTTCCGCGACGGCGGCCACTTCGCCGTAGCGTTCGGTCTCGGCGAGATACGCCTCGAAGCTCGAGTAGCGATCGGGATCGAGGAGCCGCAGCCGGGCGAAATGCCCCTGCTGGCCGAGCTGGTTCGGCGTGGCGGTGAGCAGGATCAGGCCGGGCGCCTGACGCGCGAGACGCTCGACGAGCGCGTATTCGGGACTGGCCGCCTCGGGCGACCACGCGAGGTGGTGCGCTTCGTCGACGACGACCACATCCCAGCCCGCGGCGACGGCCTGTTCGCCATGCGCCGAGTTGCCGGCGAGGAACGCGGTGCTGCACAACGCGAGCTGTTGGCCGAGAAACGGATTGCCGTCGGGCTCGCTCGCCGCGGCGGCGGCACAGCGTTCTTCGTCGAGGATGCTGAACCAGAGATTGAAGCGGCGGAGCAGCTCGACGAACCATTGGTGTACCAGCGTCTCGGGCACGAGCACGAGCACGCGTTGTGCGCGGCCGACGGCGAGCAGGCGCTGCACGATGAGGCAGGCTTCGATCGTCTTGCCGAGGCCGACCTCGTCGGCGAGCAGCACCCGCGGCACGGGGCGCGAGGCGACTTCGTGGAGGATGTAGAGCTGGTGGGGGATCAGGTCGATGCGGCCGCCGAGGAAACCCCGCAGTGGCGATTGGCGCAGCGCGGCCTGCGCCTGGAGCGCGCGCAGCCGGAGATCGAAGAGCGCGCTTCCATCACCTTGGCCGCCGAGCAGGCGGGCGGTGGGCAACGCGGCGGCGGCGCTGTCGGAGAGTTGGTCCTCACGCACGCGCTGGCCGGCTCCGCTGTAGACGATCAGGCCGTTTTCCTCGGCGACGGTCTCGACGACGAAGCGCTCGCCGCGGCGCGTGACGACGGTCTCTCCCACGCGCAACTGCACGCGTTTCAACACCGAGGTTTTCCGGGCGTAGAGGCGCTTCTCGCCGGAAGCGGGAAACTCGACCGTGATGTGCGCGGCATCGAGGCGTGCGACCAAGCCCAGCCCGAGCTCGGGTTCGCGTTCGCTCACACAACGTTGGCCGACGGTATCGAGGGACATTCGCGCGGCCAATGAGGCGCAACCGGCGGACGATGGGAAGCGCTTTCGCCGCGCCGCGCTACAGGTGCATCCGCGAGGAGAGCGCGGGTTGGAAACGCCACAGGAGCAGGCGGGCGGCGTATTTCCATGTGCCGGGTCGCACGGTGGCGTGGTGCATGAACTGCTGGATCGAAAGAGGGCTGGCTTGGCGGAGGATGCCAGTGAGTCGGGCGCGCCAGCGGTGGAATAGCCCCGGGTCTGTCCTCGCCAGATGGCGACAACTGTGGATGTACATCTTCGCGCAGAACTCCGCGACGGCGAACCGGGTGCTCAGGTCCATCGAGCGGAGGGTCCTCGCGATGTCGTCGTTGAGCGCGGTGAGCGCCAGGCTCATGTCGATCGCCTTCTGCGGATCGATGGAGTGCATCGTGCTGCCGTCGCGCTGGCGATAGAGGATCCAGGCCTCCGACGCGTAGAAAAAGCTGCGGGCGCGAAACAGGAGCTTCGGCGTGGAGGAAACATCCTCGAAGAAACGGCCGACCGGGAAGAGATCGTTCTCGGGGTGGATGGCACGGCGGAAGAGGCGTGCCCAGGGGTACATGTTGCCGGATTTGAAGTTGCCCCGCACGAAGACGTTCCGGTCGGTGACAAGGCAGCGAGTCGGCCCCTTGAAAGTGCGCCTGAGACCGGGAGCTCGGAACCGATGGCGAAAGCGTCGCCGCACGGGAGTTTTCTGGAAGCCGCAGCCGATGAGATCCGGGGCATGGTCTCGGACGATGCGGCGGGCCGCGGCGACCGCGCCGGGCGCTAGGATGTCGTCGGCATCGACGCACCAGATGTACTCGCCGCGGGCCACCTCCAGCATGTGATTTCGGGCCGCGCTGGGGCCTTGGTTGACCTCGTGCAACAGAGTCCAAAGCCGGGGCATCGAGGTGGTCCGCAGTTTCTCGAGCAGAGCGCGGGAACCGTCAGTGGAGACGTCGTCGAGCGCGATCACCTCGATGGAGTCGTCGATCTGATTGAAGACGGAGGAGAGGCACTCCTCGAGATACGGAGCGACATTATAGACCGGGATGATGATGCTCAGCCAAGGTCTCGGACCGCAGAAGTTCATCGGAGGGGATGTGGGTGGCGAGTGTTCGATCCAACGACTTGGCCACCGCGCGGATGTTCCGGGGAAAGCGAACACGTCGCCTCTTGGCGTGCGCGGAGTAGTCGGGCGTCACGCCGGCACGCGGCGCCGCGGACCAGCCGATCCGTGAGGGATCGACGCGGCCGGCGTAGCTACGCCCCGGTTGCGGACGGGCCTCCGCAATCCGCAGTGGCGATGCCTGCGCGAGTGCTACCGCGCCGGCTCACCGAGCGCGAGAATCCAGCATCGTTTCGCCCGGGCCCCGGCCACGCGGCTCCGGCGGGGTCTTGTATGGCAGGAGCGTGCCGGCCCGCGATTCCAGCCACGGATCGCCCGCTCGCAGGCTCCTGCCGACGGATCCTCAGCCAGCGAGGACTTCGGCGAGTTTCGCCGTGTCTTTGCCGCCGCCCATGGCGAAGTCGGGTTTGCCGCCGCCTTTGCCACCGAGTTTGCCGCAGAGGTCGCGGACGATCTGACCGGCTTGCTGGCCGGCCTTGATCGCGGCGGGCGAGCAGAACGCGGCGACGGAGGCCTTGTCGCCGATGGCGGCGCCGAGCTGCACGACGCCTTCGCCGAGCTTGGCGAGGATCTGCGCGCCGAGGGCGCGGAGAGCGTCGGGGCTGTCGACGGTGACGACGGCGGAGACAAATTTCAGGCCGTTCTTCTCGACCGCCTTGGCGGCGAGTTCGTCGGCGAAGCCGGCGGCGGCTTTCTGCTCGAAGGCCTTCAGCTTCTTCTCGAGCTCGGCTTTCTGCGCGAGCAGGGCGTCGAGTTTCTTCGCGACATCCTGCGGGCCGGCGGAGAGCGAGGCGCTGACGGCGGCGAGGGCGGCTTCGCGGGCGGCGATGAAGTCGAGCGCGGCCTGGCCGGCGACGACCTCGAGGCGCCGGGTGCCGGCGGCGATAGCCATCTCGGCGACGATCTTCACGAGGCCGATTTCGCCTGTCGTGGAAACGTGGGTGCCGCCGCAGAGCTCACGGCTGTAGCCGCCGATGTCGACGACGCGCACGACCTTGCCGTATTTTTCTCCGAAGAAGGCGAGCGTGCCCTCGGGTTTCTTGTCGAACTCGGTCTCGTAGGTGTCGACGAGGGCGTTGTCCAAGATGCGCTCGTTGACGGATGCTTCGATGGTGCGGACCTGCTCGGGCGTGAGCGCCTCGAAGTGCGAGAAGTCGAAGCGCATGCGGTCGGCGGTCTTGTGCGTGCCGGCCTGCCGGACATGAGTGCCGAGGGTCGACCGCAACGCCCAGTGGATCAGATGCTCGGCGCTGTGATGGCGGCTGATCGCCCGACGACGCTCGCGGTCGACGGAGAGCGTGGCGGAGGAGTTGGTAGTTGGAAGTTGGGAGTTGGTGGCTGAGGTCGCGAGCTTGTGCAGGTAGCGGCCGGACTTGTCTTTGACGGTGTCGGCGATGGCGAGCGACTGGCCGCCGATCGTGACCGTGCCGGTGTCGCCAATCTGGCCGCCCATCTCGGCGTAGAATGGCGTCTGGTCAAAGACGAGGAAGGTGTCCTTGTCGGCGCGGACGACCTCAAGGAGCTTGGCCTCGGACTCGAGCTCGGTGTAGCCGACAAACTTCGTGGGCTGGTGCTCGACGGTCTCGCTGCCCTCGGTGGCGGCGACGATGACTTCCTTCTTCTGCGCGGCGCGGGCGCGCTCGCGCTGCTTCTCCATCTCGGCCTCGAAGCCGGCTACGTCGACCGTGAGCCCGCGCTCGGCGGCGAGCAGCTGGGTCATGTCGAGCGGGAAGCCGTAGGTGTCGTAGAGATCGAACGCAGCAACACCCGGTAGAACGCGCAAGGTTTCCAACGCAGCGCTCGACTGTGTGGGATCTTGCTCAAGTGCGGTAACCAGCGCCGAAACGAGTTCTCCGACTCTCTCTGTTTTGTTCGGCTTAATGCGGGCGAGCACTGCACCTAGAAACAGAGGTAGATTGCTGTCGATGGAGCATTGCGCCAAGGCGCTCGAAAGTTGGCGCGCGGCCGAAGAGACTGAGTGCTTCGATTCAAATGCAAAACTCGAGATGCAGTCTGCAAGCATGTCACGCGTCATATGAACCGAGCGTTCGCGCTGCAGTCC